>NZ_SMKD01000090.1 GCF_004348595.1 Micromonospora sp. KC723
GGACGGGGGCGGCGGGGCGAGCGCGCCGGTGACCCGCCGTACGGCCAGCACCGCGAGCACACCGGCCACCACGATCCAGACGGAGAGCTGGAGCCCGACGGCACGCAGTCCGACCAGGACGACCGCGGTCGCCGCGGCGGCCACGAGAAGGGCGCGGAGGACCGCCCGCGCCGGGCGGCCCCGCGCGCGTCCCGGACGGGTCGGCGGCTCCTCCTCGAAGCTGAGCAGGTCGTCGAGGCCCGTCCGCTCGCTCACCGAACCCACCCCGTTCGCGGCTGCCGGGCTCGCGAACCCGGCTCGCTCCTCGCGCTCAACCGGTCACCCCCGATTGCCACGCGCTCATGCCGGCACCTCGTCGGCGGCGGTGGCGAGGACGGCCAGTTCGCCGCGCAGCCGGCGCAGCGCGGCCCGGGCCTGGTCGCGTGTCCGCGCGTCCACGGTGTGGGTGGCGTACCGGGCCTCGCGGTAGACGTGGGCGAAGCCGTCGAGCACGTCGGCGCTGGCGATGGCGGGCACTCCGGCGGCCGGGTCGCCCCGGAGCAGCCGGGTGACCAGGTCGGTAGGGGTGTCGCCGGTGCGGCGCGGCACGCCGACCTCGGTGGCGGCCTCCTCCAGCCGCACCCAGCAGGCGATCACGGCGGTGCGGGGGTCGGTGTCGGCGTCGTCCAACTCGACCAGGCCGGCGTCGAGGGCGGCCACCACCTCCCGGGCGGTGCCCTCGGCGGTGCGCCGGGCCCGGGCGGCCGGCGCGGCGCGGGTGGTGCGGCGCAACGCGCCCCGCAGCAGCGTCCAGGTCAGGTAGCCGAGCGCGGCCAGGACGGCGAGTCCGACCAGGACGACCGCCACGGTGGCGATCCAGCGCGGCACGTTCGCCTGGGTGGCCTCCGCGCCGTCGCGGGGTTCGATCGGGATCGAGGGTGCCGGTTCGGCGGTCGGGTACTGCGGGACGTACGGGATGTTGTCGGCGGCGGGCGGGATGCGGCTGGCGCCGATCGAGGAGTGGCCGGCGGCGAGCGCGGCGGCGGCGAGCAGGAGGGCCATCGCGGCGACGGGCCACCATCTGCGCAGCACGCCGAGGTCCATCGCCACCGTCCCACGCGGTTCAGTCCACCCCGGCGAGTTGTTTCGCCCGGGCGAACACGTCGTCCAGCATCCCTGGTGTAAGCCGTCCCGTGAAGGTGTTCTGCTGGCTGACGTGGTAGCAGCCGAGCAGGGTGGGGGCGGCCGTCCCGGACCAGTGTGCCGCATGGCCGAAGACCGGTCGCGGGCTGGGCGGGCGGATGGCGTACACCCGGTGCAGCACCGGCCACCAGGCGGCCCACGCGAAGGCGCCCAGCGCCACCACGACGCGCAGGGTGGGCCGGATCAGCGCGACCTCGCGGTGCAGCCACGGGGCACACGTGTCCCGTTCGGCCGGGGTCGGTTTGTTGTCCGGCGGGGCGCAGCGGACCGCGCTGAAGATGCGCACGTCGCGCAGCGCCAGCCCGTCGCCGGCGGCCACGCTGGTCGGCTGGTTGGCCAGGCCGGCCCGGTGCAGCGCGGCGAACAGCACGTCGCCGGAGCGGTCGCCGGTGAAGATGCGGCCGGTGCGGTTGCCGCCGTGGGCTGCGGGGGCCAGGCCGAGGATGGCGATCCGGGCGTCCGGCGGGCCGAAACCGGGCACCGGGCGCCCCCAGTAGTCCTGGTCGCGGAAGGCCGCCCGCTTCGTCCGGGCGACCTGCTCCCGCCAGGCCACCAGCCGGGGGCAGGCGAAGCAGTCGCTGACCGCGCCGTCGAGGTCGGTCAGGTCGGTCGCCCGCGCGGCGCGGGCCACCACCTCGTCGGGGGTACGGGCCTCAGCCAAGCTTGGCCCGGAAGAGTTCGAGGGTACGGGCCCAGGCGGTGGCGGCGGCCCGCTGGTCGTAGTGCTCCGGTCGGTCCTCGTTGAAGAACGCGTGCGCGGTGCCCGGGTAGTCGTAGGTCTGGCAGGTGCCGCCGGCTGCCTCGACGGCCCGCCGGACGGTCTGCACCCCGGCGGCGGTGGAGGTGCCGTCGGCCTCGGAGCAGTGCACGAGCGCGGCCTTGCCCGCGTAGTCGGTCCACTCCGGGCTCATCCCCTCCCAGGGCAGCCGGGGGTAGAAGGCGGCGGTGGCGACGATCCGCTCGGAGTGGGTGGCCGCCCAGAGGGCCAGGCTGGCGCCGGCGCAGAACCCCGCACAGCCGACCTTGCCGGTGACGTCGAGCCGGCCGGTGAGGTACTCCGCGGCGGCGGCGATGTCCGCCGCCGCCTCGTCCATCTGCGCGCTGTTCAGCATCTGCCGTGGCTCACTCGGCTTGCTGGCCGGTGCGCCGTGCCGGAAGTCGGGGGCGAGGGCGACGAAACCGGCCTCGGCGAACCGGTCCACGACGGCCCGGACGTGGGGTACCAGCCCCCACCAGTCCTGGATGACGATGACCGCCGGGCTGGCCGCACCGCTGGAGGGTATCGCGAGATACCCGTCGCGAGTCCCCCCGGTGCCGGTGTAGCTCACCATCTCGCCCATGGGTCTGCCTCCTGACGGTCAGTCATCGTTGGCTGGTCGCACAGTGGTCGTACGTGCCGGTAGCCTGCCACGCCGTGGACGCGCCGGGAAGACGCGAGAACAGTGGCATATACCTCCCGTTCACCTCGACGGAAGTCCGGCTACACCGGCGGCGGCGCGGGACGAGGCCCGCGCCGCCGCCGGTGAGCTGCGGTCAACCCTTCTTCGTCAGGCAGAGCAGGTAGCCCTTCTCGCCCGGGGGGATGTTGTAGAAGACGTAGCCATCCTGGCCGGGCGCGACGAACTGTTCGCAGGCCTTGCCGGACCGGGCCTGTTCCTGGGTCTGCTCGGGCACCCGGCCGACCACCGTGTACGCCGCCTCGGCGGAGCCGCAGTCGACGACCGCGACGTCCCGTACCGTCCGTTCCTCCGCGCCGCTGACCTGCGGCAACTCGGTCAGGCAGTCACCGGCCCCAGCCCGCTGCACCGGGTTGGGTCGGAGCAGGTCGGCGAGGGCCTCGGCAGCGCCGAACTTCAGTGCGGCGACGACGAGCAGCCCGACCACCGCGGCGACGACGGCGAGCGCCTTGAGGACGCCGAGCCCGGCGGCCAGCGCCCCCGGCCGCTCGCCGTCCGGCTCGTCCGCCGGCTCGTCCGCCGTCTCGTCCGGCTCGTCCGCCTCAGCCACCTCGCCGGCCGGCTCGTCACCCGTCTCGTCCGCCGACCCGGCCGGGACCGACGGCTGCGGATCGCCCGGCACCCGCTCGGCGGGGGACGGGACCGGCCGCGCGGCGGCTGGGTCGGGCTGCGCCGCCGGCGGCTCGGTGGTGCCGGGTTGTGGGGTGGCGGACGGTGCGACCTGCTCGGTCAATGACGTTCCTTCCCGTGACGGGGCAGTGAGCAGACGACACCGTAGCCACCAAGATCGAACCCTGCTGCCCCGCCGGACTCAGCCGTTCAGCCATTTCCGGGGGTCGATACTCACCGGGTCCGCGGCGGGGCGGTCGGGGCCGGGTCGCCCGCTGCGGGCGCCCCCGGCGTCGGGGTGGCGCCGGTCGCCGGCTCCGTCGGCGCCGCACCGGTCGTCGGCGCCGCACCGGTCGTCGGGTCAGCCGTCGGCGTCGCGGTGTGAGTCGGGGCGCCGGGCGTCGGCGCGCCCCCGGGGACGGCGGGGACGGCGACCGGTGGACGGGGCCGGAAGGGCGCCTGCTCCGGGCAGTACGGGTAACCGCGTTGCACCGGATTGACCTCGGGCAGAGCCGGATCGTCGCAGGCCGGCCAGCCGAGCCGGATCGGGGTGCCGTTCTGGTCGAACAGCCGCGCGTTCTCGACCAGTTGGCCCTCGCTGTCGTAGACGTAGACGTCCTGCACCTGCTCGTAGGGGTTCCCCACGGAGACGGTGTCGTAGCCGTACGGGCTGTCCCAGTTGGCGCGCTCGTCCGCCTGCACCAGCACGACCGTGCCGAAGACCACCAGGACCCCGGTGGCGGCGTGCATCACCAGGCGCGACCAGCGCTTCAGCATGCCGGTGTTGCGGCCGAGCCAGATCGAGCCGAGCACCGAAGCCACCAGCAGGACGACTCCGGCGACGACGCTGTGGCCGAGCCGGGGCAGCACGCTGACGTGCCCGTTGCTGCTCAGCACGCCGAGCAGCAGGGCGGCCAGGTAACCGCGCAGCACCCACCACGCCGGGCGGAGCAGCCGCAGGAACTCACCCGCGGAGGCGTACCCGAGCAGGGGCCCCAGCCGGGCGTCGACGCGGGCCAGCCGGCCGCGGGCCTGGCCCACGACGGTGGCGATCCGCGACTCCAGGCTCCGACTGCCGGCGGCCCGCTCGCCCGCGCCGGCGGCGGCGCGCAGCTCGGCCGCGTACACCTCCGGCTCACCGAGGCGCTGCACCAGCGAGCCGTCCCCTTCGGCCGCGACCTCCGCGAGGTGCTCCGGCAGATCCTCGGTCAACTCGTCGCGGAGCGCCGGCGGCAGGTCGGCCAGCGCGGCCCGCACCCGTCCGACGTAGTCCGTGATCTCCTGCCCCGTGACGGTCATGCCGCCATCCCCCGATCGTCGAGCAGTCTGTCCATCGTGGTGGCGAACGAGCGCCAGGTCTTGCCGGAGCGGGTGAGCTGGTCCCGCCCGGCGGCGTTGAGTGAGTAGTACTTGCGGTGCGGCCCGGACTCGCTCGGTACCACGTAGGTGGTTAGCAGGCCGGCGCCGAAGAGCCGGCGCAGTGTGCCATAGACCGATGCGTCCCCGACCTCCTCCAGCCCGGCCACCCGGAGCCGGCGCAGGATGTCGTAGCCGTAGCCGTCCTCGTCCCGCAGGACGGCTAGCACGGCGAGGTCGAGCACACCTTTGAGTAGTTGTGTGGTGTCCACGCTTCACACACTACTGTGCACTGCGGAATACCGTCAATCGCCTGGCCCCTGTCCCGTTCGGCGACGGCGACCTCCCGCACCCGGGCCAGTGGTGAACCGGCGGCCGGTCAGGCCAGGGACCAGGCGATGCCGTCGAGGATGTCGTGCTCGGAGGCGACCACCGAGGGCAGCCCGGCCCGCTCCATGATCACGCGCAACACCAGCGCGCCCGCCCCGATCACGTCAGCCCGGCCCGGGTGCATCACCGGGATGGCCAGCCGCTGCTCGCGGGTCTTCGCCAGCAGGTCGGCGGTCACGTCGGCGACCCGGTCGTACGACACCCGGGCGTGGTGGATGCGCTCCGGGTCGTACTCCGTCAGGCCCTGCGCGATCGCGACGACGGTGGTGACCGACCCGGCGAGGCCGACCAGCGTGGCGACCTCCCGGCCCGGGACGGCCGCCAGCGCGCGGTCCACCGCGACCGCGATGTCGGCCTGCGCGGCGGCTATCTCGTCCAGCCCCGGCGGGTCGCCGTGCAGGTGCCGCTCGGTCATCCGGACGCAACCGATGTCCATCGAGATCGCCGCCTGCACGCCGGAGCGGGTGCCGACGACGAACTCGGTCGAGCCGCCCCCGATGTCGACCACCAGATACGGCGGCTCGGCGTCGGCGGGCAGGCCACGCACCGCGCCGGTGAACGAGAGTCGGGCCTCCTCGTCGCCGGTGACCACCTCGGGGGCGACGCCCAGGGTCCGCTCCACCATGGCCCGGAAGTCGCCCGCGTTCTCCGCGTCCCGCGACGCCGAGGTGGCGCACATCCGCACCCGCTCCGCGCCGAGCCGCTCGATCTCGGCGGCGTAGTCGGCGAGCGCCACCCGGGTCCGCTCGATCGCCTCCGGAGCGAGCCGGCCGGTCCGGTCGACACCCTGGCCGAGCCGGACGATCTCCATCCGGCGGGTCAGGTCGACCAGTGGCGCCCGCGGGCCGGCCGACGGGTCCGGCAGGTCGGCGACCAGCAGGCGGATGGAGTTGGTCCCGCAGTCGATGGCGGCCACACGCGTCGTCACGGCAGCAACCCTACGGCAGTCGCGCCGCCGCGCCCGCCTACCGACGCCGGTCGACACGCGGCGCCAGCGGACCGCCGGGGTGGCGGAGGGTGGCGGGCCTTACCACGGTCTGCCGGTGTGCGTCCCGGCCTTCGCGATCGGCGGCCGGGATCACCCGGCGTGACGGTTACGCCCCGCCGCTACAGGCGCAGCAGCATCCGGGTGTTGCCCAGGGTGTTCGGCTTGACCCGTTCCAGGTCCAGGAACTCGGCGACACCCTCGTCGTACGAGCGGAGCAGCTGCTCGTAGACCGGCTGCGGCACCGGCGCGCCGTCGATCTCGGTGAAGCCGAACGAGGCGAAGAACCGGGTCTCGAAGGTGAGCACGAAGATCCGGGCCACACCCAGCTCACGGGCGGCCTCGATCAGCTCGGCGACGATCCGGTGACCGATCCGCTGCCCGCGGCAGGCCGGGTCGACCGCGACCGTGCGGATCTCGGCCAGGTCCTCCCACATCACGTGCAGCGCGCCGCAGCCGACCACGGTGCCGTCGCCGGTCACCGCCACCCGGAACTCCTGCACATCCTCGTAGAGGGTGACGGTGGCCTTGCTGAGCAGCCGCCGGTCGTCGGTGTAGGTGTCCACGAGCCGCCGGATCCCGCGTACGTCCCCGGTGCGGGCGCGGCGGACGACGACGTCGTCCGCGCTCACTCGGCAGCCGGCACGTCCACACAGGGACCGGCCGCCCACCACCTCTCCACCAGCGCGAGGGTCTCGTCGCCGAACGGGTTGACCCCGGGCCCGGCGGCCAGCGCGTGCCCCAGGTGCACGTGCAGGCACTTCACCCGCCCCGGCATCCCGCCGGCGGAGACACCGGCGATCTCCGGCACCTCGCCGATCGCCTGCCGGCGGGTGAGGTAGTCCTCGTGTGCCGCCCGGTAACGGGCGGCCAGCTCCGGGTCGGTGGCGAGGCGGTCGGCCATCTCCCTCATCAGCCCCGCCGACTCCAGTCGGCTGCACGCCGCCGTCGCCCGGGGGCAGGTCAGGTAGAACAGCGTCGGGAAGGGGGTGCCGTCGGCCAGCCGGGGCGTCGTCTCCACCACGTCGGGCAGGCCGCACGGGCAGCGGTGGGCCACCGCGCGGGTGCCCCGGGGCGGACGTCCGAGCTGCGCGGCCACCGCGGCCAGGTCGGCCTCCGTGGCCGGCTCACGCTTCGGCGGGGGTACGGAATCCGCCGCCGGCTCCTGCGGTGGTACGACAGTCACGGTGCCCATCTCTCGTTCGGTGCCGGGGTGCTGCTCACTGGTCGGGGCGGTCGTCGTTCGCCGCTCGCACGCTCGACCACAGCGTGTCGTACCAGGGATCCGGGTCCTTCTGCGGGGCCTTCGGCCGCCCGGCCGCGGCGTCCCGGGCGGCGCCCTCCGGGTCGTGCAGCACGATCACCGGGGTCTCGCCGGGCGCGACCATGTAGAAGCGCTCCCGCGCCTGGGTCTTGATGTACTCCTCGTCCTGCCACTTCGCGGCCTCGGCCGACAGCCGGGCGATGTCCTCCCGCTGGGCGGCCTGGGCGGCCTCCATCCGCTCGATGTCCACCTGCTGGTCGAGGTAGACCCGGACCGGATAGGTGTACGCCAGGGCAAGCGCGATCAGCACCGCGAAGAGCACGGTGGCCCGCCCGGTGAAGCGACGGGGGTGGGGTGCGGTCAGCCGCTTGATGGCGCCACCGGCCGCCGTACGCCGGGCGGCGGCGGGACGGCTCGCGGAGCGTACGCCCTCGGCGCCCCGAACCCGCCCGGCGCCGGCCCGCGGCTCGGCGCGGACCCCACCGTCACGGACCGACGCCCGGGTGCGGGCCCCGCCCGGCCGACCGGTCGGTCGGCGGGCGGGACGCGGGCCACCCGGTGTGCGGCGCTGCTGCATCGTCACACCCCTCCCCCGAGGCTTCGCGTCCTCAGGCGGAACGGTAGCGCGGGAACGCGCCCGCGCCGGCGTACCGCGCCGCGTCGGCCAGCTCCTCCTCGATGCGCAGGAGCTGGTTGTACTTCGCGACCCGGTCGGAGCGGGCCGGGGCGCCGGTCTTGATCTGGCCGCAGCCGGTGGCCACCGCCAGGTCGGCGATGGTGGTGTCCTCGGTCTCGCCGGAACGGTGGCTCATCATGCAGCGGAAACCGGCCCGGTGGGCCAGGTCCACCGCGTCGAGGGTCTCGGTGAGCGAGCCGATCTGGTTCACCTTCACCAGCACCGCGTTGGCGGCCTTCTCGGTGATGCCCCGGGCGATGCGCTGCGGGTTGGTGACGAACAGGTCGTCGCCGACGATCTGGATCCGGTCGCCCACCGCCGCGGTCAGGGTGGCCCAGCCGCTCCAGTCGTCCTCGGACAGCGGGTCCTCGATGGAGACGATCGGGTAGTCGCCGATGAGCTTGGTGTAGTAGTTGCTCATCTCCTCGGCGCTCTTCGCGCTGCCCTCGAAGGTGTAGGTGCCGTTGTCGAAGAACTCGGTGGCGGCCACGTCGAGGGCGAAGACGATGTCGGCGCCCAGCCGGTAGCCGGCCTTCTCGACCGCCTCGGCGATCAGGTCCAGCGCGGCGGCGTTGGTGGGCAGGTTCGGGGCGAAGCCACCCTCGTCGCCCAGGCCGGTCGACAGGTCCTTCTTCTTCAGGACCGACTTGAGCGCGTGGTAGACCTCGGTGCCGGAACGCAGCGCCTCCCGGAAGCTGGGCGCGCCGATCGGAGCGATCATGAACTCCTGGATGTCGACGTTCGAGTCCGCGTGCGCCCCACCGTTGAGGATGTTCATCATCGGCACCGGCAGCAGGTGCGCGTTCGGGCCGCCCAGGTAGCGGAAGAGGCTCAGCTCGGCGCTGCCGGCGGCGGCCTTCGCCACCGCCAGCGAGACGCCCAGGATGGCGTTGGCGCCCAGCTCGGCCTTGTTGTCCGTGCCGTCGATGTCGAGCATCTTCTGGTCGATCAGCCGCTGCTCGCTGGCCTCGTACCCGATGAGCTGGTCGACGATCTTGTCTTCGATGTTGGCGACCGCCTTCTCGACGCCCTTGCCCTGGTAGCGGTCGGAGTCACCGTCGCGCAGCTCGATCGCCTCGAAGGCGCCGGTGGAGGCGCCGGACGGCACCGCCGCGCGGGCGATCGTGCCGTCGTCGAGGCCCACCTCGACCTCGACCGTCGGGTTGCCCCGTGAGTCGAGAATCTCCCGGGCCACGATTCCCTCGATGGTTGCCACTGAGTCGCTCCTCGTTCGTGTGTGCGAGTCCGGTATGGCCGCGACGGTGCGGCTGGGGCAGGTGTTGAACGCAGCGTATCGGGCGACGGCCCAGCCCATGGCGTCGCCCGGGGCACGGCCCGCCCCCCGGACCACGCGACGGCCCGGACATTCCCGGATTCTCCGGCCTCAACCGGCAACGGGTTTGCGTCCGGTGGATCTCATCGACCAGGCTGGTCGCCATGCCCGCCGTCTCGTCCACGCTCCGCGTGCTCACCGTGTCGGTCGTCGCGTTGCTCTCCGTCACCGGATGCCAGTCCCTGGCCGACACCGGACGGGTCCTTGGCCGGTCCGACCTGGTCAACGACCTGGCCGCACGGCTGGACGGGGCGTCGGCCGAGACCTGGGCCGCCGACTACCAGCTCGGCGGGGGCCGGACCGCCTCCGTCGCCCAGACACAGGAACCGCTCCGCTCGACGTACTCCTGGCCGGACGGCAAGATCACCGTCACCCAGGACTCGATCGCCCGGTGCGAGACCGCCGGTGGGCGTACCGACTGCACCCTGCTGTCCCCGACGGTGACTCCCGCCAAGCCCTCGGTGCTGGTCTACACCGAGGCGAAGAAGCGTGGCCTGGTCACTCCACCGGCGGTGATGGGCCTGCTCACCGATGCCGCCCTCGACCCCGACGCGGTGATCACGCAGAGCGACACCACCGTGGCCGGGCACCACGCCACCTGCGTGGACGTCCGGCGCTCCACCGGCGCCTTCCGCACCTGCGTGACCGGCGAGGGCGTGCTGGGCAGCTTCACGGGCACCCTCGACGGCCGGGCCGCCGACGTGACGCTGAGCCGCCTCTCCACGGCGGTGGACGCCGCCGCCTTCGAACTGCCGCCCGGCGCCGGCGTGGTGGACCGCCGCTCGCCCCCCTCCTGACGCGGGATCAGATCCCGAGCAGGGTACGCAGGTGACGCGGCGGCGGGCAGTCGTGCGCCAGCATCGCGTCGTGCCACTCGCGCACCGGCACCCCGGCCGGCCGGGCCCGGGCGATGTCCGCCATCTCGCTCCACCCGACGAAGTACGTGGAGAGCTGGGTGGAGGTGAGCAGCGCCCGCCGCCACTTGCCGGCCGCCTCGCCCTCCTCCTGGAAACCCCGCCCGGTCATCAGCGCCATCGCCTCGGCCTCGGGCAGTTCCTCGCAGTGCACGAGCTGGTCGAGCAGCGCGTTGATGGTCATTCGTAGCTGCATCTTGAGCTGCTGCAACCGCACCGGCAGGCCGCCGAAGCCGAGGCCGGCCATCAGCTCCTCGGCGTGCACCGCCCAGCCCTCGATGAACACCCCCGACTCGGTCAGCGGGCGGACCCGGGTCGGGCCGACGTACCGGCGGGCGTGGGCGAGCTGGAGGAAGTGCCCCGGCATCGCCTCGTGCACGGTCAGGTTGCGGATCATGTGGTCGTTGTACTCCCGGTAGAACGACTCGACCCGGTGCGCGGGCCACCCCGCCGGGGTGGGCGCGATGCAGTAGAAGGTGGGCAGGTCCGCCGTCTCCAGCGGGCCGGGCGAGTCACAGTAGGCGACCGCCACGCCCCGGGCGAACTCCGGCATCTCCTGGATCACGCACGGGTCGTCGACCAGCGTCACCAGGTCGTGGGCCCGGACGAAGTCGGTCGCCTCGTCCAGGGTGACCGAGGCGAGGTCAACGATCGTGTGGTCGTCGGGGTGCTCGGCGGCGAGCAGGTCCAGCGCCCGGCGTACCGTCTCGTCGTCGGCGGACCCGCCGACCAGCTCGACCGCCGCCGCCCGGATCTCCTCGGTGACCCGGTCCAGGTTGGCCCACGCCCGCCGCTGGATCTCCGCCGCGCCCAGCTCCGTGTCGAGGGTGTGCCACAGCCGCGCCTCCCAGCGCCGCCGCCCCAGCCGGGGGTCGCGCCCCGGGCCGGCGTCGGCGGCCAGGCCGCTGCGCAGCCAGGCCACGAACTCCTCCAGCGCCGCGATGGCCGAGGTCGCCGCCGGCTCCAGCCGGTCGTACCCCGCCGGCGCCTGGGCCAGCAGCTCCGGCACCTCGTCGCGGATCAGCGCCGCCGTGCCGGTGAACTGCCCGACCGCCGTCTCGGCGTGGATCCGCGGCATGTCACGCAGCGTCGCGCGCGCGGTCGCCAGCGCGTCGGGTACGGCCGCCAGTCGCCGGGCCAGGGAGGCCAGCCGCTCCTCCACCGGGGCGTACGGGCGGGCCACCAGGGCGTGCAGCAGCGGGCCCGGGTTGTGCCGCAGCGGATCCCACTCGTGGCTGCGGATCTCGGCGTTCTCGAATAGCGCCCGGTCCACGAACGAGCTGAGCAGCGCGTGGTCGACCCGCTCGTCGACGTCGAGGGCGTCCGCGTCCAGTTCGGCGAGAGCGTCGGCGGCCTCCGTCAGCATCGCCTGGTCCGCCGCGACCGCGTCGGCGGAGAGGTCTGGCAGCCGGTCGTCGTACCGGTGGTCACCGACCGACGTGGCGAGGCCGGGGCGGCTCTCCAGCAGGGCCTCGACGATCCGTTCGGCGAGGGGTACGAAGGACTCCATCCCCCGACCCTACCGACGCCCGCGCGCCCGCCGTGGCACGCGGGCCGGCCCGGGTGTCCACGCACCCGGAACCTCGAACAAGGCAACTACATACGCGGTGTATACCCTCGGTGCATTCTGCTGGCATGAACGTTCCGATCACCCTCCTCGGCCTGCTCGAACGGGAGCCCAGCCACGGCTACGACCTGAAACGCGAATACGACGCGTACTTCGGTCGGGGCAAGCCGCTGCCGTTCGGCCAGGTCTATTCGACGCTCAGCCGACTGGCCCGCGACGGCAAGGTGATGATCAGCGAGGTCGGCCCGGGCGACGGGCCCGACCGCAAGCGCTACGTCATCACCGACCTGGGCGCGACCGAGGTGCAGCAGTGGCTCACCCAGCCGGTCGAGCCGGAGCCGCATCTACAGACGGTGCTGTTCGCCAAGGTCGTGCTGGCGTTCATGCTGGACCGCCCCGCCGGTGAGTACCTCGACATCCAGCGCCGCGCGCACCTGCAACGGATGCGCGAGCCCACCGAGATCAAGCGCACCGGCAGTCTCGTCGACGCGCCGCTGGCCGATCCACCCTGCCGTTGCTGGAGCGCATCACGGGTCCGGAAACCGCACGCAGCGAATGACGGGGAGAGTCGGCGGGGAATCACCTCCCCCGCCGCTCGCAGAGAACGTGCGGAAGCCTGTCGGCCTACCCGGCTCCTGTCGTCCAGCCGCAGTTCGCGGCGGAACGCGGCTGAGGGAGGCGGTGTGGCGGCGACACGCGAGGTCAGTGGCGAGCGGCGCGTTCGGCGGCGCGGACGGCGTCGGCGTACGCGAGGGTGGTGCGGCGCAGCGCCGCCTCCGCGTCGAGGCCGGTCGCCCGGGCGGCGGCGACCGTGGCCAGCAGGCTCGCGCCGAGCCTGGACTCGGGGTCGACCTGCGAGTCGGCCAGCGGAGGCGGGACGACCAGGCCGACCCGACCGGCCCGCTCCAGGATCTTCGCGGCCAGGGCGAGCGCGGGCTGGCTCAGCGCGATGCCGTCGAGCACCGACGCGCGGGCCTTCTCGGTCCGCTTGATCCGCTCCCAGTTGGCCTCGATCTCCTCCAGGGTGCCCGCCTCGCCACCGGCGAAGACGTGCGGGTTGCGGCGGACCATCTTGTCCACCAGGACACCGGCCACGTCGTCGACGTTCCACCGCTCGCCCTCGGGCAGGTTCTCCGCCAGCCGGGCGTGCAGCAGCACCTGGAGCAGCACGTCGCCCAACTCCTCGCGGAGCGCGTCGGTGTCGTCGTCGCTGATCGCGTCGTACGCCTCGTAGCACTCCTCCAGCAGGAAGCCGGCGAGGCTGCGGTGTGTCTGCGCCCGCTTCCACGGGTCACCGCCCGGGGAGGCCAGCCGGTCCATCACCTCGACCGCGTCGAGCAGCCGCGCGCCGGGCGGATCCCACGAGCCGTACATCAGCTCCAGCTCGGCCAACCCGGGCTCCCGGGCCAGCCGCAGCCCCAACTCCCGGGCCAGCGACTCGTCGCCGGTCGGCCCGGCCAGCCAGACCGCCGTACCGTGCCCGGCGACCGCGTCGAGCAGCGCCTGGGTGGCGCCGGTGTCGACCACGGTGACCTCGGCGCCCGCCGCCCGGACCGCCGCCGTCAACCGGCTCTCCGCGCCGGCCAGCACCGGCGCGGAGCGTACGGCGTCCCAGGCGGCGGCGGTCAGCAGACCGGCGGGCAGCCGGGGCGAGGTGACCAGCAGGACGATCCGGGCGCAGGTGCTCAGGGCGTCACCGCCCCGTTCTGCTCGGCCGGGGTGGCGGCCGGCTCGGGGGTCGAGACATCGGTGACCGGGCTGGTCGCCTCGACGTACGGCAGCGCGTAGAAGATCAGCTCCTGGCCCTTGTTGACGTAGGACGGCACCCCGAGGGGCGTGAAGCGCGGGTTCACCGACAGGTGAACCTTGTCAGCCTGCTCCTCCATCGCCGCGCTGAGCGCCGCCGCCGAACGCACGAAGCCACCGTCGCCGAAGAGCTGCCGCACCTGGGCCACGGTCAGCCCCGGCTGGATCCCGCCGGTTCTCTCGATGGCGTGGTAGACCGCCATCACCGACTCGTCGCTCAGCTCGGCCGGCGGTAGCTGCTGGTTCAGCGTCATGGAGATGTCCACCCACTCGCCCCAGAGCTTCGCGTACTCCGCCTGCGGTGGCATCCGGAGCTCCTGGGCGAGTTGCTCCGCGGTGTACTGGTCGGCCACCGACAGGCCCCGCTCGGCCACGATCCGCTTGCCGAGGTCGATGCTGACCAGCAGGTTCACCACGTCCTGCCGGGTCACCGTCGAGCGCAGCTGATCGGCGGTGGGGGTGGCGCCGGCCTCGGCGGCCTGTTGCCGCACCGCCTCCGCGAAGCGGGTCTGGGCGTCGTCGTAGACCTCGTCCACCCGGTCGACCGAGTAGGTACGGTCCCCGACGTACGCCGCCACGTCCGGCGACATTCTGCCGCAGGCGGTCAGGGAGACGACACCGAGAGCCGCGACGCTGGCGGCGGCGATGATACGGCGTGCACGCATGAGCGTCACTCTCTCATGCCCTCTCCGCTGCGGTGACGGCCCCCACCCTCCGGAGGATCGGATCATGCCTTCGCTCCGGGCAGCGCGGCGGGCTGCCGCCGTCACCTTCCGCTCGCCACCGCGGGGCGGGCAGAACCGGCTCGCTCCTCGGGCTCGCCGAGCACGTCGGAGAGGAGCTGGGCGCACCACTCCAGCAGCGCCTGGTCGCGCAGCGGCTCGCCGCCCACCCGGCGGGTGCTCGGCCGGGGCACACTGACCTGTTCGAGGGCCTGCTTGTAGACCGAGTCCGGGTGGTAGCGCTTGAGCCGCAACTGCTTCGAGTCGGGCAGCGGTAGCGGGCCGAACCGGATGTGCTTGCCCTGCATCGACACGTCGGTGAGGCCGTACCGGCGGGCCAGCAGCCGGAACCGGGCCACCGCCACCAGGTTCTGCACCGCCGCGGGCGGCTCGCCGTACCGGTCGGTCATCTCGGCGACCACCTCGCGCAGCCGCTCGGGGTCGCGCGCCTCGGCGAGCTTGCGGTACATCTCCAGGCGCAGCCGTTCCACGCCGACGTAGTCGTGCGGCAGGTGCGCGTCGACCGGCAGGTCGACCTTGACCTCGTTCTCCTCCTCCGGGCGCTCGCCCTTGAACGCCGACACCGCCTCGCCCACCATCCGGACGTACAGGTCGAAACCGACGCCCTCGATGTGGCCGGACTGCTCGCCGCCGAGCAGGTTTCCGGCGCCCCGGATCTCCAGGTCCTTCATCGCCACGTACATGCCCGCGCCCAGCTCGGTGTGCTGGGCGATGGTGGCCAGCCGCTCGTGCGCGTGCTCGGTGAGCGGCTTGTCGGGCGGGTAGAGGAAGTACGCGTACGCCCGCTCCCGACCCCGGCCGACCCGGCCCCGGATCTGGTGCAGCTGGGCCAGGCCGAGCAGGTCGGCCCGCTCCACGATCAGCGTGTTGGCGTTCGGGATGTCGATGCCCGACTCGACGATCGTGGTGCAGACCAGGACGTCGAACTCCTTCTCCCAGAAGCCGACCATCACCTTCTCCAGGGCCTCCTCGCCCATCTGGCCGTGCGCCACCGCCACCCGCGCCTCGGGCACCAGCTCGCGGATCCGCCGGGCCGTCCTCTCGATCGACTCGACCCGGTTGTGCAGGTAGAAGACCTGCCCGTCGCGGAGCAACTCGCGGTGGATGGCGGCGGCCACCTGCCGGTCGTCGTGCGCCCCGACGAAGGTGAGCACCGGGTGCCGTTCCTCGGGCGGGGTGGCGATGGTGGACATCTCCCGGATGCCCGTGATCGCCATCTCCAGCGTCCGGGGGATCGGGGTGGCCGACATGCTCAGCACGTCGACCGAGGCACGCATGCTCTTCAGGTGCTCCTTGTGCTCGACGCCGAAACGCTGTTCCTCATCGACGATCACCAGCCCGAGCGACTTGAACCGGGTGGCCGACTGGAGCAGCCGGTGGGTGCCGATGACGATGTCGACGGTGCCCTCGGCGACCATCTCCAGCGTCCGCTCGCTCTCCTTCGGGGTCTGGAACCGGGAGAGCTGCCGGATGGTCACCGGGAACTGGCTCATCCGCTCGGCGAACGTGTTGTAGTGCTGCTGCACCAGCAGGGTCGTGGGGACCAGCACCGCCACCTGCTTGCCGTCCTGCACCGCCTTGAACGCCGCCCGGACCGCGATCTCGGTCTTGCCGTACCCGACGTCGCCGCAGATCAGCCGGTCCATCGGGACGGTCTGCTCCATGTCCCGCTTGACCTCCTCGATGGCGGCCAGCTGGTCCGGCGTCTCCTGCCAGGGGAAAGCGTCCTCCAGCTCCCGCTGCCACGGGGTGTCCGGGCCGAACGCGTGCCCCTTGGACGCCTTCCGGGCGGCGTAGAGCTGGATCAGCTGGGCGGCGATCTCACGGACCGCCTTGCGGGCCCGGGCCTTGGACTTCTGCCAGTCCGAACCACCCATCTTGTGCAGGGTCGGCTGCTCGCCACCGACGTAGCGGGAGAGCTGGTCGAGCTGGTCGGTCGGGACGAACAGCCGGTCGCCGGGCTGGCCGCGTTTGCTCGGGGCGTACTCGATGACGAGGTACTCCCGGCTGGCGCCGTTGACGGTGCGCTGCACCAGCTCGACGTACCGGCCGATGCCGTGCTGCTCGTGCACGACGTGGTCGCCGGTCTTGAGCTCCAGCGGGTCGATGGTGTTGCGTCGCCGGCTCGGCATCTTGCGCATGTCCCGGGTGGAGGCGCCCCGGCCGCCGGTGACGTCGTTGCCGGTGAGCAGCACGAACTTCGACGCCTCGTCGACGAAGCCGGCGGTCAGGCGGCCGCAGGAGACCAGCAGCTCGCCGGGGGCCGGCGCGGTCGGCACCTGGTCGACCAGGCGAGCGCCGAGGCCCGCGTCGTGGAGCACCTCGACGGCCCGCTGGGCGGGGCCGTGCCCCTCGAAGACCAGCGCGACCGACCAGCCCTCGCCGGCCCAGCGCTTGAGGTCGTCGACCACCCGGGCGGTCTCGCCGTGGTAGAGCGGGGCGGGCTGGGCGGCCAGGGTGACCGCGATGGCGTCGTCCGGGGTGACGTCGACCTCGCCGGGCGCGTCCTCCCACGGCTGCCGGGCCGGCGCGGTGGCGTCGGCCTCGGCCAGGCCGAACGGCGCGAGCGTCCACCACGGCTGGCGCAGCGTACGGGCGTGGGCGCGGACGTCGGCGAGGGTCCGGAACGCGGCGGCGCCGACGTCCACCGGGGCCTGCCCGCCGGTCGCGGCGGCCTGCCAGCTGGCCTGGAGGAACTCGTCGGAGGTACGGACCAGGTCGTGCGCCCGGGTACGGATCCGCTCCGGGTCGCAGAGGAGCACGTGGGTGCCGGCCGGCATGCAGTCCAGCAGCAGTTCCATCGAGTCGGCGCCGATCAGCGCCGGGGCGAGGGACTCCATCCCCTCGACCGGGATGCCCTCGGCCAGCCGGTCGAGGATCTCGGCCAGCTCCGGGTGCTCCTCACCGAGCGCGGCGGCCCGCTTCCGCACCGCCGGCGTGAGCAGCAGCTCCCGGCAGGGTGGGGCCCACAGCTGCGGGACGCCCTCGATGGTGCGCTGGTCGGCGACGGCGAAGGTGCGGATCTCCTCGACCTCGTCGCCCCAGAACTCGACGCGGGACGGGTGCTCGTCGGTCGGCGGGAAGATGTCCAGGATGCCGCCGCGGACGGCGAACTCGCCCCGCTTGGTGACCAGGTCGACCCGGGCGTACGCCATGTCGGTGAGCCGGCGGGCCACCTCCTCCAGGTCCGCCTCGTCACCGGCGGCGAGCCGCACCGGCTCCAGGTCGCCGAGCCCCTTGAGCTGCGGCTGCAGCAGCGACCGGACGGGGGCCACGACCACCCGCAGGGCGCCGGCCCGGCCGTGCGCGTCCACCGACTCCGGGTGTGCCAGCCGGCGCAGCACGGCCAGCCGTCGGCCCACCGTGTCGGAGCGCGGCGAGAGCCGCTCGTGCGGCAGCGTCTCCCAGGAGGGGTAGACCGCCACCTGCTCGGCCGGCAGCAGGCTGCCCAGCGCGGCGGCCAGGTCGTCGGCCTCGCGGGTGGTGGCGGTCACCGCGAGCACGGGACGGCCGGCTCCGCCGGCCGGTCCGTCGGCCGCCACGGCGGCGACGGCGAACGGGCGCAGCGCGGCCGGAGCGGTGAGGTCCAGGCCGTCCACCTGGGCGGCACCGGAGCGCGCCAGGTCACGCGCCCGGGCCAGCCCAGGGTCGGCCAGGGCGGCGGCGAACAGTCCGGTGAGCATCAGTGATCACTTCCCGCGGGATGGCACACGACGATCACCCCTCGCCCGGTCGGGACGGGGGGTGCACGCCTCGACACTATCTCCACGACGGCCGATCGGCCGCCCGCCGTCGCGGAACACTCCGCAAGATCCACACCAACTGCCACCGCTGGCGGTACCGCGACCGCCGATGCCCCCGCACCCGGTGGGCGCCCGCCGGGGTTCCCCACGTGTCGGTCCACGGCGGGGCCCGGCGGGAGATCTTGACGCGGCCGGGCGGCAGATGGTCGGCTTGGCACCATGACGGGGCAGCATCGCGCACAGTTCGACGCGGACATCACCTTCGCCAACGGCGGCGGCCTGCGGACCGACGGTTTCCGGCTGGACATCCCCGGCCCCCAGATCGACGACGACGAGCTGGCCGCGCTCCTCGTCCGGCACCTCGGGCTGCTGATGGTCGACGAGGTGCGGATCAGCAACAAGACGATCATCGAGGAGCCGCACAAGGGCGGCCGGGGCGTCGCCGCACCGGACACCGGCGCGGCTCGACGCCTGGTCGAGCTGAGCCACGTGGTCACCGACGGGATGGTCACCCTGCCCGGCTGGCCGGCGCCCCGGATCACCGAGTGGCTGACCCGGGAGGCGTCCCGGGCGAACTACGCCCCGGGCACCGAGTTCCAGGTGGGCCGGATCGACATGATCGCCAACACCGGCACCTACCTCGACGCCCCGGCGCACCGGTACGCCGACGGGGCGGACCTGACCGGCGTGCCGCTGGACCGCCTCGCCGACCTACCCGGGATCCTGGTCCGGGTGCCGGCCGGGACACGGGCGGTGGACCGGCTGTTGCTGGCTCCGTACGACGTGGCCGGGCGGGCGGTGCTGCTGCAAACCGGCTGGTCCGCGCACTTCGGCACCGACCGGTACGCCGCACCCGACGCGCCTTACCTCACCGGTGACGGGGCACGGGCACTGGTCGAGGCCGGTGCCACCCTGGTCGGCATCGACTCGATCAACATCGACGACATGAGCCCGGCCGCCCGGGGCGAACGCCCGGCGCACAGCGCCCTGCTGGCCGCCGGCATTCCCATCGTGGAGCACCTGACCGGCCTGGACGCGCTGCCGCCGGCGGGGTTCCGGTTCACCGCCGCCCCGCCGAGGGTGGCCGGGATGGGCACCTTCCCGGTCCGCGCCTTCGCCGTCGTCTGAACCGCCACGCCCGGACCGCCGGGTCCACCGGCCGCCCGGACTGCTGCTCGGGGCGGCGGGCGCGTTCGTGCTGCACGAGATCCACTCTTGTTGCGCCAGGTCGGTCCGTCCGCCCGCGCGCCCGGGTTCCGAAGCCTGCCGGCCAGGGCGATGGAAACTCACATCACCGGCAGATCGGGCAATAAGCTGGCGGGCGTGGACGAGGAGGCGCGGGACCGCGACCGGCTACCCCGCACGGCGGCGCTGCTGGCCGGCACCCTGGCGCTGGCCGTCGCCTTCATCGCGGCGTACGTGGGCGCCCTGCACCGGCCCGACCCGCGCGACATCCCCGTCGGGGTGGTTCGCGGCGACCAGCGCGCGCAGTCGGTGCTGACCGCGGTGCGCGACCGAACCGACACGATCGAGCCCATCCGGTACGACACTCCCCGCGAGGCCGACGACGGCCTGACCGGCCGCGAGGTGTACGCCGTGCTCACCTCCACCGTCGACGGCGCACTCCACCTCATCACCGCCAGCGCGTCCGCACCGGCCGCCACCGGGGTCGTCACCGACGTGTTGACCCGGGCGGCCCAGCAGGCGCAGACCCCGATCGAGGTGACCGACGAGGTGCCGGTATCCACCGACGACCCCCGCGGCCTGGTGCCGTTCTACCTGGCGGTCGGTTTGGTGCTCGGCGGCTACCTGGCGTCGACCGTGCTCGGCATCTCGCTCGGCACGGCCCCACGCGACCTACGCCGGGCCGGGCTGCGCATCGCGTCGCTGGCCGTACACGCCGTGCTGCTCGGCGCCGGCGCCGCCGTGCTGGTCGGGCCGGTGTTCGGCATCTGGGACCACGACCTGGTGGCGGTCGCGGCCGTGGGCGCGCTCACCGTCCTCGCCGCCGCCATGGTCGCCGCCGCCGTGCAGGGATGGCTCGGGCTGTTCGGCACCGGGCTGGTGATCCTGCTGCTGGTGGTCCTCGGCAACCCGGGCTCCGGCGGCATCTACGCCCCGGAGTTCCTGCCAGCCGCGCTGCGGGGCATGCACCGGTGGAACGTGCCGGGCCTCGCCACCGACCTGCTCAAGTCGGTGGTGTACTTCGGCTGGCGGGCCGGACGCTGGCCGCTGGCCGGGCTGCTGCTCTGGACCGCCCTCGGCGTGGTCGGGCTGCTCACCGCCACCGGAGTACGGGGCCGCCGCGCCGGTCGGGCAGAGGTCCACCCCGCCGGCGTCGACCCGCCGTGATCGTGGGGAAGCTGACATCCCGGTCCCCCTCCTTCCACAGCGGTCCGCACGGATACGATCGAGGGAGTCGGACAGCGCTGTCCTTCGTACTCGCGTAAGGAGCGCATGGTGACCGACCAGCACGATCACGACGGGCCCGACGCCGCTCTCCGGGCCGACATCCGCCGCCTCGGCACCCTGCTCGGCCAGACCCTGGCCCGCCAGGAGGGCCGGCCGCTGCTCGACCTGGTCGAGGAGATCCGCGCCCAGGTCCGCTCCGACGCCCCGGCGGCCGCCCAGCGGCTCGGCGGGCTGGACGTGACCACCGGCACCAAGCTGGCCCGCGCCTTCTCCACCTACTTCCACCTGGCGAACATCACCGAGCAGGTGCACCGGGCCCGGGACCTGCGCCGCCGCCGCGCCATGCACGGCGGCTGGCTGGACCAGGCGGCCAAGATGATCGCCGAGCGTGGCGTGCCGGCCGAGGAGATCGCGGCGGCGGCCCGCCGGCTCGCGGTACGCCCGGTGTTCACCGCCCACCCCACCGAGGCGGCCCGCCGTTCCATCCTGTCCAAGCTGCGTGCCATCGCCGACGAACTGGACGCCGAGACCGCCAACGCGATCCTCTACGGCGCCAGCGACGAGGGGCCGGCCAACCGGCGGCTGGCCGAACTGCTGGACCTGATGTGGCAGACCGACGAGCTGCGACTGGACCGGCCCGACCCGACCGACGAGGCCCGCAACGCCATCTACTACCTGCGCGACCTGTACGCCGAGGCCGCCCCGCAGGTGCTCGACGACCTCGCCGACACGCTGCGTACCCTCGGCGTGGAGACCTCCCCGACGGCCCGGCCGCTGACCTTCGGCACCTGGATCGGCGGCGACCGGGACGGCAACCCGTTCGTCACCCCGGCGGTCACCCGCGAGGTGCTGCGCATCCAGCACGAGCACGGCATCGCGGCGACCGAGAAGGCGATGGACCACCTCATCAACGAGGTCTCCGTCTCCCGCCGGCTGCGCGCGGTGTCGCTGGACCTCTCCGCCAGCCTCGCCGCCGACCTGGACGCGCTGCCCGAGGTGGCGCCCCGGTTCCGGCGGGTCAACGCCGAGGAGCCGTACCGGCTCAAGGCCCGGTGTGTGAAGGCGAAGCTGGCCAACACCCGGCAGCGGCTGCGCAACGGCACCCCGCACGTGCCGGGGCGGGACTACCGCGGCGCGGCCGAGCTGATCGCCGACCTTGAGCTGTTGCGCGCCTCACTCGCGCGCAACTCCGGGCAACTCACCGCCGTCGGCCGGCTCGCCTCCACCATCCGCACCGTCTCCGCGTTCGGCCTGCACCTGGCGACGATGGACGTCCGGGAGCACGCCGAAAAGCACCACGAGGTGCTCGCCCAGCTGTACGCGGCCGTCGGCGAGGTGTCGGACTACCCGGCGCTGAGCCGGCTGGAGCGCACCAAGCTGCTCGCCGACGAGCTGACCGGCCGCCGGCCGCTCTCCACCCTGGACACCCCGCTGACCGAGAGCGCACGGAAGACGTTCGACGTGTTCGGCACGATCCGGGAGGCGCAGGACCGGTTCGGGGTCGAGGTCATCGAGTCGTACATCATCTCGATGACCCTGGGTGTCGACGACGTGCTCGCCGCGGTGGTGCTGGCCCGTGAGGCCGGTCTGGTCGACGTCCACAGCGGCCGGGCCCGGATCGGCCTGGTGCCGCTGCTGGAGACCCCGGCCGAACTGAACGCCGGCGGCGAACTGCTGGACGAACTGCTGTCGCTGCCGGCGTACCGGGCGCTGGTCGCGGCCCGTGGTGACGTGCAGGAGGTGATGCTGGGCTACTCCGACTCCAACAAGGAGGCCGGCATCACCACCAGCCAGTGGTCCATCCACCGGGCCCAGCGCGCGCTGCGCGACGTGGCCGCCCGGCACGGGGTGCACCTGCGGCTCTTCCACGGCCGGGGCGGCACGGTGGGCCGCGGCGGCGGCCCCACCCACGAGGCGATCCTGGCCCAGCCGTACGGCACCCTGGACGGCGCGATCAAGGTGACCGAGCAGGGCGAGGTCATCTCCGACAAGTACACGCTGCCCGCGCTGGCCCGGGAGAACCTGGAGCTGACCGTGGCCGCGGTTCTCCAGGCCACGCTGCTGCACACCGGTCCGCGGCAGCCGGCCGAGATGCTGGAACGCTGGGACGCGGCGATGGACGTGGTCTCCGAGTCGGCGTACCGGGCGTACCGGTCGCTGGTGGAGAACCCGGACCTGCCGGCGTACTTCTGGGCCTCCACCCCGACCGAGTTGCTCGGCGCGCTCAACATCGGCTCCCGGCCGGCGAAGCGGCCCAACACCGGCGCCGGCCTGGCCGGCCTGCGGGCCATCCCGTGGGTGTTCGGCTGGACCCAGACCCGGCAGATCGTGCCCGGCTGGTTCGGCGTCGGCTCCGGCCTCGCGGCGGCCCGCTCGGCGGGGCTGGACGACGTGCTCGCCGAGATGCACCGCAACTGGCACTTCTTCCGCACGTTCCTGTCGAACGTGGAGATGATGCTGACCAAGACGGACCTGACCATCGCCCGCCGGTACGTGGAGACGCTGGTCCCGAAGAAGCTGCACCCGATCTTCGAGACGATCGAGCGGGAGTACGAGCTGACCAAGCAGGAGGTGCTGGCGGTCACCTCCTCGCCGGCCCTGCTGGACAACTCCCCGGTGCTCCAGCGCACCCTCGCGGTGCGGGACACCTACCTGGAGCCGCTGCACCACCTCCAGGTGGCGCTGCTCCGCCAGTACCGGGACTCCGGCGCCGCCGGGCGTGCGGTGGCCACCGCGCCGGGCGGCCGGCGGGCTCCCAGTGACGGTACGGCGTTGGAACGGGCTCTGCTCACCACGGTCAACGGCATCGCCGCCGGGATGCGCAACACCGGCTGACCGCCGCCCTCCCGATCCTGCGCGCGCCACCTGACGGGGGCCTCCCGGAGCGAGGTGTACCGGTTGCGCCGATGCGGGCTGTCCGGCTCTCGGACACCCCGCATCGGCGCGGCTCCTGACGATCAGGGCCGGCCGGTGGGTCACCAGCCACGGCCGGCGGCGGAACAGGAGCCGTCAGTCGGCCCCGAAACCGCCCCCGAAGTCACCAGCGC
>NZ_SMKD01000091.1 GCF_004348595.1 Micromonospora sp. KC723
GGGGTTTCGGCGGCGGAGCGCAGATCGGGGGCGCTGGCCGGTTCGGCGATGCCGGCGGGGGCCTGGGCGATCGCCGGGTCGTGGGCGGTCTCGGCGGCGACCAGGGGCTGGTCGGCCGGCATGACGTCGGGGACCTTGGGGACCACGATCACCGCCGTGCCGTACGCGCAGATCTCCATCCACATCTCGCCGCAGTCCCGGCTGTCGAAGCGCATGCCCACCACGGCGTTCGCGCCGAGCCGGCGGGCCTCCTCGCCGAGCCGGGCCACCGAGTCGGTACGCCAGCGGGTCAGGTTGTCCGGCGCCATCGGGTCGTACGCGCCGCCGCGCAGGTTCTTCACCCCCTCGCGGTAGGGGTTCCGCGTCCTGGCCATCGATGACACCACCTCGCCGAGGATCTGGCGGATCTCGTAGCCGGGCAGTTGATCCGTCGTCACGACCAGCACGGTTCCGATGCTGTCAGCCGTCGCCTGCTGGGTTCGCGAGCCGTGGTCACCTGACCGGATGCTGCAAAACGAGGCGGCGCGGACGTCCGGCGCTCGGCCGGCCATCCGCGCCGCCACGGCGCTAACGGTCAGACACCGGCCGTCGAGGTGATCCAGGCCCGGTTGTACGCGACGCTGCCGTAGTTCTGGATGCTCACGCCGTCCGCGGTGGAGGCGACCCCCACCTGCCGGCCGTTGTAGAACTGCGGTCCGCCCGAGTCACCGCGCCAGGCGTTGCCGTCGATCTCGGTGCTCCGGATCGCCTGGCCGCCGTACGCGTCGGTGACGCTGTTGCTGGTCACCCGGACCGAGGCGGTCTTGAGCTGGCTGGACGCCGAGCAGCCGCTGTAGCAGGTCTGGCCCCAGCCGTAGATCGTGTTGGTGGAGCCGATCGGCGGGTTGCTGCTGGCCAGGGTCACCGGGGTGACGCTCACCGGGCTGGACAGGCGCATCAGGGCGAGGTCGTAGCGGCTGTAGGTGGCGGCGACCGTACGGGTGACGCCACCGGAGGAGCGGTAGACGCTGCCGACCCGGACGGACATCGAGCCGCTGACGCAGTGCCGGGCGGTGAGCACCCAGTCGGCGGAGATGACGCTGCCGGAGCAGGTGAACGAGCCGTTGCTGAACACCGCCGCGGCCCAGGGTGCGGACGAGACGGTGTTGCCGCCGATGATCGGGTCCGGACCGGCGGGAGCGGCGGTGGCGCCGGAGGCGGAGGCGAGCACTCCGGCAAGGGCGGTGGTCAGCACCGCGACCAGGGGACGAAGACGCATGTCGGGGGACTCCTTGTGTCGGGGCCCGGGGTCGCCGGGCAGAGTCGACCGCGGCGGGTGGGGGTGACCTGCCGAGGCGTCGATGATGCATCGACACCTGCCGATGAACGGTAGGGTTCCCGAATCCCGTTCACAAGAGTTCGACGGAGATTAACTGATGTGACACGCCTGGTCGAGGCAGGCTCGTGGCCGCTTGTCAGAAACTGGTCACCTTGTCGGGGCCGAGCGCGTTTCACCTGGCCAGCAGCGTGACGTCCACGTGTCGCCACGGTTACAGGCAACGAAACCGCATCGGCGTCGCAACGAAACGGCATCGGCCGTCCGTGCCGGTGCGTGGTTATGTTGATCACTGCCTGAACTGGCCCCGGCCGGTGCGTCCGGAGCCGTATCTGCCAGGTACGCTGGCCACGCTCGCCCGTAGTGGGCCGGCACCCAACTGCGTACACAGTCAGGAGTGCCCAGTGCCTCGCGTCGTCGTCGACGTCATGCTCAAGCCCGAGATCCTCGATCCCCAGGGCCAGGCCGTCGCAAACGCGCTGCCGCGGCTCGGCGTCAGTGACGTCGCCTCCGTCCGGATCGGTAGGCGGATCGAGATCGATTTCACCGGTGAGCCGGACCTGGACCGGGCCCGGGAGATCGCCGACAAGCTGCTCGCCAACCCCGTCATCGAGGACTTCACCGTCCGCGTGGTGGAGGCAGACGAGACCGTGGGCGCGCACCCGTGACCGCGCGCGTCGGTGTGGTGACCTTCCCCGGCTCGCTCGACGACGGGGACGCGGCCCGGGCCGTACGCCTCGCCGGCGCCGAGCCGGTCCGGCTCTGGCACGGTGACGCGGAGCTGCACGGAGTGGACGCCGTGGTCCTCCCCGGCGGCTTCTCCTACGGCGACTACCTGCGCTGCGGTGCCATCGCCCGGTTCGCCCCGGTGATGGAGAAGATCGTGGACGCCTCCCGCGGCGGCCTGCCGGTGCTCGGCGTCTGCAACGGCTTCCAGATCCTCTGCGAGGCGCACCTGCTGCCCGGCGCGCTCACCCGCAACCAGCACCTGCACTTCCGCAACCGGGACCAGGTCCTGCGCGTGGAGTCGACCAGCACCGCCTGGACGAACGCCTTCCAGCCGGGCCAGGAGATCCTCATCCCGGTCAAGAACGGTGAGGGCTGCTACGTCGCCGACACCGCGACCCTGGACGCGCTGGAGGCCGAGGGGCGCGTCGTCGCCCGCTACGTCGGCGGCAACCCCAACGGGTCGCAGCGCGACATCGCCGCGATCACCAACCCCGCCGGCAACGTGGTCGGCATCATGCCCCACCCCGAGCACGCGGTGGAAGCACTCACCGGCCCCTCCCTGGACGGCCTCGGCTTCTTCACCTCGGTGCTCAAGCACCTGGTGGGGGCGCCGGCGTGACCGTGCGCGGCGGGATCATCGGTCGGCTCCACCGCCCCACGGGCGACCACGAGCGCAGCGAGGAGAGGTCATGACCACCCATCCGGACCCGGCCGTACGGGAGACGCCGGGCACCTTCCCGGCCGCCCCGGCGGAGCCGCTCGCGGCCACCGTGGCGCCGCAGGGCGGCCCGGCCGACGCGGGCCGGCACGCCGACCCCGCGCCGGCCGCCGACTGGGCCGACGGCGTGGACACCGTCCCCCGCGCCGCCGGCACCCCGGAGGAGCTTCAGCCGTACGCCGAGCTGGGCCTCCGCGACGACGAGTACGAGCGGATCCGGCACATCCTCGGCCGCCGCCCCACCCAGGCCGAGCTCGCCATGTACTCGATCATGTGGAGCGAGCACTGCTCCTACAAGTCGAGCAAGGTGCACCTGCGCCAGTTCGGCGAGAAGGCCCCGCCGAGCGACCGGCTGCTCGCCGGCATCGGTGAGAACGCCGGCGTGGTCCGGGTCTCCGACGAGCTCGCCGTCACCTTCAAGGTCGAGTCGCACAACCACCCGAGCTTCGTCGAGCCGTACCAGGGTGCGGCGACCGGTGTCGGCGGCATCGTCCGGGATATCCTCGCCATGGGCGCCCGTCCGGTCGCGGTGATGGACCCGCTGCGCTTCGGGGCGGCCGACCACCCGGACACCGCCCGGGTGCTCCCCGGTGTGGTCGCCGGTGTCGGCGGCTACGGCAACTGCCTCGGCCTGCCGAACATCGGCGGCGAGGTGGTCTTCGACCCCTGTTACCAGGGCAACCCGCTGGTCAACGCGCTCTGCCTCGGCGTGCTCCCGGTCGACCGGTTGCAGAAGAAGGACGCCGCCGGCCCCGGCAACGTCGTGGTGCTGATGGGCGCCAAGACCGGCCGGGACGGCATCGGCGGCGTGTCGGTGCTGGCCAGCGCCACCTTCGACGAGGGCAGCGAGCAGCGCCGCCCGTCGGTGCAGGTCGGCGACCCGTTCATGGAGAAGCTGCTCATCGAGGCCTGCCTGGAGCTGTACGACGCCGAGCTGGTCGTCGGCATCCAGGATCTCGGCGGCGCCGGCCTGACCTGTGCGCTGACCGAGACCGCCGCCTCGGCCGGCACCGGCATGCGGGTGTGGCTGGAGCGGGTGCCGCTGCGGGAGCCCTCGATGGAACCGCACGAGATCCTGGCCAGCGAGTCCCAGGAGCGGATGCTGCTGGTCGTCGCCCCGGACAAGCTGGAGGCGGTACTCAAGATCGCCGAGAAGTGGGGCGTCTGGGCCACCGCGATCGGCGAGGTCACCCCGCCGGCGGCGGACGGCCAGCCCGGCCGGTTGGTGATCACCTGGCGCGACCAGCTGGTGGTGGACGTCCCGCCGGGCTCACTGGTCGACGACGGCCCGGTCTACGCCCGCCCGATGCGCGAGCCGGCCGACCTGATCCTGCTCCAGGCGGACCGGGCGGAGACCCTGCCCCGGCCGAGCACCCCGGAGGCGCTGCGGGAGACCCTGCTGCGCATGATCGCGTCCCCGAACCTGGCCGACAAGACCTGGGTCACCGAACAGTACGACCGGTACGTGCTCGGCAACACCGTGCTCGCCCAGCCGGAGGACGCCGGCGTGATCCGGATCGACGAGAAGAGCGGCCTCGGCGTCGCTCTCTCCGTCGACGGCAACGGCCGGTACGCCCGCCTCGACCCCTACCACGGGACGAAGCTGGCACTGGCCGAGGCGTACCGGAACGTGGCCGTCACCGGGGCGAAGCCGATCGCCGTGACCAACTGCCTCAACTTCGGTTCCCCCGAGGACCCGGGCGTCATGTGGCAGTTCGCCGAGGCCGTACGTGGCCTGGCGGACGGCTGCCTGGAGCTGGGCATCCCGGTGACCGGCGGCAACGTCAGCTTCTACAACCAGACGGGTGCCGCCGCGATCCACCCGACCCCGGTGGTCGGCGTGCTGGGCGTGCTCGACGACGTGGCCAACCGGGTGCCGATGGGCTTCGTCCCGCGTGCCGGTGGGGACCACGACCAGCTCTTCCTGCTCGGCGACACGCACGTGGAGCTCTCCGGTTCCGAGTGGGCCTGGGTCACCCACGAGCACCTGGGCGGCATGCCGCCCCAGGTCGACCTGGGGCGCGAGCGGCTGCTGGCCGAGCTGATGGCGGAGGCGGCCCGGGTCGGCCACCTCAGCTCCGCCCATGACCTCTCCGACGGCGGTCTCGCCCAGAGCCTGGTCGAGTCCTGCCTGCGGCGCGGCGTCGGCGCCCGGATCGCCGTGCCGGAGCGGTTCGCCGACGGTTCCCTGCCGTTCGTCTTCCTGTTCAGCGAGTCGGCCGGCCGGATGCTGGTGTCGGTGCCGCGCGGGCACGAGAAGGCCTTCACGGCCCTCTGCTCGGAGCGGGGCGTGCCGTGGGAGCTGATCGGCGTCACCGACCCGGCCAGTGGCGCGCTCGAGGTACACGGCCAGTTCCGGATCGGTCTGGACGAGCTGCGCGCGGCGCACACCGCGACCCTGCCGAAGCTCTTCGGCGGCCCGGAGGCGGCGCAGGTCGAGGTCGAGGCGACTCGCACCGGCACCACCACCATCGCCCCGGCGACGGCCACGCAGCCGGTGGGTGTGCCGGCCGTCGAGCCGGTCGGGACCGACGCCCAGCCAGTCGCGGACGAACCGGTCGCCGGGTCGGTCCCGGTCGCGCCGCCGGCTGCCGTCGCGCCGAGCGCCGAGACCGCGCCGAGCGGTACCGCTTCGGTTGTGTCGGCCGGTACGGCCACCGAGGCCGGTACGGCCACCGAGGCCGGTACGGCCACCGAGGCCGGTACGGCCACCGAGGCCGGTACGGCCACCGAGGCCGGTACGGCCACCGAGGCCGGTACGGCCACCGAGGCCGTACCGGTCGATGAGCCGGCCGGGCCCACGGGCGCAGCGGCCGGGCCCACGACGGACGCCGCGGCTGCCAGCGACGCCGGTGACGAGCGGCCCGCTCCGCCCGACGAGCGCTGAGGTGGTGGCTGCGGCCGTCCACCTCCAACCCGATTCAGGCGCCCGGTTCGACTGGGGCCTGACCGGGGCGGCGGAACTCGGCCGCGTCTGTGCGGTGCTGGTGGTGGTGGACGTGCTCTCGTTCACCACCACCGTGGAGGTGGCGGTCGGGCGCGGCATGCGGGTCCACCCGTTCCCCTGGGGCGAGCAGGCAGCCGACTACGCGCTGCGGGTCGGAGCCGTCGCCGCGGTGGGCCGCCGGAAGACGACCCCGGAACATCCGTGGTCGCTCTCCCCGGCGGCACTGACCACCGCGCCGGCCGTTGCCGACCTGGTGCTGCCGTCGCCGAACGGATCGGCGATCAGCGCCGCCGCCAGCGCCACCGGGCTGCCCGTGGTCGCGGCCTGCCTGCGTAACGCCCGCGCCGTCGGGCGCTGGCTGCGCCGCCAGGGGTACGGCTCGACGGACGCCCCGGTGGGGGTGATCGCCGCCGGCGAACGCTGGCCCGACGGCTCGCTGCGCCCGTCGGTCGAGGACCAACTCGGCGCGGCCAGCGTGCTGGACACCCTCTCCGGAGTGTCCGGCGGGCTGTCGGTGGAGGCGGCGATGGCCCTCGCCGTGCTGGCCAGCACCCCGGACGTGGCCGCGGCGGTGCGCGGCTGCGTCTCCGGCCGGGAGCTGGTCGAGGGCGGATTCGCGGCCGACGTCGAGATCGCCGTCCGGACCAACGTCTCGGACGTGGTCCCCCTCCTTCGACACGGCGTCTTCTCCCGGGCCTGACACCGCCTCCCGGGCCTGAGATCGCCTCTCCCGGGCCTGGCGACGTCGCCCGCACCGGCTTCCCACCGCGGTGCCCGTCGACCGGTCGGGTCGACGAGCCGCACCCGCCGGCCGACGGCGGCACGAGAAAGGGCCACCCGGGAAGCGGGCGGCCCTTTCTCGTGCTCTCGGTTCAGTCGTCCAGCCAGTCGAGGCGGCGACCGCCCCGGTCCTGGGGCGGCGGGCCGTCCGGCCGGGCCCGGCCCGCCGGTGCCTGCTCGCCGTAGTAGCCACCACCCTGCTGGTCGTAGCCGGGGTTGTCGTAGCCGCCCCGCTGCTGCGGAGGCTCCTGACCGTAGCCGGCCTGCTGCTGCGGAGGCGGCTGCTGGCCGTAGCCGGCCTGCTGCTGCGGCGGCGGCTGCTGGCCGTACCCGGGCTGCTGCTGCGGCGGCTGCTGGCCGTACCCGGGCTGGTCGTACCCACCCTGGTGGCCGCCGTATCCGCCGGACTGGTCGTACCCACCCTGCGGAGCGCCGTAGCCGCCCTGCTGGTCGTACCCGTTGTCATAGCCCTGCTGCGGAGCCGCGTCGTAACCACCCGGCGCGGCGTATCCGCTTTGGGTGCCGTAGCCGCCGGCAGGCTCCTGGCCACGACCGTAGCCCGGCTCGGCCTGGCTGTAGCCCGGCTCCGGCTGGTAGGTGCTGGTCGGGTACGGGTCGGCCGGCGGGGCGTAGGTGCCAGTGGCTTCGCCGTTGTAGCGGCCGGTCGGCTCGTCGTACCGCTGCTCGCCGTAGCCGCCGCCCTGCTCCTGCCCGGCGTAGCCGGGGCCACCGGCGGGGGAGCCGTAGTCGTTGCCGTAGCCGCCACCGGAGGCCGGTGCGTTGCCGTACGCGCCGCCGGCTGGGGCGTTGCCGTAGCCGCCACCCGACGACGGGGCGTTGCCGTAGCCACCGCCGGAGGCTGGGGCGTTGCCGTACCCGCCACCGGAGGCCGGGGCGTTGGTGCCGTAGCCACCCTGCTGGCCGTATCCGCCGCCCTGGGCGGGCTCGTCGCCGTAGCCGCCGCCGGCGGCCCAACCGCCGGCCTGCGCTCCACCGGGGCCGTACGGCTGCGGCGGAGCCCCGTACGGGTCCGGTGGGACGTCGTCGACGACCGGGCGCTGCAGCATCGTCGGCGCGTCGCTCAGCGAGGTGCCACCCACCATCGTCGGATCCGGTCCGGCTCCGACCCTGTTGACCACGCGGGTCTGGTCGTCGGCTCCCCGCAGCGCGTTCCGCGCCGGGGGCACGCCACCGGCCGCCGCAGCGCCCTCGGCCGCCCCTCCGTCGCCGTCATCGGCGTTCCGGCGGCGGATCCAGAGCAGCACGATCGTGCCGACACCGGCCGCGACGAGCAGGCCGCCGAGCAGGATGACCAGGAACGAGCCCATGCCATCCTCGTCGTTGGAGGCCGCCTGCTGCGTTCCGGTGGAGGGCTCGGTGGCCTCCGTGGTGGCCTCCTCCTCGGTGGCCACCTCGGTCGGCGTCACCTCGGCTGAGGGCGACGGGCTGGCGCTCGGAGAGACCTCGACCTTGATCGGCAGGGTGATCCGCTGACCGGTCAGGCTCTGCCCGGCGCTGGCCGTGATCGTCTTGGTGTTGATCGCGTCGGCGCCCTTGCTGGCTCCCAGGTCGATCCGGCCCGGAGTGATGGGCCGCTCCGCGGAGCCGGTGAAGCGCCAGTTGCCGCTGCTGTCGGTGGTGGTCTCGTACTGGTGGTTCTGGGAGTCGCGCAGCATCACCCGCGCGTCCGGGACCGCGTCGCCGTTGGCGGCCACGACCACCTTGCCCGAGACGGACTTGACGGTCTGTGCCTCCGGCGGCTTGCTCGTCGGCGCGGCCCTGCCCTTCACGGTGAGCGTGAAGTTCGCGGTGGCGGGTTCTGACTTGTCCGGAACCACCCGGACGGTGACCTGGGCGGTGCTGTCCGACGCGTTGTCGTTCGCCTTCAGGGTCAGCAGCTGGGTCTTGGACTGGCCCGGGATCTCACTGAACGTGACGTTCCCGCAGCCGTCGCAGCTGACGCCCGACGGCAGGCCGCTGAGGCTGATCTGAGCTGACCTGTCACCATCGCTCGGAGTGACCCGGACCGTCACGGTGGCGTCACTGCCGGCGTTCACCGTTACCGAGCCCGGCGACACGCTGGCCGAGGCGGCGAGGGCCGGTGTGGCGGGGGTGGCGAGCAGAGCGCCGGCAACCAGCGCTACGACCACACCCGCCCGTTGCTTCCAGGCACGTCGGTGTGTTGACACGTCCACCGCCTTCCGGTCTGACTTCCCGGGCAAGTTTGGACCAGGGATCATCACGGTACGAATACGCCGTCGGCAACTATGCCTTGTCTGACGGGATCGGCGCGACCCAGGGCCAGTGTCCGAGCCGATGGCATCGGATCGTATCGTCCCGTCGTGTCCTCTCCGCACATTAAGTCCGCCGCGGTCGTGGCGGCGCTCACGGCACTCGACGAGGGGCGTGTCCCCGAACGGTCGGTGTACCGGGAGGCGGTCCGTGCCTTGTTGACCGCCCTCGCGGAGCGTGCCCCCGGCCGATCGGTGGAGGTGCGAGTCCCACCTTACGGTGCAGTTCAGTGTCTCCCCGGTCCCCGACACACCCGTGGCACCCCGCCAAACGTGGTGGAGATGGACCCGCCGACGTGGTTGGCGTTGGCCACGGGGCGGCTCTCCTGGGTCGAGGCGGTCACTGAGGGTCGCGTTCAGGTGAGTGGAGTGCGGGCGGATCTCTCCGGGTATCTGCCCCTCTAGCAGGGGCGATCGCGTACGTCCAGTTACCCGGCGGAGGCAAATCGTGACTATCTGTATCGACTGCGATTCGCGTACACTGTCAGGTGACGACAGTGGGCCCCGGGCGGTGGCATGCTGAACGCACGCCAGGCCATCCAGACCAGCATGAGGAGCGGCAGGTGCCCCGAGGCGACGGCCGGCTGAGCCATGACCTTGACCCCCAACGACCGGGCCCGCAGGATGCGTGCGGCGTCTTCGGTGTCTGGGCCCCCGGCGAAGAGGTCGCCAACCTGACCTACTTCGGCCTCTACGCGTTGCAGCACCGCGGCCAGGAGGCCGCCGGCATCGCGGTGAGCGACGGGTCCGGCGTGGTGGTCTACAAGGATCTCGGCCTGGTGGCCCAGGTCTTCGACGAGCCGACCCTGGCGAGCCTGCGCGGGCACCTCGCGATCGGCCACGCCCGCTACTCCACCACCGGCGCGTCGACCTGGGAGAACGCCCAGCCGACCATCCGCTCCAGCACCTCCGGCACCACCATCGCCCTGGCGCACAACGGCAACCTCGTCAACACCGCCGAGCTCCAGCGCGAGGTGGGCGAGCGTGGGCTGGGCTCCGACGGCGCCACCAACGACACCTCGCTGGTGACCATGCTGCTGGCGAGCTACCCCGACCTCTCCGTCGAGGCGGCGGCGATGCAGGTGCTGCCCCGGCTGCGCGGAGCCTTCAGCTTCGTCTTCATGGACGAGTCGACCCTCTACGCGGCCCGTGACCCGCACGGCGTACGCCCGTTGGTGCTGGGTCGGCTGGAGCGCGGTTGGGTGGTGGCGAGCGAGACGGCCGCGCTGGACATCGTCGGGGCCAGCGTCGTCCGCGAGATCGAGCCCGGCGAGCTGATCGCGATCGACGGCGACGGGCTGCGCTCGACCCGGTTCGCCGCCCCGGACCCGAAGGGCTGTCTCTTCGAGTACGTCTACATCGCCCGTCCCGACGCCACCATCGCCGGGCGCAACGTGCACAGCGCCCGGAAGCAGATCGGCCGTCAACTGGCCCGGGAGCACCCGGTCGAGGCCGACCTGGTGATTCCGGTGCCGGAGTCGGGCACCCCGGCCGCCATCGGGTACGCCGAGGAGTCGGGCATCACCTACGGCGCCGGCCTGATGAAGAACCCGTACGTCGGGCGGACCTTCATCCAGCCGTCGCAGACCCTGCGCCAGCTCGGCATCCGGCTCAAGCTCAACCCGCTGCGGGAGAACGTGCGGGGCAAGCGGTTGGTCGTCGTCGACGACTCGATCGTGCGCGGCAACACCCAGCGGGCCATCGTGCGGATGCTGCGCGAGGCGGGCGCGTTGGAGGTCCACGTGCGGATCTCGTCCCCGCCGGTCACCTGGCCGTGCTTCTACGGCATCGACTTCGCCACCCGGGCCGAACTGCTGGCGAACGGCCTGGACAACGAGGGCGTCCGGCGGTCGATCGGCGCGGACACCCTCGGCTACGTCTCGCTGCCCGGTCTCATCGCCGCGACCGAGCAGCCGAAGACCCGGCTCTGCCGCGCCTGCTTCGACGGGCAGTACCCGATCGAGCTGCCGGCCGGGAACCTGATCGGCAAGCACGTGCTCGAGGGCGTGGAGCGGCGGGTCGCGAACACGCCCGTCGACGACCTCGGGTCCGCCACCCCTCCGCTCGTCGCCACTCCGGGTGGCGCGACCGTCCACCACCCGTAGCACCGCCCGGCGTCCGCCGGCACCCCGGTGCGGCGCCGAGAACCACTAAGGGGAGAACCGTGACGCACGTGTCCGAGCGCAGCGGCGCAGGAAGCAGCCAGACCGGCGCTGGTGGCGACCGTCAGCCCTGGACGGCCGGCGCCGGCCGCACGACCCGCAGGCGCACGGTCTCGTACGCCGACGCCGGAGTCTCGATCGAGGCGGGTGACCGCGCGGTGGAGCTGCTGAAGTCGAAGGTGAAGCAGACCCGGCGGCCGGAGGTCATGGGTGACCTGGGTGGCTTCGCCGGGCTGTTCCGGTTGGACACCACGAAGTACAAGAACCCGATCATGGCCGCGTCGACCGACGGCGTCGGCACCAAGCTGGTGATCGCGCAGCAGATGGACATCCACGACACGGTCGGCATCGACCTGGTCGCGATGGTCGTCGACGACCTGGTGGCCTGCGGCGCCGAGCCGCTGTTCCTGCTCGACTACATCGCCACCGGCGAGGTCGTGCCGGAGAAGGTCGCCGAGATCGGCGCCGGCATCGCCGACGGCTGCCGGTACGCGGGCTGCGCCCTGCTGGGCGGGGAGACCGCCGAGCACCCGGGGGTGCTGCGTCCCGACGAGTACGACATCTCCGCCACCGGTGTCGGCGTGGTGGAGGAGAGCGAGATCCTCAGCCCGGATCGGGTTGAGGTGGGCGACGTGGTGATCGCCATGCGCTCGTCCGGCCTGCACTCCAACGGATACTCGCTGGTCCGGCACGTGCTGCTGGGCGCCGGCCGGATGCGGCTGGACGTGGTGATCGAGGACTTCGGCCGGCAGCGGACGCTCGGCGAGGAACTGCTCACCCCGACCAAGATCTACGCGCAGGACTGCCTCAAGCTGATCGCCGAGGCCGACGTGCGCTCGATCGCCCACGTCACCGGCGGTGGCATCCCGGGCAACCTGGTGCGGATCCTGCCCGAGCACGTCGACGCGGTGGTCAACCGCTCCACCTGGAAGCCGCAGCCGATCTTCGACCTGATCCAGTCGAAGGGGCGGATCGAGGACCCGGAGATGGAGGCGACCTTCAACATGGGCATCGGCATGTTCGCGATCGTCTCGGCCGAGGACGCCGACCGCGCGCTGGCCACCCTGGCCGGTCGCGGCGTGGACGCGTGGCAGGCCGGTGAGATCATCGAGGGCTCCGGCAACGTGCAGATGATCGGTCAGCACACCCGAGGTTGATCACATTCTGTTGATCATCCGGGCACCTGATCAGGGGTTCACCCGAGTGGTCGTCGCCGCCTAGCCTGAAGAGCACTTCAGGCACGGGGAGGAGGGCCGATGGCTGCCCGGGCAGAGCCGGCGACGGGGATGCGGGGCATCGCCGTGGTCCCCTCGTACGTGGTCATGCAGCCGACCACGCTGTGCAACCTGGACTGCGCCTACTGCTACCTGCCGTTCCGTGCCACCGATCGGCGGATGCCGGTGGCGGTGGCGGAGGCGGTCGCCGCCTCGGTGAACCGGTGGGCGCGGTCGGGGCGCTTCTCGGTGGTCTGGCACGGCGGTGAGCCCCTCGCGGCCGGCCGGGAGCATCTGGCGGCGCTGATGGCCCCGTTCGCGCCCGAGGTGGAACACCACGTGCAGACCAACGCCACGCTGGTCGACGACGCCTGGTGCGCGTTCTTCGCCGCGCACCGGGTGCGGGTGAGCGTGAGCGTGGACGGCCCCCGGGAGCGGAACGGCGACCGGGTGACCCGGGGCGGGCAGCCGGCATACGACCGGATCGTGCGCGGTGTCGAGGCGCTGCGTCGGCACGGCCTGCCCTTCTCCGCGCTGGCGGTGGTCAGCCGACCCGCTCCGGGGCTGGCGACCGAGTTGTACGACTACTTTCTCGGTCTCGGCTGCGACGTGCTCGGTGTCAACGTCGAGGAGACCGAGGGGGTCAACACCCGGAGCAACGCGCACGACGCCGCCGCGGTGACCGGGTTCTGGGCCGAGCTGGTGGCGGCCTGGCGGCGGGCGCCGCGGATCCACCTGCGTGAGGTCGAGTGGTCGTTGCGGTACGCCGCGGCGGTGCTCGACGGTACCGCCGGTGAGCTGCTGCCCCGGCGGCTCGACCCGATCCCGACCGTCGGTCACGACGGCGCGGTGGTCGTGCTCTCCCCGGAGTTGGCCGGTTTCCGCGACCCCCGGTACGGCGACTTCAGCAGCGGCAACGTCCTGGCCATGCCCCTGGCCGACATTCTCGCCGGCGCGGCGGGCACACCGTGGGTCGACGAGTTCCTGTCCGGGGTCGAGTCGTGCCGGTCCTCCTGCCCGTACTTCGGTTTCTGCGGCGGCGGCCACGCGGCCAACCGCTACTTCGAGCAGGGCCGGTTCGACGGTACGGAGACCGAGCACTGCCGGAACAGCAAGATCCGCCTACTGGAGGGAGTGTTGGAGCATGCCCGAGACCACGAGTCACCGGCAGCCTGAGGCCGTCGGGGGAGGTGCCGCGGATCCGGTCGCCGACCGGGTCCGTCAGGCCGCCACGGGGCTGACCGCCCTGCTCCACGAGGCTGAGGCGGCCCGCCGCGCACGGGCGGAGGTGGCCGGTTCCGACGGTGCCGGCGCGGTCTGCGCCTGGAACCACTTCGAGAACATCCCGACCTTCTACAACTGGAACAACCGACCGCGCTGACCGGACGCCGACGCCCCGAGATCAGGGACCCTGCCGGTCAGCCGGAGTGACCCAGCCGGGCGAGGTCCCTGATCTCGGGTACGTGGATGGCGCATGCGTGAGCACGCGGGAGGCGCCGCGTGCTCAGCTGCGACCGCAGGTCAGCGGGTCGGAGGAACCCAGGTGTCCGGGTCGTCCGCGTGATCCTCATCATCGTCGTCGACATACTCTTTGTAGTCGTCGTCGAAGTTGTGCTCAGACTTACCAGCACCCGCCAGTTCGCGCTGCAAGGCGGTGAGGTCGGTGTTCGGGGAGTGGTACTTCAACTCCCGGGCCACCTTCGTCTGCTTGGCCTTAGCACGGCCGCGCCCCATGGCTCGACCCCCTCGCACAGAATGCGGGGCAGCCCGAAGGCGGGCCCCGATGACGTCAGGCATCTCTCGTGGCTCTTACGGTACATGGGGATGCCAACCTTCGGCACCTCGGGTTACCGTCAGCCGGCCCTGCGCGTCGCAGTCATCCGGCCGTCACCGAGTGTACCTGGTAAGGAGTGGCACCGGTGATCGGTCGTGACGGTGGGCAGAGCGCTACAAAGCGGCCGAATTCATCTTACCCACCGGGGCTCCCGGGGCGCGGATCGCCCCGCACCCCGGAACCGTCGCCTCAGCGCAGGTGGATCGCCCGCAGGCGGCCCACCTCGGCCATCCGGCGCTCGGCGAGCCGGTCGGCGGCCACCGCCGGTGGCACACCCTCGTCGTCGGCGAGCCGGAGGATCTCCCGGGTGGTGTCGTAGATCCGCGTGGCCCGCAGCCGGGCCCGCTCGAAGTTGAAGCCCTCGATCTCGTCCGCGACCTGGATCACACCGCCGGCGTTCACCACATAGTCGGGGGCGTAGAGGATGCCCCGGTCGGCCAGCAGCTTCTCGATGCCCGGGTGGGCGAGTTGGTTGTTCGCCGCGCCGGCGACCACCCGGGCCCGCAGCGCCGGAACGGTGTCGTCGTTCAGCGCGCCACCCAGCGCGCACGGGGCGTACACGTCGATGTCGGCGGCCACCAGGGCGGCGACATCGTCGACCAGGCCGACCTGCGGGTGGGTTGCGCGGGCCCACTCGTGCGCCTTCGGGTTGACGTCGCTGGCGACCACCTCGGCGCCGTCGTCGAGCAGGTGGCCGACCAGGTGCTTGCCGACCTTGCCCAGGCCGGCCACACCGACCCGGCGGCCGGCCAGCGTCGGGGTGCCCCACACGTGCTCGGCGGCGGCCCGCATGCCCTGGAAGACGCCCCAGGCGGTGAGGATCGAGGAGTCGCCCGCGCCGCCGTGCGCCACGCTGCGGCCGGTGACGTAGCGCGTCTCCCGGGCGACCACGTCCATGTCGGCGACGTAGGTGCCGACGTCGCAGGCGGTGTAGTAGCGCCCGCCGAGCGACTCCACGAAGCGGCCGTACGCCCGCAGCAGCGCCTCGCTCTTGATCTTCTCCGGGTCGCCCCAGATGACCGCCTTGCCGCCGCCGTGATCCAGCCCGGCCAGGGCGTTCTTGTACGCCATCCCGCGGGACAGGTCGAGCACGTCCGCCAGCGCGGCCTCCTCGCTGGCGTACGGGTAGAACCGGGTGCCGCCGAGCGCGGGGCCCAGCGCGGTCGAGTAGATGCCGATGATGGCCCTGAGACCGGTCTGCTTGTCCTGGCAGAAGACGACCTGTTCGTGACCGGTCGATCCCGGGTCGTCGGTGCTGGCGAATACGCCCATGGCTGACTCCTGTGTCGGTGAGCGTCCTTGTGGGACACGGACCTGGTGGCAGGCCGGCGGGGATGCTGCCGGTGCTGCTGAGCCTAATATCGGTCGGTGCCACGCTGTCGTCCACGTCACGTCCGCCCGAGGGCGGCGACGGCGGTGCGGCCCGGTTTCGTGGGAGGATCGCGCCGTGCCGCTCTTCGCTTCACATCTGCGCGTGTACGAGCCGCTGACCGCCTTCGACCGGGACCGTCAGTCGTACTGGCGGCGCTACGTGCGGGAGGGGCGGGCGGTGGCGCCGCTGGAGGGCCCCGGGCGGCAGCGCACCTCGGTCATCGAGGCGTTGGGTGCGGGTTGGACCCGACTGCCCGACCTGCCGGACGAGGCGTACGTGCTGGAAACCGACGACACTCTGTTGGTCTGCCCGTGGAACCTGCGGATCCGGGTGGCCGAGGCGGCGCTGAGCGCGCGGGACGGTGTCCCCTCGGTGCTCGCCGACGCGTTCGTGCCGCCGGTTCTGGCCGGGCAGGCCAAGGCGGTGGTGGACGACTGGCGCAGCGGCGCCCGGGTGCTGGAGCACGGTGTGCCCCGGCTGCACGAGCAGACGGCGACCTGGGGCGTGCCACTGCGCTGGTTCGTGCTCTTCGAGGCGGCGGAGCGGGACCTGGTGACCCACCCCACGGACCGGCGCGCGCTGCGATACCGCACGGAGATCTCGAAGGCCCGGCGGCGGGCTCAGCGGGCGCTGTCGGTGTTGCGCAAGTCTGTCGGGGAGGCGCCGATCACCGAGGCGGTCGAGGAGGCCGCCCGTTGGCTGGAGGAGTTCCACCCGCGTTCGGTGGTGGAACTGGACTACGGCGGCCTGGTGTGGCTGCTCTCCGACGAGGCTCTGACCGCCGACGACTCCACGGATCTGGTCGCCGCGGGACTGGCCGGGTTGGCCCGGGGCGAGGCGGAGGAGGCGTCCGCGGCGTACGACCGGCTGGTGGCCCGGTGGCGGGCAGTGCAACTGCTTGAACGGTGCAATTGACCACGAATTGGACGCCCAATCTGAGGGCTGCTCGTAGTTGACGGATTACGAACCGTGATTATGAGTCCGAATAAGGTAGCTCCTGCCGTGTAAAATGCCGATAAATCGGGCATGGCTCATCCGTCCGTCTAGGGACCTTCGGCCGTTCGGCCCATGTCGGACATCGGGGACTAGCCGGACCATGGGAGACGCGTCGGCCGGCGGGACCCCGGCCGATGTCTATACATGTGGAGGAGTGACCGATGGCATCGCGAACGCACGAACCAGAGCCGCTGCTCACACCGGCCGAGGTGGCGTCGATGTTCCGTGTCGACCCGAAGACGGTGACCCGGTGGGCCAAGGCGGGGAAGCTCAGCGCGATCCGGACTCTGGGCGGCCACCGTCGGTACCGCGAGTCGGAGGTGCGGGCCCTGCTTCAGGGGCAGATCCCCCAGCAGCGCCAGGGAGACTGACCGACATCGAGAAGCGTTCCCAGCATCAGGGGCGGGCGGACGTCGCGACAGCGGCGATCCACCGCCCCTGAATCATGCCCGGGGTGTGACGCCTCACCGGGACAACGTCACCCGTAGGCCGACGGTGCCGGCCGTGTCCCGCCGCAGCCGGCCGCCGAGCAGGCTGAGCCAGCCGATCAGCCGTTACTTCCGCTTGACCAGGTCGCGGCGTCCGATCGCTCTCCGCCGGCCCGCAGCGGACGGCATGCCCGGGCACCGCCGGCCCGTGCGGTCGGCCCCGCATGTCGCACGGAGCCGCCGTCACCGCGCCGTCGCGCCGGACCCGCTTCACCTGCCGGAGCCGGCGGCCGTCCACACCGCGAGCGTGTCGCCGTCGCGCACCACCCAGACCGGGGCCGGTACCGCGTGGCCGTCCCTGCGGAACGTCGCCAGCAGGATGTACTTCTCCGCCGCCAGGCGGTCCAGGTCGGTCATCGGCCAGGATGCGGCGGCGACAGCCGTCGCCCGCGCGGATAGCGTGAACGGCGTGACCGGGGAACCCAGGATCGGCGACGTGTTCGGCGAGATGCTGCGCGACGCGTACGCGGTGCACACCGGCACGGGTCGCCGGCCGCTGGCGGGTGGGCGGCTGCCCCGTCCGGTCATCGAGATCATCGAACGGGACGACGGGCTGGTCAACGGGGCCCCCGCCGCCCACTACCTGGAAGGCCCCGAACACTGGCAGCCGTACGACCACCGGGCCGTCGACCGGGCCCGGGGCGAGACGTTGGACGTCGGCGTCGGCGGCGGCCGGATCGCGCGGGAACTCCAGGCGCGGGGCGTGCCGGTGACCGGGCTGGACACGTCCCTGGGCGCGTTGCGGGTGTCCCGGCACCGGGGCGTGCGTGACCTCGTCCTCGGCACCGTCGACGAGCACGCCGCCGACGGCCGCCTGTACGACACCTTCCTGCTGCTCGGCAACAACCTCGGCCTGTTCGAGGGACGCGAGCGGGCACCGGAGTTCCTCGCCGCGCTCGCCGCCATGGCCCGCCCCGGCGCGCAGATCGTCGCACAGGGCACCGACCCGTACGGCACCACCGACCCGCTGCACACCGGCTACCACGAACGCAACCGACGGCTCGGCCGGCTCGGTGGCCAACTGCGGCTGCGGCTGCGGTACCGCGAGTTGGGCACCGACTGGTTCGACTACCTGGTGTGCTCCGCCGCCGAACTGGCGGAGCTGGTCCACGGCACGCCGTGGCGATTGGTCGACGTGGACGACCGGGACGCCCCGTACTACCTGGCCATCCTGCGGCTCGCGGAGTGACCGGGCGGCCCGGGGCTCCCGGTCGCCTCAGACCTCGACAGTCGGGACGTGCTGCTCCGGCGGCAGCCCGCCGTCGCCGTCGACCACCTCGTCGGGCGTGCCGTCCTCGTCGATGTCGACCATGGTGATGTCCACCCTGCCGTCGCCGTCGGTGTCGAACTGGAAGAGGTCCGCCTTGCCGTCCCCGTCGGTGTCGACCACCCACACGTCGGTCTTCCCGTCGTTGTTGGTGTCGGCGCGGAGCAGGTCCACGCGCTCGTCGCCGCGCGTCTCCACGGTCTCGGTGCCGTCGGTGGTGCCGTCCACGGGTGCCTGACTCATCTCGACTCGTCCTTCCCTTGGCGTTGGGGGCCGTCGTACCCGCTCCGCCGGTCCCCCACGCATGCCATCTCGGCGGGTGCTGCATAGGGTCGCACCGAGGAGCGGGCGGCACGACGGAGACCCCGGGCGCCGCCGCACGCAGCGAGGAGCGTCATGAGTGGTCGTTTTGTCGTCGTCGGTGCCGGCACGATGGGCCTCGGGATCGCCTACGTCGCCGCCGGGGCGGGCTACGCCGTCGAACTGGTGGAGGTCGACCGGGACCGGGCGCGGGTCGCGGCCGCGCGTCTCGGCGAGCTGTGGGACCGCGCCGTACGGCGCGGCCGGCTCGACCCCGCGCAGGTCGCCACGAACCGGGAGCGGCTGACCCTGCGGGCCGCGCTGGCCGAGGTCGCCCCGGAGCCCGACGTCGTCGTCGAGGCGGTGCCGGAGCGGCTCGACCTGAAGCGTGCGGTGCTGGGCGAGGCCGAGGCGCTGCGACCGGCGCTGCTGGGCAGCAACACGTCCAGCATCCCGATCGCCGAGCTGGCCGCGGGACTGGCCCGGCCGGAGAACTTCCTCGGCCTGCACTTCTTCAACCCGGTCTGGGCGATGACGCTGCTGGAGATCGTGGTCGGCCCGGCCACCGCCGTGCCGACCACCGAGGCGGCGGTCGTGCTCGCCGGCCGGCTGGGCAAGGACCCGGTCGTCGTACGCGACATGCCCGGTTTCGCCACCTCCCGGCTCGGGGTCACCCTCGGCCTGGAGGCGATCCGGATGGTCGCCGACGGCGTGGCCGACCCCGCCGACATCGACAAGGCGATGGTCCTCGGCTACCGGCACCCGGTAGGCCCGCTGGAACTGACCGACCTGGTCGGGCTGGACGTCCGGTTGGACATCGCCCGGACCCTCCAGGCCGCGTACGGGGACCGGTTCGCGCCGCCGCCGCTGCTGGTCGGGATGGTCGCGGACGGCCGACTCGGCAAGAAGTCCGGCCAGGGCTTCTACCGCTGGGTGGACGGGCGCCGGGTCGACGCCGACGCCGCACCGACCGGGCGGACCCGATGAGCGGACTGCGGATCGAAGAGCTGCCCGACCGGCTGGTGGTGACGCTGGACCGGCCGGAGAAGCGCAACGCCATCGACGCCGACCTGATCGGCGAGCTGCACGCCGTCTGCGCCGAACTGGAGACCCGTCCCCGGCTGCTGCTGCTCACCGGTGGCGCGGAGGGTGTCTTCGCCGGCGGCGCCGACATCGCCCAGCTCCGCGACCGGGGCCGGCTGGACGCCCTCGCCGCCATCAACCAGGCCGCGTTCGCCCGGATCCGCGCCCTGCCGATGCCGAGCGTGGCCGCCGTGGACGGGCCGGCGCTCGGTGGCGGCGCCGAGTTGGCGTACGCCTGCGATTTGCGGGTCTGTACGGCCCGGGCGGTCTTCGGTCAGCCCGAGGTGCGGTTGGGCATCCTGGCCGGCGCGGGCGCGACCCACCGGCTGCCGGCGCTGGTCGGCGAGACCCGGGCCAAGGAGCTGCTCTTCACCGGCCGGCGGGTGGACGCCGAGGAGGCGCTGCGGATCGGCCTGGTGAACCGGATGGTGGCCGAACCGACCCAACTGCTTCCCGCCGCGCACGAGCTGATCGACGAGATGGCGAAGGCGTCGGCGCTGGCGCTGCGGCTGACCAAGCTGGCCGTGGACGCGCCGCCGGCCGCCCACCCGCAGCTCGACCTGGTCAGCCAGGCGGTGCTCTTCGAGGACGAGGAGAAGCGGCGGCGGATGACCGAGTTCCTGGACCGCCGCCGTTCCCGCTGAGCGCAGCCGTACGGCGCGACGGCCGCACCGGGCATCCGGTGCGGCCGTCGCGCGTCGGCGGGTTCAGTGCCGGATCCGCACGCCCGCGTCGTCCAGCGCGGTGATCAGTCCGGCCGACTCGGCGAAGCCGATGATCAGCACGGCCTCCGGGCCGTACGCCTTGATCTCGTTCGCCATGCCGGTGAAGTTCACGGGGGCGGCCTCGGCGTCGGCCGGCGGCTCGTAGGTCAGCAGCTTCACCCGGTCCCCACCGATGCCGGCCTGCTCCAGCTCGGCGCGGACGGTCTCCTGCAGGCCCTCGCCGTAGGAGTCCCGGCGGGCCACCACGACGATCCGCGCCGGGCCGTCGCGCAGCATCACGTCGGCCAGGGCCCGACCCTGGAGACTGTCCGGCGGGGCGGTACGGAAGTACAGGCCCTTGTCGTCGGCCTTGGTCAGGCCGGAGTCGGTGTTCGACGGCGAGAAGAGGATCCGCCCGGCGGCCACCACGTCCGGCAGCACGGCGGCGGAGATACCGGAGCCGCCGGCGCCGATGATGACGTGCACGTCCTTCGCGATGTGCGAGGCCACCGTGGCCTTGGCGACCGCCACGCTGGTGCCGTCGTCGCCGTCGATCCAGACCAACGGGTCGCCGAGCACGCCGCCCGCGGCGTTGATCTCCTTGACCGCCAGGGTCGTCCCGGCTCCCATCGGCGGGTAGGCCAACGCCAGGTCCCCGGTCCTGGGTAGCAACTCGCCGAGAACCAGCGGGGAGCCGTCACTGCGGTCGCCGCGCCCACCCCGCTGCTTGCGCGGTGTCGGCGGGGCCTTCGTGCTCGCCCCGGACTCGTTGCCCGCGCCCACGAACTCGCTCTTGGCGTCGTTGATCTTCTGGTCGTCGAAGTGGAGAGTGGCGTAGCTCGCGGTGGCCGGTTCGCCCGCGTCGGTGAACCCGGCCCGGGTCAGCGACGGGCCGCGGTACTCGATGTCCCGCCCCTCCCGGGCCAGCCTCAGGCAGGTCTTCACGTCCGTGCAACGCTGGCCGTTCGTGGTCACCCCGACGATCTGCCGGGCGATCTGCGTCGGCTCGGTGCTGCCGGCCAGCTGCGCCGCCAACGCACTGATCACCACGGCGTCGTACGACTCGGCGGCGTAGAGGTAGTCGGTCAACTTCGGGTCGATCCTGAGCAGCCGTTGCTTGAAGTCCTCGGTCAACGGCGTCAGCGGGGTGGTGCCCTTCATGCCGTCGACCAGGTTGCCGCGGTCCTTCAACTCCGCCGGGAAGGAGTTCAGCATGTTGCCGTCGGTGCCGTACAGGCGTACCTGTGGGATCGCCGTGTCCTTCGGCTTGTCGGTGGTCCCGCATGCGCTGGTGGCGAGCAGGAACGCCGCACCCGCCGCCAGGATGGCAGCGCGCGGGCCGCGTGTTGCGAGCATTGTCGTCCTTCCTCCGGGGAGGTCCGCTGGGCACGATAGCGTGCCGCCGCGGCCGGTGACAGTGCGGAGTCTTTCCCGGTAGGCGGCCCGATGGCGACCAGTACGCAGCGTCACCGCGGGGAACTGCCGGTCACCGCTTGACGGCCGGTCCTACCGTTCGGCAGGTGACCGAGGTGCCAGACCAGACGTTCGACGACGCCGCCGCCGTGCTCCGATCGGCCCTGACGGGCGACGGTGACGCGGTGGTGGGAACCTTCGACGCGGTGGTCGACCGGTCCGGGCTCGCGGGGGCGTACGGGGTCGCCTGGTGCCTCGCCGCCACCATGGTCGGCGATCCGCCGCCGCCCGGCGCCTGTGCGCTGGACTTTCCGGGCATCGAGGACGCCGGGTACGACGCCCGCTGGGTGGCCCGCTTCGTCAGCGCGTACGCGAACCACGACGTGGACACCGGCGAGGCGCTCTTCGGGGCGGCGGTCGCCGACGGGCTGCTGCCGGACTGCCTGCTCACCCTCGCCGGCTCGACCGTGGCCACCCTGCGCAGCCGGGCCGGCTGACGGCGGTGGGTGTCCGCGTGCCCGGGCACCCACCGTCACCGGTCAGAACGCGTGGTACGCGATCAGCGGCTCGACCTCGTACCGCAGGGTCTCGAAGCGGACCTTGAACCGGACGCCGTCCCTGACGTCCGTGGCCACGGTGATGAAGGGGGATCCCGACGGCAGGTAGGTGCGGTAGTTGCACGCGCTCGTCCTGTCGATGAAGATCACGCACGCGTTGACGCCGTACTGGCTGGCGTTGCGGACGTTGATGTCCCTGCACCGGGTGGTGGTGCGGTACGGGCCGGCGTCCCCGCCGCTGCGGCCCTGGTCGAAGTACGAGCGGACCGCCCCGCCGTAGCAGGTGGCGGTCGAGGCGTACAGGTTGCTCCCGGGGGCGGCGGCCTGGGCGGGGGAGCCGAGGGCGAGCAGGGACAACGCCGCCGTGACCACCGTCAGACGGGTGACCGGAGATGCCATGGGGTGCCTCCAGAGGGATGGGTGAGCCGTGCGTTGCGGGCGGGGTGCCGAGCGTGGTGATCATACCGACGAACCGTGCGAAGTGGACTATCCCGTGGATGTGATAGCTCTGGTGATATGTCCGAGGCCATGCTGAGCAAGGTGCGCAAGCTGCTCGCCAAGGCCGAGGACCCGGCCTGCACGCCCGCCGAGTCCGCCGCCTTCACCGCCAAGGCCACCGAGCTGATCGCCCGCTACGGCGTCGACCGGGCGCTGCTGGCCGCCCGCGACCCCACCGCCGATCCGGTCGGCGACCGGGTGGTCGACGTCGTCGCCCCGTACGCCCGGGACAAGGCCGGCCTGCTCGCCGCGATCGCCGACCCACTGCGCTGCCGCTGCGTACGCCGCCCCCAGGGCGACGGCTTCGCCCTGCACCTGTTCGGTTTCACCAGCGACCTGGAACGGGTCGACCTGCTCTTCACCTCGCTGCTGGTGCAGGCCGCGCACGGGCTGGCCGGCACGCCAGTGCCCGCCGGCGAGCATCCGGCCGCCTTCCGTCGTTCCTGGCTGGCCGGCTTCGCCCGGGTGGTCGGGGAGCGGCTGCGCGCCGCAGAGGCGGGTGCGGCGGCCGAGCAGGGCGGCCCTTCGGTGGCGCTGGTCCTCGCGGACCGGTCCGACCGGGTGGCTCGCCGGATCACCGAGGTCTACCCGAGGCTCCGGACCGCACCCCCGCGCCGTCTCGCCGGCAGCGGTTTCGGCGCCGGGGCGGCGGCGGGTCGCCGCGCCCAGCTCGGCAAACCCGATGCCGTCTCCCACCACCCCCCGAC
>NZ_SMKD01000092.1 GCF_004348595.1 Micromonospora sp. KC723
CGCCTCCACCCCACCCCGCCCGCGGCCTCCGCCAACGTCGACCCGGCACGGGCTGCCCGGAGCGGGGGCGAAGTCAGGTGAGGCGGGATTCCAGGGCGTCGAGGGCGGCCGGGACGGTGTCGGCCACGGTGAGGAGGTCGAAGCCGGCCGGTTTGAGGAAGGTCCGGTCGGTCAGGGTGCCGAGCCAGTCGAGCAGTGGCCGGTAGAAGCCCCCGGTGTCGACCAACGCCATCGGTTTGGCGTGCAGGGCTAGCGTGGCGGTGGTCCACACCTCGAACAGCTCGTCCAGCGTGCCGAGCCCGCCCGGCAGGGTGAGGAACGCGTCCGACTTCTCGATCATGAGGGTCTTGCGGTCGGCCATGCTGGCGGTCACCAGCAACTCGTCGGAGGCCAGGTCGGCGACCTCCAGGTCGACCAGCGACTGCGGGATGATCCCCAGGGTGCGCCCGCCGGCTGCCCGCGCCCCGTCGGCCAGGGCGCCCATCATCCCCACGCAGCCACCGCCACTGACCACCGTGTGTCCGCGCCGGGCGAGTTCCGCGCCGGTCTCGGCCGCCAGGTCCAGCCAGCGCTGGTCGAGGGTACGGGAGGACGCGCAGAAGACACAGATGGCCGCCACCCGTTCAGCCCTCCCGCCCGCTGTCGGCGGACCGGCGCGGCTCGTCCTGCGCCGCCCGCCGGGCGGCCCGCTGGTCGGCGGCGGTCACGGCGACGGATTCCTCGCGGACCGCCTCCTGCTCGGCGGAGAGCGCCGCCTCGGCCTCGACGATGTGCCGGACAGCGGCGTTGACGTCGTCGGTGAGGCGGATCAGTTCCAGGTCGACCGCGCCGATCTTGCCGTCGGCGGCCATGGTGTCGCGCAGCCAGTCGAACAGTCCCCGCCAGTACGTCGTGCCCATCAGCACCACGGGGAACCGGGTCACCTTGCCGGTCTGCACCAGGGTGAGCGCCTCGAACAGCTCGTCCATCGTGCCGAAGCCGCCCGGCAGCACCACGAAGGCCTGGGCGTACTTGACGAACATGGTCTTGCGGGCGAAGAAGTACCGGAAGTCGATGGCCAGGTCGACCCAGTCGTTGAGCCCCTGCTCGAAGGGAAGCTCGATGCCGAGCCCGACGGAGAGCCCACCGGCCTCGCTGGCTCCCCGGTTGGCCGCCTCCATCACTCCGGGGCCGCCACCGGTGATCACCGCGTAACCGGCCCGGGCCAGGGCAGCCCCCAACTCCTCGGCCATCCGGCACTCCGGGCTCTCCGGCCGGCTCCGCGCCGAGCCGAAGACACTGACCGCGGGCGGGAGATCGGCCAGGGTGTCGAAGCCCTCGACGAACTCGGAGAGGATCCGCAGTGCCCGCCAGGCGTCCTTGGTCTTCCAGTCGCCGCGGGTGCGCGAGTCCAACAGCCGCTGGTCGGCGGTGCTGGTCGGGATGGCGCCACGGCGCAGCGTGACGGCGCCCCGATGCCGTTCCGGGTCGCGTCCCGGTCGTCGCCCGTTGCTCTGGCTCATGCCAGCCACCGTAGTGGAGTGACACCTCCCCGGTGAGCTGGGCGACAGGCTGGCGAAAAAGTTCGCGATCTTGGGCAACTATTTCGGTCGCCCGTACGTCTTACTATTCACATACCGGGTATGCCCCGACCGCGCGCCTTCGGGGGAGGAGCCAGCGTGATCAGCAACAACGAGCGGATGCGGATCCGCCGACAGATGCAGCGGCGCATCCGCGACGTGGTGGCCGAGCGCCGCCGCGCCCGCGCCCTGGAGTCTCCGGCGGAGCCTCCCACCGAGCCCGTCGACACCACCGACACCTCGCTGCTGACCAGCGCCTGACCGGCCGTCCACCCACTTCCGCGAGGCTCCGCGGTCTCCGGCCGCCGGGGCCTCGCGCCGCTTCACGAAGCGCTCACCGGGCACGCGTCCGTCCCTCCCGGGCGAACCCGCCGGACCCGGACGCGCCGGCTCAGGCACGCCGGGCCCGGGAAGCACGTCGGGTGGGACGAAGCGGAATCAGGCGGGGGCGAGCCAACGGTGGAGGGTGGCGGCGCCGTCACGGATCTTGGTGATCTCGACGTGCTCGTCCCGGTGGTGCGCCAGGTTGGGGTCGCCGGGACCGAAGTTCAGGGCCGGAATCCCCATCGCCGCGAACCGGGCCACGTCCGTCCAGCCCAGCTTTCCGATCGGCGCGGCACCCACCGCCGCCAGGAACTCCTGCGCGGCGGGCGCGCCCAGGCCGGGGGCCGCGCCGGGCGCCGCGTCCGTCACCACCAGGTCGAAGCCGGCGAAGACCTCGCGCAGGTGCGCCTCTGCCGCGGCGGGGTCACGGTCCGGGGCGTACCGGTAGTTGATCTCGATCTCGCAGCGGTCGGGGATGACGTTGCCGGCGACCCCGCCGGTGATCCGGACCGCGTTCAACCCCTCGCGGTAGTCGCACCCGTCGATGGTCACCCGACGCGCCTCGTACCCGCCGAGTCGCCGCAACACCTCGCCCGCGCCGTGGATGGCGTTCACCCCGCGCCAGGACCGTGCGGCGTGGGCCCGCTCGCCGTAGGTGGTGACGACCGCCCGCATGGTGCCCTGGCAGCCGGCCTCCACGATGCCGTACGTCGGCTCCAGCAACACCGCGAAGTCCGCCTGCAACCACTCGGGGTACGCCTCGGCGACGAGAGTGAGCCCGTTGTACCTCGACTCAATCTCCTCGGCCTCGTAGAAGAGGTACGTCACGTCGTAGCGCGGGTCGGGCAGGGTGACCGCCAGGTGCAGCGCGAACGCCACTCCCGACTTCATGTCGGAGGTGCCGCAGCCGTACATCAGGTCGCCGCGCATGGTCGACGGGAAGTTGCCGTTCAACGGCACCGTGTCGAGGTGGCCGGCGAGCACCACGCGGGTGTCCCGCCCCAGTTCGGTGCGGGCCATCACGGTGTTGCCGTGTCGGAAGGTCGCCAGGTGCGGCACCCCCCGCAGGACCTCCTCCACGCAGTCGGCGATCGCCTTCTCGTTGAGGGAGACGGACTCTATGTCGACCAGGGCACGGGTCAGCGCCACCGGATCGGCCAGTACCTCGGGGGTCAGCGGGTTCTGCATGTCTCGCACGGTACCTTCAGGATCGGTGGGCGCGAGGAGCGAGCGCTCCGGTGCGGCTCGCGCGGGACGCGGCGGCGCGGGAGGCGCGGCGTGGCCGCCCGCGCCGTCGACGAGCGAGAGGGAGAGCTGTGACGTCGGAATCCGCCTGGGGTATCGGCCTGGCCACCGTCACCGGTGACGACCAGATCCTCGACACCTGGTACCCGACCGGCAAGCTGGGACTCGGTGAGCTGCCGCTGGTGCCCGGCGAGGACCAGGCCGACGTGCTCGACCTGCCGCCCGGCGCGGTCGGCGAACGCGCGCTGCCCGGCCTGCGTACGGTCGAGGTGGTCACCGTGATCGGTTCGCTGGACGACCCGATCAAGGACGCCGCCGACGCGTACCTCCGCCTGCACCTGCTCTCCCACCGCCTGGTGCGGCCGAACGAGCTCAACCTCGACGGCATCTTCGGCAAGCTGGCCAACGTGGCCTGGACCTCGGCCGGGCCGTGCCCGCCGGAGCGGGTGGACGAGCTGCGGGTCATCGAGCGGGCCGCCGGCCGCCACCTGGCGGTGTACGGGGTGGACAAGTTCCCCCGGATGACCGACTACGTGGTCCCCTCCGGGGTCCGGATCGCCGACGCGGACCGGGTCCGGCTCGGCGCGCACCTGGCCGCCGGCACCACCGTGATGCACGAGGGCTTCTGCAACTTCAACGCCGGCACCCTGGGCACCTCGATGGTGGAGGGCCGGATCGTGCAGGGAGTGGTGGTCGGCGACGGCTCGGACATCGGCGCGGGCGCCTCGATCATGGGAACCCTCTCCGGCGGCGGCACCGAGAAGGTGCGCATCGGCGAGCGGAGCCTGGTCGGCGCGAACGCCGGCATCGGCATCTCCCTCGGCGACGACTGCGTGGTCGAGGCCGGCTGCTACGTCACCGCCGGTTCGAAGATCACTCTGCCGGACGGCCGGGTGGTGAAGGCCCGGGAGCTCTCCGGCGTGGACGGGTTGCTCTTCTGGCGCAACTCGGTCACCGGGGCGCTGGAGGCCAGGCCGCGCACCGGCCGGGGCATCGAACTGAACGCCGCCCTGCACGCCAACGACTGACCGGGGCCGGGCGTACGCGCCCCGGCCCCGACCACCCGACCGGGCCCGCGGGGATGACCGCGGGCCCGGTCGGGCCAGGCTCACCTCAGGCGGTAAGCCTGGATGATCCGCGTGGTCACGGTGTTGCCGTCGGTGTCCTGGGCGCTGGCCCGCAGGGACACGTATCCGGCGGCGGCCGGGTGCTTGACCACGGCCGCCCAACCGTGCCGGGGGACGTGCACCACGCCGGCCTTGACCCAGGTCTTCCCGCCGTCGTACGAGGCGTCGACGGTCAGGCTCTTCACCCGGGCCGTGCCCGCGCCGTCCTGCCGGCGCACGTCGACCGGGATGGTCAGCGACTGGCCGGCCGGGGCGCTGTTGTCGGCCGCCAGCCGCGGACGGAAACCGATCGCCGACACCGGCAGCGCCACCGGTTTCTCGCCGGTCGTGTGCGTGGACCGGAAGGTCCAGGTGGACTCCACCGCCGTGCCCAGGTCGGTGAGGCTGCGGGTCGCCGAGACGGTCAGCTTGTAGTCCGCCGCCGCGGCCGGCACCTCGAACTCGCCGTACCCGGCACCGTCGGTCTCGCCGACCAGCTTCCCGTTGCGCCACAGCGCGGTGCGGCCCTTGTCGGTGACCGAGGCGCCGGTGTGGCCGGCGGCGTCGCTGAACATCGGCACCCCGGCGAAGATCGTGTCACCGAACCGGCCGACGCTCGGGAAGATCCACCGGGTGGGGAGCGCGGAGGGCCCGAGCGGGGCGACACCCCAGGACTCGCCGACCGTCCGCCGCGACTTGTACGCGGTGGGCGGGGACTCCAGGATCGCCTGGGTGTCCAGCCACGGCCCTTCCGAGCTGGGGTGCCCGAACCGCAGCTCGGAGGTCCACCGCATCTTGTTGGTGCTGTAGTGCTCGACGCGTTCGCCGGGCACGTCGGTGGGAAGCACGATCGCCCAGCCGCCCGTGTTGTAGTCGTTGTGGGGGAAGACCAGGCGTTCGGCCTCCAGCCCCGGGTAGATGTCCCGGAACGTGTGCTTGACGGTCGCCAGCTCGGCCTTGCGGTAGTTGCGGACGAGCCCGGTGGGCAGCCGGCCGGGGAAGGCCTCGCTCACCGCGTACAGGTACGGGCTGTGCTCGCCGCCCAGCTCGGCCCACTGGCCGTCGAAGCTGGTGACGAACCGGTCCGCCGACACGGTGCCGCCGAGCTGCCCGGTGGCCAGGTCGGCGAAGGAGTCGGCGAGGAGGCCGAAGCCGTACGAGCTGCCGTCGTCGGCCCGGAATTCGGCGTTGACCGCGGCCAACGCCGGTTTCGCGTCGGCCCGGGGCACTGTCATCCGCACCGGCGCGCTCCGGCGTACGTCGACGGTGATCTCCTGGTCCCGGTCGACCAGAAGTTCGGGCTGGGAGAGTTGGGTGAGGTGGGCTGTCTCACCGTCCGGCTTGGGCTCGATGAAGACCGTGTTGAGCCCGTACCGGCCCTTGGGCACCCGTACCTCGGCGACCCCGTCGGGCGCGTAGATGTCGTACACGCCGAAGCTGGCCAGGCCGACCAGCATGCTGCCGCCGGCCCCGTCGGGCGTGCCGGCGCGGCCGAGGTGCTTGATGGTGAGGGTGTAGCTCTCCACCTCGCGGTGCACGGCCAGCGGGGTGACCGCGACGGTCGTCCCGCTGCGGGCGAGGACCCGGCCGGTCCAGTAGCCGTCGGCGTCGCCGAGCCGGGTGTCCACGGTGACGGTGGTCTCGGCGTGCCCGCCGGCCGGCACGGTGATCCGCTGCGCGCCGAGGGTGAACATGCCGCTCGGGGCGGCCTTCCCGTCGGGGCCGCTGGCCTGGACGGTCAGGTCGAGGGTGACCGGGGCCGGGCCGGTGTTGCGCCAGCTCACCTTACGGGTGACCGGCGCGTCGTCGTGGTGCGGCCAGAGCGTACGACCGAAGGACACGCTGGCCGGGTCGCTGGTCACCTGCTGGGTGATGGCCCGCGCCACGTCCACCCGTCCGGCGCCCTGCTGGTACGCCGTCTGCGCCGGGTGTGGCTTGGCGGCGGCCATCAGGGTCGACTTGAGCTGACCGGCCTTCCAGGCGGGGTGCCGCTGGGCGAGCAGCGCCGCCGAACCGGCCACGTGCGGGGTGGCCATCGAGGTGCCGGAGAGGGTGACGTAGCGCTCCCCCACCGGGTCGCCGATCTGGCCGTGCGCCGACCGGGCGGCCACCACGTCCACGCCGGGCGCGGTGATCTCGGGCTTCAGCGCGTCGTCACCGACGCGGGGCCCTCGGCTGCTGAAGTCGGCGAGGTCGTCGGCGCGGTCCACCGCGCCCACGGCGAGCGCGGCGTCGGCGCTGGCCGGGGAGCCGACCGAGCCATCAGCGCCGTCGTTGCCGGCGGCGATGACGAAGAGGGTGCCGGTCTGCTCGGTGAGCGTCCCGACCGCCTCCTCCAGCGGGTCGATCTCGGGGGTGTCCCGACCGCCGAGGCTCATGTTGATCACGGCGGCCCGCTTCTCGACCGCGGCCCACTGCATCCCGGCGAGAATCGCGGACTCGGAGCAGCCGCTGTCCTCACAGACCTTGCCGTCCAGCAGCACGGCGTCGGGTGCCACGCCCTTGTACCGGCCGCCGGAGGCGGCCCCGCTGCCGGCGATGGTCGACGCGACGTGGGTGCCGTGCCCGACGGTGTCCCGGTTGTCGTCGACCTCGCTGAAGTTCCGCGCCTCGGCGACCTTGCCGGCCAGGTCGGGGTGGGTGGCGTCGACGCCGGTGTCCAGCACCGCCACCGTCACGCCCCTGCCGGTGAGACCGGCGGACCAGGCGGCGGGCGCGCCGATCTGCGGGACGGTGTGGTCGAGGGTGGGCTGGCGGCGACCGTCGAGCCAGATCCGCTCGACGCCCCCCGCCGCGCCGAGTCGAGCCCCGGACGACCCGGTGGTCACCGTGGACCAGACCGCGGCGGCGGAGGCCTTGCCGGCGGTCACCGCCGCGCCACCGATCGCCGGCAGGTCCCGTGTCACCCGGGCGCCGGGCAGCGCGGCCACGCCACGCCGAGCGGCGCCGGAGCCGTACGCCACCAGCAGCGGCAGGTCGTCGCGGCGCGCGTCGTCGTAGCCGGCGTCGATCAGGCCGGTGACGTCGAAGAGCCGCGGGTCGACCCGGTTGGCCCGGATCAGCGCGGCCGCGTCCTGCGGGACCACCGAGAGGTGCCCGCGCTCGCGGCGTGCCAGGAACTGCATCTTCTCCCGGCCGGGGCCGGGCTGGACGGCGGCCTTGCCGCCGGCGGTGACGGTGACCCGGTCGCCGGTCACCAGGGTGACGATGTGTTTCCCGGTCGCGGTCGCCGGTGGTACGGCCGGCCGGGCGGTCGGGGAGCCTGCGGGCGCGGCGGCCGACGCGGCGGCCGGCGTGGTCACCGCCAGACCGATCGCGAGGCCGAGTGCGGCCGTTCTCCTTCTTCTGTGGTGCAACGGATCCTCCTCGTCGAGCGTCATCACTGCGGGAGTCGCATTGACGAAGCTCAGAATTGCATACCGGGTATGCAAAGAGAAGGCCGAAGAATGACGCTCTTCGGACACACCGAAGACCAGCCACATCGGTCACCGTCGGCAGCCCCGAGCGGGGCGAACCGTCACGCGGGCAGCGAATCGGCGAGGCGCACCACCAGGTCGGCACGGTCGGCGGTGCCGGCCACCAGGGCCGCGTTGGCCTCGTCGCTGCCGTGCGCCCAGGCCGCCGCCTCGGCCAGCGATCGCCCGTACGCCTCGTGCCGGGCGACCAGCCGGCGCAGCCGCAACCGCGCGTCCAGGTCGAGGAACCAGACCTCGTGCAGCAGCGACCGGACCTCGTCCCACGGTGGTTCGGTGAGCAGCAGGTAGTTGCCCTCGGTCACCACCAACCGGACCGCGGGCGGCACCTCGATCGCGCCGGCGACCGGCTCCTCGATGTCCCGCCGGAACGCCGGCGCCCAGACCGCGCTCGGCTCCTTACGCCGCAGCCGGCGCAGCAGCGAGACGTACCCGTTGGCGTCGAAGGTGTCCGCGGCGCCCTTGCGATCGGCCCGGCCCAACCGTTCCAACGCCGACTGCGCCAGGTGGAAGCCGTCCATCGGGACCAGCCGGGCCGCCGGACCGACCGCCGCCACGATCCGCTCGGCGAGGGTCGACTTCCCGGCGCCGGGCGCGCCGGCGATGCCGAGCAGCTGCCGCGGCCCGGCCTCGGCCAGGGCACGCGCCCGGGCCACCAGGTCGTCGAACGGGAGCACGGACGCCTCGGGCATCAGCTCACGACCGGCTCGCTGATGGAGAACCGGGCCCGCACCACGGCGTGCACCGGCTGCGGCTGCGGGTCCAGGTCCAGCTCGGGTGGGCCTCCGGCGGCACGGGCGAACATCGCCCCACCCCCCGCCGGGCCGAATCCCTCGTCGGTGTCGGACAGTTCGCGCAGCGCGGTCACCCGGGCGCCCAGCGCCTCCGCGTACTCCCGGGCCCGGCGCAGCGCGTCGGCGATCGCCGCGTGCCGCGCCTCCCGGTACAGCGGGCTGTCCGGCCGCAGCGACCACCAGGGCCCGGCGATCTCGACCTGCTCCTGGTCGGCCAGGCGCAACATCAGCTCCGCGAGGACGGTGAAGTCGCTCACCGTGACCGTGGTGCTGACACTGCCGTGGTGGCCGACCACCCGCTCGCCGGACCGGTTCGTCTCGGGGCGTACCCACAGCTCACCGGTCTCCCGGCGGTCGATCGCGCGATCGTGCTCGTCGAGCAGCACGCGGACGGCGGCGGCCCGCTCGGCGAGCCGGGTCAGGGCGGCCTCACGGTTGCGTTCCCGCGCCGTCGCGGTCACCCGGAACCGGGCCAGCTCCGGCGCGACCTCCCGGTACGCCTCACCGCGCACCGCCACGACCGGTCCGTCCGTCACGCCCCTCACCCTAACGGCGGGGCGGGCAGGTCGCGCGTTTCCACGGCCAACCGGCGGCCCACGTACTCGACTCCGTCGCCGGTCGTCCGGCACCCGTGCAGGTACCCACCGGCCGCGCCCAGCTCGTGCAGGAAACGCAGCTCCTCGGCGGAGCCGGCGAGCGGGAAGCGACGGCGCACCTCGGTCGCCGGCCGGGCGGCCAACGCGGACCGGGCGGCCCGCCCCTCGGCGTACCGCGCGGTCAACGTGGCCCGGTCACCGTCGCGCAGCGCGCCGGCCAGCTCGTCGAGGAAGGCGGTCACCGAGGCCAGCGCGGCCAGGACCTCGGCCCGGTTGCCGAGCAGCATGTTCGCCGTACGCTCCGGGGGCGTGCCGGCCACCCGGCTGCCGTCGCGGAAACTGCCGGCGGCCAGCGACAGCACGGCGTCCCGCAACGGCGAGCGTTCGGCCGCACCGGCCAGCGCCCCGGCGAGCAGGTGCGGCACGTGTGAGGCGAGCGCGACGACGGCGTCGTGCCGGTCGGCCCCGAGCGGCACGACCCGGGCGGCGAAGACCTCCGTCAGCAGCGCGGCGAGCCGGCGGAACGCGGCCAGGCCCGGCCCGGGCGCCGGGCAGAGCACCCAGGCGGCGTCGTCGAACAGCTCCGGCAGCGCCGCGGTGAGACCGGCCCGGTCGGTGCCGGCCATCGGGTGACCGGGGACGAACCGGTGGGTCAGACCCCGCTCGGCGGCGAACGCCGCCAGCTCCGCCTTGGTGCTCCCGACGTCGGTCAGCAGGCAGCCGTCCGGGGTGGCCGCCGCCACCTCCAGCAGCGTGCCGGGCAGGGTGGGCAGTGGCCCGCAGAGGAAGACCACGTCCCGGTCGGCCACCGCCTCGACCAGCCGGTCCGGTGTGGGCACGCCGACCTGCCGGGCCTGCCGCCGGGTCGCCTCGTCCGGATCCCAGCCGGCCACGTCGAGGCCGGCGGCGCGCAGCCGGAGCAGCACGGACCCGCCGATCAGGCCGGTGCCGACCACCGCCGCCCGCACCAACGCCCCGGCGCTGCCCACCATCCGCACACCTCGCCGTCCCGCTCGGGCGCGGGGCCGACGGCCCCGACCAGGTCCGGGCCGAGGATAACGCCCCGGCCCGACGGGTACGGCGGTCAGCCCTCGACGGCCATGGCCGCGTCCCGCCACGCCACGAACGGGATCACCGGGTTCCGGTTGATGTACTGCCAGGGCCACTCGGTCACCTGGTCACCGATCACCTCGAACTGGCCGGCGGCGGAGGGCAGGTCCCCGACCTTGGCGGAGCCCATCGCGAACGTGTTGTGCACACGGGGTTGTCCACGCGGTGTCCACGTCGTACGGTCCCCTGCGCCGCCCGCCGCCAGGCGGGCTTACCCAGGGGGAGGGAACAGTCATGGCCGCGACGTACCGGGCGCTCGCCTCGGTGGTCATGTTGATCGGTTTCTACGTCGTCGCGCTGCTCCAGCTCGCCGCGGTCGTCGCGCTCGGGTTCTGGCTGGCCGACCACACCAGCGGGCTGCTGACCGGCAAGCTGCTGCTGCCGCTGGTGGTCGCGCTCGGCGCGGTGGTGGTGGGGCTCTGGCGGGCGATCCGTACGAAGAACGAGCCGGCGCCGGGCCTGGCCCTCGACGAGGGGGCGGCGCCGGCGCTCTGGGCGACCGTCCGCGAGCTGGCCGCCGCCGTCGGCACCCGGGCGCCGGACGAGATCCGGCTGGTGCCCGAGGTGAACGCGGCGGTCGGCGAGCAGAGCCGCCTGCTCGGCCTGGTCGGCGGCCGGCGCACCCTCTACGTGGGCCTGCCGCTGCTGTACGGGATGCGGGTCGACCAGTTCCGCTCAGTGCTCGCGCACGAGCTGGGCCACTACTCCGGCCAGCACACGCGGCTCGGCGGCGTGGCGTACCGGGGTCGGCTCGCGATCGAGGAGACCATCGCCCGGATCAGCCCACGCAATCCGATCGGCCTGGTCTTCAGGGGCTACTCGAAGCTCTACCTGATGGTCGACAACGCCGCGTCCCGCCGGCAGGAACTGGAGGCGGACCGCTCCTCGGTCCGGCTCGCCGGGCACGAGGCGGCGACGTCCGCGCTGCGTGCCCTTCCCGCGCTGGACGCCGCCTGGAACTTCTACCTGGGCCGGTACGTGGAGAGCGGCTGGACCGCCGACCTCGCCCCGGACGATCTGTTCGGCGGGTTCGGACGACTGCTGGAGGCCCGGCGGGTGGAGATCGACCGGCTCCGCGAGGAGACGCCCGACCCGCAGCCGTCGCGGTGGGACACCCACCCGCCGATCGGGGTCCGCATCGCCGCCATGGCCGACGCGCCGGCCGGGGCGGGAGATCCCGACGACCGGCCGGGTTCGGTCCTCCTCGCCGACATCGACACGGCCGGCCGGCGGCTACAGGAGGTCGTGGTCGACCACGGCAGCCGCCGGGTGCTGCCCTGGGCCGAGTTCACCCACGCCGCGATCGCCGCCCAGGTGCAGCGCCGGGCCGACGGCATCTACCGCGCAACCGGCCGGTTCACCGGCGTGTCCGAGCCGGGCCTGCCGACGGTGCTGGACCTGGTCCGGGCCGGGCGGCTCGGCGAGTTCGCCGAGCAGTTCTTCGGCGACGCCACCCGCAAGGAGGCCGCGGCCCGCTTCGCCGGGCCGATGCAGACCCTGCTGGACAACGCGGCGGCCCGGTCCGGCCGGGCCCGCTGGCAGCTGTCGTGGAGCGGACCGGCGCGGTTCGTCGGCCCGGACGGCGAGCCGTGGGACCTGGCCGAGATCGCCAAGCTGGCGGTCTTCCCACAGACCCTCGACGAGGCGCTGGCCCGCCTGACCGAGCGGGGCGTCGACCCGACCGCGGCGACCGTCGTGCAGCGCCGGGCCACCGCCGACAACGCCAACCTGATCGGCGCGCTGGCCAACATCAAGATCGACGGCCGGGAGCACGACGTGCTGGTGCTGGACCGGGGGCTGATCCTGATCCCCGACCCGGGCAAGGCGAGCAAGGGCGAGAAGCGGCTCCGGGAGATGATCGCCGGGGCTCCGACCGGCGAGTTGGCGGCCCGGCACCCGTTCCTGCCGTACGAGGAGATCACCTCCGTCGAGGTGCGCCGACCGGTGCCGCTGAAGGCGGAGCTGACCCTGCACGACGGCCGGGTCATGGCCGTGCAGGAACTCTTCTCCAGCGAGTTGCTGGAGAAGAAGAGCCGGGACACCCTGCTCGACGTCTTCGCGAGGATCAACGGCTGACGCCGGACCGGTGGAGGCCCGCTCCCGGGAGGGGGGCGGGCCTCGTCGGTCTCGGGCGGTCAGGGTTGGGCGAGCCGGGCGGCGACCGCCGCGACGTGCGCGTCTGACTCGGTGAGCGCCGCCCGGACGTGCCGGGCGCCGGCCGGGCCGTAGAAGACGCCGGCGGCGACCAGGATGCCCCGGCGGGCCAGCCAGTCGACGGTGTCCCAGCAGTCCTCGCCGCGGGTCATCCACAGGTAGAGCCCGGCCTCGGAGTGCTCGACCGTGAACCCCGCCCGGGTGAACGCGGCGAGCAGCGTCTCCCGCCGAGCCCGGTACCGTTCCCGCTGCTCGTCGGCGTGCGCCTGGTCGGCCAGCGCGGCCACCATGGCGGCCTGCACCGGCGCCGGAACGATCATGCCGGCGTGCTTACGGATCTTGAGCAGTTCGGCGACCAGCGCCGGGTCGCCGGCCACGAAACCGGCCCGGTAGCCCGCCAGGTTGGAACGCTTGGACAGCGAGTGCACCGCCAGCACCGAGTCGTACGACCCGCCGCACACCTCGGGCGAGAGCACCGACACCGGCTCGGCGTCGGGGGTCCAGCCCAGCGGCAGGTAGCACTCGTCGCTGGCCACCACCGCGCCGCGCTCCCGGGCCCAGTCGACCACCTTGCGCAGGTGCGCGGCGGGCAGCACCCGGCCGGTGGGGTTCCCCGGCGAGTTGACCCAGACCAGGCGCACCCGGGAGGTCGGACCGACGGCGGTGAGCGAGTCGGCGCGGACGGTGGTGGCACCGGCGAGCCGGACCCCGTCCTCGTAGGTGGGGTACGCGATCGACGGCACCACCACCACGTCACCGGGGCCGATCCCGAGCAGGGTGGGCAGCCAGGCGACCAGTTCCTTGGAACCGATCGTCGGCAGGACACCCAACCCGTCGAGACCCGAGCCGCAGGCCCGGGCCACCCAGGCGGCGATGGCGTCGCGCAGTGCCGGGGTACCCGCGGTCAGCGGGTACCCCGGGGCGTCGGACGCGTCCGCCAGCGCCTGGCGGATCACCGGCGGCACCGGGTCGACCGGCGTGCCCATCGAGAGGTTGATCAGGCCGTCCGGATGCGCCGCGGCCAGGGTGGCCGCGGCGTCCAGCGTGTCCCAGGTGAACTCGGGCAGCCGTGCCGAAACCGGCGCGGGGCGGTTCAGTGGCCCTCTCCGCGCGGCGGCTGGGCGGCGACGAAGGGGTGGTCCTTCGCCACCTTGCCGATCTTCGCCGCGCCGCCCGGCGAGCCCAGGTCATCGAAGAACTCGTAGTTGGCCCCGGTGTAGTCCTTCCACTGCTCCGGGACGTCGTCCTCGTAGAAGATGGCCTCGACCGGGCAGACCGGCTCACAGGCACCACAGTCGACGCACTCGTCGGGGTGGATGTAGAGCATCCGATTGCCCTCGTAAATGCAGTCGACCGGGCACTCCTCGATGCATGCCTTGTCGAGCACATCGACGCACGGCTCGGCGATGATGTAGGTCACCGGTCTTCTCCTCCGCAAGACTCGTCGCGATCACCCGCGACGCTAAGAGCCTAGTATCTCGCCGGGGAGGAGGTCGATCGTGCTCCGACAGCAGGACGTGGGACACCGGATCGTGGTCCGGCGGGTGGTGGGTGAGCGTGCGGGTCGGCCGCTCTTCTCGGACGCCCTCGGCGAGCTGGTCGAGCTGACCGGCACGCACCTGACGCTGGCCACGGTGCAGGGCCGGCTGCGGGTGCCACTGACCGAGGTGCACCGGGCCAAGCGGGTGCCGGCGACCCGCCGGCCCACCGCCGCCGCCGTGATCGAGCTGGAGCTGGCCGCCGACGAGTCCTGGCCCGCCGCCGTACGGGGCCGGCTCGGCGACTGGCTGCTGCGGTCCGCCGAGGGGTGGAGCGGCCGGGCCAACTCCGCCCTCCCGGTCGGCGACCCGGACCGGCCCCTGCCCGAGGCGGTCGACGCGGTGCTGCGCTGGTACGCCGACCTCGGGCAACCGGCCATGGTCAACACCCCGCTGCCGCTGGCCACACCGGTCGGCACGGAACTGGACGCCCGGGGGTGGGGGGCCCGGCCGCTGGTGCTGGTGCAGACCGCGTCGCTGGCCGCGCTGCCACCGGCCCCGCCGGCCACCGCCGACGTACCGCGGGTCGAGCTGGCCACCGCGCCGTCCGAGGACTGGCTCGGGATCGCCGCCAGCCGCAAGGGCGGCCTGCCGGACTCCGCCCGGCACGTGCTGACCGCCGTGGACCGGGTCCGCTTCGCCCAGGTGCACGCCGGCGGCACGCTGCTCGCGACGGGCCGGGGCACGGTCGCCGGGCAGGGGCGTTGGCTGGGGCTCAGCCTGATCGAGGTGGTGCCCGAGGCGCGGCGGCGCGGACTGGCCAGGCGGGTGATCGGCGCGCTGGCCGACTGGGGCCGCGCGGAGGGCGCCACCCGGGCCTTCCTCCAGGTGGAGCAGCGCAACACGGCGGCGGTGGCGCTCTACCGGGAACTCGGCTTCACCACCCACCACACCTACCTGACCCGGGTCGCCCCACCCACCTGACCACTCCCTCGGGTGCCCCGACCGCGCTCCCTCGGCTCTTGTCGCCGACCCCGGCAAACGGAGTCGATCGACGCCGAGCGGAGCAGGGCAGCCAGCAGCCGGGCGGTCCCAGCGGCCGCCGGCCGGGCGCCGGGGCAGGTCAGCGGCGGACGACCCGGCGCGGCTTCGCCGCCTTGGTCTCGGCGTACCGCTTGAGCTGCTGGGAACGGTGGTCGAGGCCGAGCGCGGTCAGCACCAGGTAACCGATGGCCACGCCGGCGCCGGCGGCCAGCAGGTAGAGCCAGATCTGGGCGAAGAACAGCCCCGCGCCCCCGCCGACCGGGTTGTCGCCGACCAGCAGCGGCCCGACCAGCACGGTCAGCGCGAGCGCGACCACCACCGCCGCGCCGATGTCGGCGCCCCACGCCCCGGCCGGACGGGTACGCCCCTGTACGAACACCACCACGGCGAGGATCGTCCCGATCACCACGAACATGCCGAGCGAGACCCGGTCGGTGGCGGTGTCGTTCCCGTCGAAGCCCAGCTTGATGATGACCCGAGCCACCACGTTGACCGCGAACAGCGCTCCCGCCAGCACACCGACCGCGCGCCACCGATCCCTCATCGCACGCCTCCCGCCGTACCGCCCGCCCCCGCGGCGGGCCTTCTGGCAGGAATGTCTACCACCACAGCCGGCGTGCCGTCATCACCCGTGGTGACCGTGCTGCGGCGGGCTGAGGATCCGCCGGAACGCCATCACCGCGAAGGTCATCGCGCCGGCCGTGATCATGGCCAGCCCGACCCAGTTGTCCCCGGTCAGCAGCAGGTCTCCCTCGGCCGTCCGGACGGCCGCCACCGCCGTCAGCGCGAACCAGGGCAGCGCGGGCAGCGCCAACGCCCACTTCCGGCCGACCGTCGCGTACGCGAACCAGCTCAGCACGATCGCGGCGGCGATGGTCACCGGGACCGACACCCCGATCAGGTGCCCACCCACCCGCACCGGGGTCAACACCAGCCCGAGCACGGCGGCGAGCACCCCGCCGACGGCCGAGACGATCCCACCGGCCACCCTGAGGGCGAGGTCGAGCAGGCGGTGCGCCGCGCCCGGGAGCGGCGGCACGGTCTCCTCCTCGACGAGCGGCATCGGCGCGGCGGGCAGGGTCACCGGAGCCCGGCCGCCGTGGCCGGGGACCGGTCCGGCCCGTCCGTCGCCAGGCCGGCGAAGAGGTCGTCCTCCCAGCCGTACGGGCCCGCCCCGGGGCCCTTCTTTCCCACCGCGAGGGTGAAGTACTCCACCCCCATGAACTCCGCGCCGAAGTTGCCGGCGATCGAGTAGAGCCACGAGGTGGCCGGGATCTGGGTGGCGTGGGCACGCATCGCCGCCTCCTTGGCGGTGTGCTGCTCGGTGGCGTCGATGCGGGCGGCGATCTGGTCGTCCGGGGTACCGAAGGGCAGCTCGTCGACGCCGCCGATGCCCGCGAAGGGGTTGTCCGACGCCTCGATGAAGTGGGTCATGCCGGCTTCCAGCACGCTGCGCGGCATCGCCGTCCAGTAGACCTTGGCCGGGGCGCAGCCCTCGGCGGACGCCAGCTCGTGCGCCCGCGTCGCCACCCGGTGGGCCTGGATGTGGTCGGGATGACCGTAGAAGCCGTTCGGATCGTACGTGATCATGACCTGTGGGCGGACCTCGCGCATGATCTCCACCAGGTGCCCGGCGGCCTCGTCCAGGTCGGCCTGCCAGAAGGCGCGGGGATGGTCGTTGGTGGCCAGCCCCATCATGCCGGAGTCGCGGTAGCGGCCCGCCCCACCGAGGAAGCGGTGGTCGGCGACCCCGAGCGCGGCGCAGGCGGCGGCCAGCTCGCCGATCCGGTAGCCGCCGAGCTGGTCGGCCTCGGCCGCGGCGAGCTGGGCCAACTCCGGCACGTGGATCTCGCCCTCCTCGCCGAGGGTGCAGGTCACCAGCGTGACGTGGGCGCCGGTGGCGGCGTAGTGGGCCATCGTCGATCCGGTGCCGATGGACTCGTCGTCGGGGTGCGCGTGGACCAGCAACAGGCGTCGGTCGGGCAGCGTCGTCACGAGCGTCACTCTATCCGGCGGTTCTGGGCCGCCGACGGTTACGCGTCCGCCCAGGTCGACCACATCACGCCGGGCACGCCCCTACGATCCGAGGCGTGGACTTTCCGGAGCTGGCCGCCCGCACCCGCCGGTTCAGCCACGGGGCGCCGCGCGCTGTCACCGTGGCGGACGACGGTTCCCGGGTGGTCTTCCTCCGCTCGGCCGGTCCGGAGGACCCGACCGAGGCGCTCTGGTCCCTGGATGTGGCCACCGGTGAGGAACGGCTGGTGGCCGACCCGGCCGCGCTCCTCGGCGGGAACGATCCGGCGGCGCTCGCCCCGGGCGAGCGGGCGCTGCGCGAGCGGCAGCGGGTGAGCAGCGCCGGCATCGGGTCGTACGCCCTGGACGCGGCGGGTCGGGTGGCCGTCTTCCCGCTGGCCGGCCGGCTGTTCCGGGCAGACCTGGTACACGGCGACGTGGTCGAGGTGAGCACCGCCGGGCCGGTGATCGATCCGCGGCCCGATCCGACCGGTGAGCGGCTGGCGTACGTCACGGACGCCGCCGAGGGGGTCCGCCGCGGCGAACTGCGGGTGGTCGAGCCCGACGGCACCGACAACCTGCTGGCCGGGGAGGACTCCGGGGTGACCTGGGGGCTGGCCGAGCACGTGGCGGCCGAGGAGTTCCACCGGTTCCGCGGCTACTGGTGGGCCCCGGACGGCCGGTCGGTACTGGCCGCCCGGGTCGACGAGAGCCGCCTGCCGCGCTGGTACCTGCACGACCCCGTCGATCCGGCGAACGCGCCGGCCAGCGTCGCGTACCCGCGGGCGGGCGGCCCGAACGCCGAGGTCAGCCTGCACCTGCTCGACCTCGACGGCGGTTGGGTCGACGTGCACTGGGACCGGGAGACCTACCCCTACCTGGCGTCGGTGACCTGGGCCGACGGCGGGCCGCTGATCACGGTGCTGCGCCGCTCGCAGCAGCACGGCCTGGTGTTGGCGGTCGACCCGCGTACCGGGGAGACGCAGGTGCACGCCGAGCTGGCGGACCCGCGCTGGGTGGAGCCGATCCCGGGCACCCCGGCGCACCTGCCGGACGGCCGGGTGCTGGTCGGCGGCGAGTTGGCCCACGACGGGTACGACGCCCGCTGTCTCTTCGCCGACGGCACCCTGCTCACCCCGCCGTCGTTGTACGTACGGCGGGTGGTGGGGCGGCTGCCGACCGGCGGTGGCCCGGCCGACCTGCTGGTCGAGGCGAGCGAGGGCGAGCCGAGCCAACGCCACCTGTACCGGGTCCGGACCACGATCGGCGGTGGGGTGGACGCCCGCCGGATGAGCGGCACCCCGGGTTGGCACACCGCCGCCGTCGGCGGAGACGTGCTGGTGGTCGGCACCGCCACCCTGGACGACCCGGGCACCACCTGGTCGGTGTGGCGGGGCGACCGGGAGGTGGCCCGGCTGCGTTCGCTGGCCGCCACCCCGCCGTACGCCCCGCGGCCGACGCTGGTCCGGGTGACCGACCGCCGGCTGCCGACCGGGGTGCTGTACCCCACCGATCACGTGAAGGGCAGCCGGCTGCCGGTGCTGCTGGACATCTACGGCGGTCCCGGTCACCAGGAGGTGGTGGCGGCGCGGGCGGCCTGGCTGGAGCGGCAGTGGTGGGCCGACCAGGGCTTCGGCGTGGTGACGATCGACAACCGGGGCACGCCGGGCGTCGCCCCCTCGTTCGAGAAGGCGGTCCACCGGCGGCTGGCCGACGTGGTCCTCGCCGATCAGGTCGACGCGCTGACCGCGCTGGCCGGCAAGCACCCGGACCTGGACCTCGGCCGGGTGGCGGTGCGCGGCTGGTCGTTCGGGGGCTGGCTGGCCGGGCTGGCGGTGCTGCGTCATCCGGAGCTGTTCCGGTGCGGCATCGCCGGGGCCCCGGTCACCGACTGGGCCCTGTACGACACCGCCTACAGCGAGCGCTACCTGGGGATGCCGGACGACGGGATCGACGTCTACGGCCACCACTCGCTGGTGGAGCTGGCCGCCGAGCCGGTGGTCGCCCCGGAGCAGGCCCGGCCGTTGCTGCTGGTGCACGGCATGGCCGACGACAACGTGCTGGCCGCGCACACGCTGCGGCTTTCGGCGGCGCTGCTGGCCACCGGCCGCCCGCACGCGGTGTTGCCGCTGACCGGGGCGACCCACCTGGCGGCGGGCGGGGTGTCGGAGCGCCTGCTCCGCCTGGAGCTGGACTTCCTCCGCCACCACCTGTAGCCACCGACCAGACATTGATCATGGTCCGGGTCTTTCCAACGTCCGGGACACACGGGACACTGCGTTGCGCGGCCGGACCGTAAAGATCGGCGTAACGTGTGTCACTTAGCTGCGCCGATCTGCCGGTGCGGTCGTTGGTGTGCGCAAGACGTGGCAGTGGACGCGGTCGTGCCGGTCCGCTGACCGGCACGGAATGTGATCCGCCGCCCGTGAGGGCTCCGTCAGGGAGACGACTCGAATGACAGCAAAGTCGGCCACGACGTTGGCCAACCAGCCGCGGGGGGCGCGGGCACGCGCCGCGGTCGCGGCGAAGACGTTGCGTACCGACCGCTGGTGGCTCGCCCCACTGCTGACCGTCGTCGGCCTCACCGCCTGGGTGGCGTACGCGACGGTCCGGGTCTTCCAGCACGACAACTACTGGGTGCCGGCCTACCACTACCTGACCCCGTTCTACTCCCCCTGTGTGACCGACCGGTGCGTCGAGGGCGCGTCACACTTCGGGCAGTACCTGCCGGGCTGGTGGATCATTCCGGACGCGGCGTTGACCCTGCCGTTCCTGCTGCTGTTCCGGCTGACCTGCTACTACTACCGCAAGGCGTACTACCGGTCGTTCTGGCTGTCGCCCCCGGCCTGCGCCGTGCCGGACGGGCACAAGACCTACAGCGGGGAGACCCGGTTCCCGCTGCTCGGGCAGAACCTGCACCGGTACTTCTTCTACGCCGCCGCGATCATCTCGCTGATCAACACCTACGACGCGATCCTCGCCTTCCACTCCCCGAAGGGCTTCGGGTTCGGACTGGGCAACATCATCCTGCTCGGCAACGTGGTGATGCTCTGGGCGTACACGATCTCCTGCCACTCCTGCCGGCACATCGTCGGCGGCCGGCTCAAGCACTTCTCCAAGAGCCCGGTGCGCTACCAGGCCTGGACGTTCGTGTCCCGGCTGAACGTCCGGCACATGCAGCTCGCCTGGATCACCCTCGGCACCCTCGCCCTGACCGACTTCTACGTCATGGCGGTGGCGGCCGAGTGGATCGACGACCTGCGGTTCATCAACTAGAGGGCGCCTGGACATGACCACTACCACTCGTATCGAACGACACCACTACGACGTCGTCGTGATCGGCGCCGGTGGCGCCGGGCTGCGCGCGGCGATCGAGGCCCGGCTGGCCGGCCGGAAGACCGCGATCATCTCGAAGTCGCTGTTCGGCAAGGCGCACACGGTGATGGCCGAGGGCGGCGCGGCGGCCGCCATGGGCAACGTCAACAGCCGGGACAACTGGCAGGTGCACTTCCGCGACACCATGCGCGGCGGCAAGTTCCTCAACAACTTCCGGATGGCCGAGCTGCACGCCAAGGAGTCACCGCAGCGGATCTGGGAGTTGGAGACGTACGGCGCGCTCTTCGACCGTACGAAGGACGGGAAGATCTCCCAACGCAACTTCGGCGGCCACGAGTACCCACGGCTGGCGCACGTCGGCGACCGGACCGGCCTGGAGCTGATCCGCACCCTCCAGCAGAAGATCGTCTCCCTCCAACAGGAGGACAAGCGCGACCTGGGCGACTACGAGGCCCGGATCAAGGTCTTCTCCGAGACGACCATCACCGAGCTGCTGCTCGACGGGGACCGGATCGCCGGCGCGTTCGGCTACTACCGGGAGTCAGGCGAGTTCGTGCTCTTCGAGGCGCCGGCGGTGGTGCTCGCGACCGGCGGCGTGGGCCGGTCCTACAAGGTCACCTCGAACTCGTGGGAGTACACCGGGGACGGGCACGCGCTGGCGCTGCGCGCCGGGGCCACGCTGATCAACATGGAGTTCCTCCAGTTCCATCCGACCGGCATGGTCTGGCCGCCCTCGGTGAAGGGCATCCTGGTCACCGAGTCGGTCCGCGGTGACGGCGGTGTGCTGAAGAACTCCGAGGGCAAGCGGTTCATGTTCGACTACGTGCCGGACGTGTTCCGCAAGCAGTACGCGGACAACGAGGCCGAGGCGGACCGCTGGTACTCCGACCCGGACAACAACCGGCGTCCGCCGGAGCTGCTGCCCCGCGACGAGGTCGCCCGCGCGATCAACAGCGAGGTCAAGGCCGGCCGGGGTACGCCGGCCGGCGGTGTCTACCTGGACATCGCCTCTCGCAAGTCGGCCGATGAGATCCGCCGTCGCCTGCCGTCGATGTACCACCAGTTCAAGGAACTGGCCGACGTCGACATCACGAAGGAGCCGATGGAGGTCGGCCCGACCTGCCACTACGTGATGGGTGGCGTCGAGGTGGACCCGGACTCCGGGGCGGCGGCCGGGTCGGTGCGAGGGCTCTTCGCCGCCGGGGAGGTCTCCGGCGGCATGCACGGTTCCAACCGGCTCGGCGGCAACTCCCTGTCCGACCTGCTGGTCTTCGGCAAGCGGGCCGGTGGGCACGCGGCGTCGTACGCCGAGCAGTTGCCCTCCCGCCCGAAGGTGTCGATCAGCGCGGTGGAGGCCGCGGTGGAGACGGCGTTGGCGCCCCTGCAACGGGACACCGGCGAGAGCCCGTACACCCTCCAGCAGGACCTCCAGTCGGTGATGGGGGATCTGGTCGGGATCATCCGCCGGCAGAGCGAGCTGGAGGATGCCCTGCGCCGGCTCGCGGAGCTGCGCGAGCGGGTGGCCAAGGTCAGCGCGAGCGGCGGCCGGCGGTACAACCCGGGCTGGCACCTGGCGCTGGACCTGCGCAACATGCTGGTCGTCTCGGAGTGCACCGCGATGGCGGCGCTGGAGCGGCAGGAGTCCCGCGGCGGGCACACCCGGGAGGACTTCCCGGCGATGGACCCGAAGTGGCGACGGGTGAACCTGGTCTGCGCGCTGGACGGTGACACCGTCCGCCTGACGCACAAGCCGCTGCCGAGGATGCGGCCGGAGCTGGTCGGCCTCTTCGACCGCGCCGAGCTGGCCAAGTATCTGACCGACGAGGAGCTCGCGGAGTTCGACGCCCTCACCGAGGAGGAGCGCTGAGGAATGGGTGACAACGGTTCCCCGGCGGCCGGCAAGCCGGCCGCGAAGCGACAGTTCCGCATCTGGCGGGGCGACGAGACCGGCGGCGACCTGCGCGACTACACGGTCGAGGTGAACGAGGGCGAGGTGGTCCTCGACGTGATCCACCGGCTCCAGGCCACCGACGCGCCGGACCTGGCCTGCCGCTGGAACTGCAAGGCGGGCAAGTGCGGCTCCTGTTCGATGGAGATCAACGGCAAGCCGCGGTTGAGCTGTATGACCCGGATGTCCACCTTCACGGAGGACGAGACGGTCACGGTGACGCCGCTGCGCACCTTCCCGGTGATCCGGGATCTGGTCACCGACGTCTCGTTCAACTACGAGAAGGCGCGGGAGACCCCGGCCTTCGCCCCGCCGGAGGGGGTGGCACCGGGCGACTACCGGATGCAGCAGGTCGACGTGGAGCGCTCGCAGGAGTTCCGCAAGTGCATCGAGTGCTTCCTGTGCCAGAACGTCTGCCACGTGATCCGCGACCACGAGGAGAACAAGCCGGCGTTCTCCGGCCCTCGGTACTTCATCCGGGCGGCCGAGCTGGACATGCACCCGTTGGACGCGAGGACCGACCGCAAGGAGTACGCACAGGCGGAGCAGGGCCTGGGTTTCTGCAACATCACGAAGTGCTGCACGGAGGTCTGCCCCGAGCACATCAAGATCACCGACAACGGGATCATCCCCATGAAGGAACGGGTCGTCGACCGCAGGTACGATCCCCTCGTGTGGCTTGGTAGCAAGATCTTCCGTCGGGGTCAGCAGCCCCAGAGCACCGCGAGCAGCGCGGGGAAGGAGTCCGTGGTGCACAGCGGCGCGCGTCAAGCTGGGGTCCACTCGCACGGCGGGGGTTCGGGCGACCCGGGTGCCGAGGTGCAGGCCCAGAAGGGCGTGAACTGGCACCGCGAGGTTCCACACCCGACCGCCCCGGCGGTGGACGCCAGCGGCAAGCTGCCGCTGACGGAGCTGACCTTCGACCGGGCGGCGGCGCCGTCGCCGTTCGGTGACGACGTGACCTTCCCGCTGCCCCCGGAGCACCTCAACTTCGCCCACCCGAGCCAGGACGAGAAGCACTGAGCAGCACCACGACGTCGACGGGGGCCTGCGGCTGACGCCGCGGGCCCCCGTTGTGTCGGTGAAGGGTCAGGGGGCGGTGGCGAGCAGGAGGGGGC
>NZ_SMKD01000093.1 GCF_004348595.1 Micromonospora sp. KC723
GTTGAGGAGGGCCAGGGGGTTGGGGACGGGAGCACCGGCGGTGCCGGGAGCCGCGGTGGCGGGGTCGGCGTTCAGGTCGACCACCCGGTTGTCGGCGTCGACGTGTACGACCCGAGGCTGGTAGGTGCGGGCCTCGGCGTCGTCCATCTGCCCGTACGAGATGAGGATGACCAGGTCACCGGGGTGCACCAGGTGCGCGGCGGCACCGTTGATGCCGATCACGCCGCTGCCCCGCTCACCCGGGATCACGTACGTCTCCAGCCGAGCCCCGTTGGTCACGTCCACGATCGCGACCTGCTCGCCGGGGAGCAGGTCGGCGGCGTCGAGGAGATCCTGGTCCACGGTCACCGAGCCGACGTAGTGCAGGTCGGCCTGGGTCACCGTGGCCCGGTGGATCTTCGACTTGAGCATGGTGCGGAACATGGGTTCCTCTCAGCAGGTGGTGGGGTGGTCAGGAGCGGGGGGCGAGCCGGATCGCCATGTTGTCGATCAGCCGGGTGCCGCCCACCCAGGCCGCGACCAGCAGCCGGGCCGGGCCGGAAACCGGGCCGGGTTCCAGCTCCGGATCGGTGAGCACCAGGTAGTCCAGTTCCGCACCCACCCCGACGTCGGCGAACGCCCGATGGGTGACCGCCAGCACCTCCCCGGCGTCCGCCCCCTCCTCGGCGGCGGTCGCGCCGGCCCGCAGCGCGGCCGACAGGCCCGACGCCGTCCGCCGCTGCTCCGGCGAGAGGTAGCGGTTGCGGCTGGACAGGGCCAGGCCGTCCGGCTCGCGGACGGTCGGCACGCCGACCACCTCCACCGGCACGTCCAGGTCACGGACCATCCGCCGGACCAGGGTGAGCTGCTGGTAGTCCTTCTCACCGAAGAAGGCGAGCCGCGGGCGGGTGAGCTGGAGCAGCTTCAGTACCACGGTGAGCACCCCGTGGAAGAAACCGGGCCGGCTGAGCCCCTCCAGATCCTCCCCGAGCTGGCCCGGGTTGACCCGTACCGCCGGCTGCCCGTCCGGGTACATGTCGCCCACCGACGGCGCGAACACCACATCCGCCCCGGCCCGGCGGCAGACCTCCAGGTCCGTGTCCAGGGTGCGCGGATAGCGGTCGAAGTCCTCGTTCGGCCCGAACTGCAACGGGTTCACGAAGATCGTCACGAGCACGTGGTCGGCTCGCTCCCGGGCGGCCCGGATCAGCGCCTCGTGCCCCTCGTGCAGCGCGCCCATGGTCATCACCACGCCGACGGCGCCCGGCAGCCCGTCGCGGACCTTCGCCAGCGCCGCCCGGGTGTGCACCAGTTCCGTCATGCCGCCACCTCCGTTCCGGCCAGTACGTCGAGCAGCGGCTCCGCGTCCACCGGCCGCAACCGGCCCGCGGCGATCGCCCGGTCCGCACTACGACGGGCCAACGCCAGATAGGGGGCCACGGATTCCGGCGCGGTCTCCGCCAGCCGGGCCAGATGCCGGCGTACGGTGCCCGCGTCGCCCCGGGAGACCGGCCCGGTCAGCGCGTCGTCGCCGAACCGCAGCGCGTTCTCCAGGGCCGCCCGCAGCAGCGGCGCGAGCACCTTCTCCGGGCTGGTCACCCCGGCGTCACGCAACCGGTCGGCGGCCTCGTTGACCAGGGTCACCAGGTGGTTCGCGCCGTGCGCCAGCGCCGCGTGGTAGAGCGGCCGGTCCGCCTCGCCGATCCACTCGGGCACCCCGCCCAGGTCGGCCACCAGCCGCGCGGCGAGCGGGCGCAGCCCGGCCGGAGCGGTTACCCCGTACGAGATGCCGGCGAGCCGGCCGAGGTCGTCCGGCGTACCGGTGAAGGTCATCGCGGGGTGCAGGGCCAGCGGGTAGGCGCCCACCGCGGTGGCCGGATCCAGCACGGCCAGCCCGTGCGCGCCGGAGGTGTGCGCGACCACCTGGCCGGGGCGCAGCGCGCCGGTCTCGGCCAGGCCGGCCACGACGGCTGCCAGCGCGTCGTCCGGCACGGCGACCACCAGCAGGTCGGTGGCGGCGCGGGCCACCGACGTCGCGGAACGGTTCCGGGCGCCGGGCAGCAGCAGGGCGATCCGGGCCTTCGCGGCCCCGGAGACGCCGGACGCGGCGACCACCCGGTGACCGGCGGCGACGAGCGCGGCGCCCAGCACGGCGCCGACCCGGCCGGCGCCGACGACACCGACGGTCAGGCAACGGGGGAAGGCGGTCGGGACGGCACCCGGCGGTACGGCGGCCCCGGGCGGGGCGGCCGGACGCGGGCGCGGCGGTGCGCTCATGGCAACGATCCAGTCCTCGAAGGGGGTACCGGTCGACCGCAAGTATGCGCCGGGGTTGAGGAGCCGAAACAAGGGTGTGTGAAATCGTTCACCGAGCGGGCGACCGCCCGGTGGCGCGGCCGGTCCGGTGGCCACCGCCGCAGGCGAAGGAACCGGCCTTCGGCACCCCCGACCCGTCGCGTACCGGCTGACCGTAGGGTCGGCACGGTGACGCGCTGGACGAGGAACGAACTGATGCCGATGCGCTGGCGGGACGCCATGGACCGGGCCCTCTACGGGCCGGACGGGTTCTTCGTCGCCGGGGCGGGGCCGGCCGCCCACTTCCGGACCAGCGTGCACGCCTCCCCCGTCTTCACGGCGGCCCTGGCCCGGCTGCTCATCGAGGTCGACGCCGCCCTCGGCCACCCCGCCCGGCTGGACGTGGTCGATGTCGGGGCCGGACGCGGCGAGCTGCTGGCCGCCCTCCTCCAGGCCGTCGGGGCGGCCGGGGAGCCGCCCTCGTCCGGGCGGGGGCCCGGGGAACCGGCCGGGCCGTCACCCTCCACGCCGCCGCTCGCTGCCCGGGTACGACCCATCGCGGTCGAGAAGGCTCCCCGACCCGACCGCCTGCCCCGGCGGATCGGGTGGGTGGGCGAGATCCCCACCGGGATCGTCGGGCTGCTGGTCGCCACCGAGTGGCTCGACAACGTGCCGCTCGACGTGGCCGTGCGGACCGCCGGCGGATGGCGTTACCTGCTGGTCGACCCGACCACGGGGATGGAGTCCCTGGGCCCGCCGGTCGACTCCGCCGACCACGACTGGCTGCACAGGTGGTGGCCGGCGCCGCCGGCCGAAGCGGACGGCACCGGCCCGGAACCCGTGACGGGGGCGAGAGCCGAGATCGGGACGAGCAGGGATCACGCCTGGGCGCAGGCCGTACGCCACGTCGACCGGGGACTCGCGTTGGCCGTGGACTACGGGCACCTGACGGCGGAGCGGCCCCTCGGCGGGAGCCTGACCGGGTACCGGGATGGGCGGCAGGTGCCCCCGGTGCCCGACGGCTCCTGCGACGTCACCGCGCACGTCGCCATCGACTCCGTCGCCGCCGCCGGACAGCGGGTCGCCCGGTGTGCGTACACCCTGGTCCGTCAGCGGGAGGCGCTGCGGGCGCTCGGGACCGGCGGCACCCGGCCACCACTCGGCCTGGCCACCCGTGACCCCGCCGGGTACGTGCGGGCGCTGGCCGCCGCCTCGACGGCGGCCGAACTGACCGACCCGGCCGGCTTCGGCGGGCACTGGTGGCTGCGGCAACCGGTCGGCGTCGGCCCGGCACCGTTCGTGGCACGATGGCGGGCATGACCACCGACGCCGGCGACCTCCGCGAACTGACCGTCGGCACGGGCGCCGGCGGGGAGCAGCTCGGCACCGACATGGTGCTCAACATCGGGCCGCAGCACCCCTCCACGCACGGCGTGCTCCGGCTGAGGCTGGTGCTCGACGGCGAACGGGTCGTCGCCGCCGAGCCGATCGTCGGATACATGCACCGGGGCGCCGAGAAGCTCTTCGAGGTCCGCGACTACCGGCAGATCATCGTGCTCGCCAACCGGCACGACTGGCTGTCCGCCTTCTCCAACGAGCTGGGCGTCGTGCTCGCGGTGGAACGGCTGATGGGCATGGAGGTGCCGGAGCGGGCCGTCTGGCTGCGGATGGCGCTGGCCGAGCTGAACCGGGTGCTCAACCACCTGATGTTCCTCGGCTCGTACCCGCTGGAGATCGGCGCGATCACCCCGGTCTTCTACGCCTTCCGGGAACGGGAGACCATCCAGGCGGTGATGGAGGAGGTCTCCGGCGGCCGGATCCACTACATGTTCAACCGCGTCGGCGGCCTCAAGGAGGAGGTGCCCGCCGGCTGGACCGGCCGGGCCCGCGCCGCCATCGACGAGGTACGCCGCCGGATGCCCGACCTCGACCACCTCATCCGGCGCAACGAGATCTTCCTGGCCCGCACCGTCGGGGTGGGCGTGCTCTCCGCCGCCCAAGCCGCCGCGTTCGGCGCGTCCGGCCCGGTCGCCCGGGCCTCCGGGCTCGACCTGGACCTGCGCCGCGACGAGCCCTACCTGGCGTACGACCAGCTCGACGTGCCGGTGGTCACCCGCACCGCCGGGGACTGCCACGCCCGCTTCGAGGTGCTGCTCGACCAGGTGTACGCCTCGCTCGACCTCGCCCGGCAGTGCCTCGACCGGGTGGACCGGCTCACCGGCCCGGTGAACACCCGGCTGCCGAAGGTGGTCAAGGCTCCCGAGGGGCACACCTACGCCTGGACCGAGAACCCCCTCGGCATCAACGGCTACTACCTGGTGTCACGCGGCGAGAAGACGCCATGGCGGCTCAAGCTGCGCACCGCGTCGTACGCGAACGTGCAGGCGCTGGCCAGCCTGCTCCCCGGCTGCCTGGTGCCGGACCTGATCGCGATCCTCGGCTCGATGTTCTTCGTGGTCGGCGACATCGACAAGTGAACCGGCGGCCGTCAGCCCCAGCGGCTGCCGGCGCGCGGGCCGTCCTGCTGCGGGTAGCCGTACTGCCCCTCGCCGCTCCACTGCGGGTGACGGGACTCCGGCTCCGGCGCCCGCCACGCGTCGACCGGTTCCCTCGGCGCGGGCACCCGCCACTGCCCGACCGACTGCTGACCCCACTGCCCCTCGGCCGGCTGTGGGCCCGCCGTGTTCCACTCCTGCGGCAGGGGCGTCCCGCCCTGCGGCAACGCCGGCCGGTCCGCCGGCTCGGCCCAGCCGCCACCCCACTGCCCGGCCGGCTGGTGGGGCTCGTCCTGCCGCACCGCCGCCCAGCGGTCCTGCACCCGGAAACCGGCGCCGTCGGGGTACGTCTCGGCCCGGCGCTCCCCGACCCGCACCTCACGGGCGTGCCCGTCGTCGCGGACCTCGGCCCAACGGTCACCGACCTGCGCCCCCGACCAGTTCTGCTGCTCCGCCGGATACGTCCCGCCCGCCCAGGGCTGGTCGGTCCGGGCCTCGGCCCGCCCGTCCCAGGGCCGTTCCTCCGGCGTCCCGGCCGTCCACGGCCGCTCGTCGGGCTGGCCGCCCACCCACGGCCGATCTTCGGGCTGGCCGCCCACCCACGGCCGCTCGTCGGACCGGCCCGCGGCCCACGGCCGCTCGTCGCGCGGGGCGGACCAGCCCGGGTCGTCACGCTGGCCGGCCCGGGAGCCCTCCGGCTCAGGGGCGTTCCAGGACGGCTCCTCCGCGCCGGACGACCACCTGCCCGCGTACCCGCCGTAGCCGCCCGCCACCCCGGGATCGGCACCGTCGACCACGGTGTGCCGGGTCGTCACGCGCACCGTCTCGGTGTGCCGCAGCACCGGACGGCCCTGCGGCTCCGGCGCCGGACGGGCCGCCCCGTACACCCCGGCGGACGCCGCGGCGGCCGGTCGGTCGTGCCCGTACCCGCCGGCCTGACCGGAGACCGGCCCACCGCCGACGACGCCGTACCGGCTGCCGGCCGGCTCGTCGTCGCGGTCGGCCGCCGCCCCGTTCCAGGTCGCGGGCTCCTCCACCGCGCGGCGTCGCCCACCCTGCGGGTCGTCCTGGGGTTCCGGTGCCGGCACCCGCGCCCGGCCCGTCCCGGCCGGCTCCTCCACCCCGGTCAGTCCGACGGCGGCGACGATCCCCGCCGCGGCGGCGTCGAGACGTCGGCGCAACGCGTTGACCTGGTTCTCCACCCGCTGCGCCTGGTCGAGTGCCTGGTTGCCACGCTGGGCGGCCGCCACGATCTCGGAGCGCAGTTCCCGGCGCAGCTGTTCCAACTCGTCGAGGACGTCCACGCCGTGCGGCTGGCCACCCGAGTCGCCCCGCAGCGCGATCGACAGACCGATCAGGACCACCGCCATGATCGCCAGCACGGCGGCGAACCGCAGCGGACCGTTGCCGTCGGCGACCAGCAGGATCAGTGCCGCGACCGGCGCGATCGCCACCCCGATCCAGAACAGGACGGTCAACAGCTGGGGGTGGCGCTTGTCGATGAGGGCCGGGGCAGGCATGGCTTCGGAGCCTACCGACAGATGCCCGGAGTGGGAACGGCCCGCACCCGGGGATCCGAGTTGGGTGACAGCTCACCGCGCGAGCCGGTTCACATGAGGACGGGCACGTCCCGCCGTCGCCGGACGGTCAGGCCCGGCCGCCGAGGCTGGCCAGTCCGACGATCCAACCGGCGAAGAAGCCGTACGTGGCACCCGTCCCCGTGGTCTCGAAGTCGGCGAGCAGCGTCCCGCCGGAGGTCAACAACGCCGCCAGCAACGTGCCCACCGCGCCGGCGAGGACGTACGCGGCCCAGCCCGAGAAGAACTGGCTGAGCGATCCCTGCACCCGCGCCACCTGCGAGGTGGGCAGCAGGTAGAGGAAGGTCGCCGCGAAGACCACCAGCAGGATGGCCCGCAGGTCGGTGGCGAGCACGCCCTGCCCCGGTTCGACGGACTCGAGCCGCCAGGCCGGCCAGGCCAGCAGCCGCAGGAACCAGCCACCGGCCGAGGAAGGGGCGGTGTGGGCCTCGGCCCAGTCGACGTACCAGGGGCTGCCGCAGACCCCGACCAGGATGAGCGCGGCGACGGCACCCGTGCCGGCGGCGGTGCCGTACCCGCTGGCGGTCCGGGAATGGTTGGTGACGGCCATGCGGCCGGAAGTTCCCGAGCCACCCCGGCGGGCAAACCTCCGCCAACCGGCGGCGCGACCGCTCAGTGCTTCATCAGGTAGTCGATGAACGCGGCCCGCAGCAGCGGCGCCGACTCCTCGTAGCCGTGGCCGGCCAGCTCCCGCCACAGCGCGGCGGCCTCGTCGATGGTCGGCCCGACCGAGTTGGGCGCCCCGTCCAGAGCGGCAGCCTCGTCCGCGTCGGGCAGGTGCCGCAGCACCGACCAGAAGAAACCCACGTCGCGTCGGGCCCGGGCCAGCGCGAACGCCTGTTCCCGCAGCTCCTCCGTGGAGAGTGCGTCGAGCTCGGCGAAGGCGCGGCCGGTGCCGGGGGAAGGAGTCTCGGTCATGCCCGCGAGCCTATCCGGCGAGATCAGGTCCGGCCCGCCGGACGGGGCCGGCCGACCCCGCTACCGGTCGCGGTCGTCCCACCGGCCCGGCCCGGTCTCCCAGTGGGGGGCGTCCCACGGGTCGCGGGGCGTGTCGGTCGTCGGGGTCGGCAGCGCGGGCGTCCAGGAGTCGGTCCGGCCCGGGCGGACCAGCGACCACCCGGAGCTGATCGTCCCGTCGGCCGCCGGGGCGAGCTCGGCCGCCTGACCGGCCGTCGTACGGGGCCGGCCGAACCTCTCGACCAGTCGGGTCACCGCCAGCCCGACGGCCAGTGCCGCCGCGCCGACGGCCCACCGGTCCAGGGACCGGCCCTCCGCGGCCGCCAGAGCGAGGACGACGACGACCAGGCTCACCGCGAGCAGGGTGCCGAGGATCCCGCCGCGCCGACCGTACGCGCTGGTGCCGCCGAGCAGCGCCACCCCGACGGCCAGCGTCGTCTGGTCCAGCCCCGGCTCCGGTACGACCGGCCCGGTTCCGTTCGCGGCGAGCAGCACCCCGGCCAGCAGGGCGAGCACGGTGGAGCCGACCAGCGCCGTCGCGGTGACCAGGGCCGCCACCACGCCGCGACGGCGGGCCGGGTCGGCCACCGGCCGGAACCGGCCGACCATCCGGCGGACCGCCCGGATCGCCGCGAAGAGCCCACCCAGCACCGCGACGGCCGCGAAGCCGGCGAAGAGCTGGAACGCGGCCCGGCGTACGTCGTGGTCGCCCTGCACCGTCACCGGCGCGGTACGCCGCTCGATCCAGACGACCACCGCCGCCGCGGCGGCGAGGCTCGCCGCCCAGCCGGGCACGTGCAGCACCACCACGGCGAGGGCCAGGGCGAGCCCGCCGAGCCCGGCGACCACCAGGGCCGGCACGAGCGCCTCCCGCAGCCCCCGGTCGCCCTGCTCGGCGAAGTGCAGTGCCGCGGCCACCGCGACCGGACCCACGGCCAGGTTCACCGCCGCGGTCCGCAGGGTCAGGCCGACGGCGAGGGCGAGCAGTCCGAGGGCGACCGCGTCGACGAGGAGGGTGCGCAGGCTGTCCCCGCGCAGCGCGTCGGCGTCGGCCCGCGCCAGCAGCACGACGAGGGTGGCCAGTCCGGCCAGGAGCAGCCCTTCCCAGACCAGGTGCACACCGATCCGGTCCCGGCCCGGCTCACCGTGGGCGGGGTCGTCGAAGGCGTTGCCCGGTCCTGCGGCGGGCACACCCGGCGGCTGCGTCGAGGAAACCTGACCCGGCTCGTCGTACGCCATACCGCGCGCCTCCCCCCGCCGGCCGTCCCCGTCGACGACCGCGTGCTCTCCGGTCGCCAGGGACGGTACCTGCGCGCGCGGCCCCGCGTAACCCTCCGCTCAGCGACGCGGCGTTCGGCTGTGCCGGTCGCCGGGTTCCCGGTCCTCGTCGTCCTCCTGCTCGGGCACCCGGCAGGCGCGTTCGAGCCAGAGCGCCGCGGCGACCAGGGCGAGCGCCGCCAGCAGCCCGGCGCCGGCGGCGGGCCGGTCGTTGACGGCGGCGTTGGTGTCCTCGATGAGGAGCCAGCCGGTGAGACCGGCGTAGAAGCCGGCGAAGATGGCCCCGGCCAGCGCGGAGGCCTTGGCCAGCACCACGAACCGGGCGACCAGCAGCGGGTTGACCGGCTCGCGCCCGGGTCGGCGCTCGATCCGGCTACGGGTGTTGACCGCGGCGTACGCCTCCAGCACCGCGAGGGTGGCCAGGGTGACCACCGGCAGCCAGGGCAGGCCCGACCCGAGGTCGCCGTAGAAGGCGCTGATCAACAGCCAGGCGACGGCCGCGGCGGCGAGCGCGGCCACCACCAGGGTGGAGATCCGGGTGGGCCCCATCCGGAAGCGGTCGGGGTCGCCGCCACGCGGGGTCTGCGCCTGGGTCATGTGTCCGACTCTAACGCCAGATCCGGACGAGGGCTGAGTTCCAGGGCGTCACCGGCGAGCGGCTCGGCGTTGAGCAGGTCGGTGAGCCAGCCGTGCCCGGGCAACCGGCCGTGCGGTTCGATGTCGATCCACGGCCGGAGCACGAAGGCCCGCAGGTGGGCGCGGGGGTGCGGGAGGGTCAGTTCCGGGTCGTCACTGAGCACCGGCTGACCGGCGTCGTCCCAGACGGCGACGACGTCGACGTCCAGGGTGCGTGGCCCGAACCGGCGCTGCGGGTCACGGACCCGACCGGCCGCCTCCTCGGCGGCCCGGGCCCGCGCCAGCCAGTCCCGGGCGGTCGCCGCCGGGTCCACGACCAGCACCGCCGCGTTGAGGTAGGCGGGCTGGTCCGCGTCGCCCCACGGCGGGGTCTCGTACACCCCGGAGACGACCCGTACGGTGTCGCCGAACGCGGCCAGGGCGGTGCGCAGGTGGGCCGGGCGGTCGCCGAGGTTGCTGCCGATCGACAGCACGGCCCGGGTCAACGGGCCCGTCGCATGGTGACGGCGACGTCGGCGAAGGCGTGCGGGATCGGTGCCTCCGGCTTGTGCACGGTGACCGTCGCGGCGGTCACCCGGGGTTCGGCGAGGCAGACCGTGAGCAGCCGGTCGGCGAGGGTCTCGATCAGGTTGACCGGCTCGCCGGTGACCACGGCGACCAGCCGCTCGGCCAGCTCGCCGTAGTGCACGGTGTCGGTCACCTCGTCGGAGCGGGCGGCCGGGGCGAGGTCGAGTTCGAGTACGGCGTCGATGACGAAGTCCTGCCCCTGGGCGCGTTCGAAGTCGTAGACCCCGTGCCGGCCGCGTGCCCGCAGGCCGGACAGCTCGATCCGGTCGGTCATCGGGTTCCCCCGGCGCGGCCGGCGGCCGGGTCCAGGTCGGCGTGTCGCCCCGGTCCGGCGGCGGTCACCCGGGCCAGGCGGGGGCGGCCGGTGGCCGCCCAGACGGCGAGCGCGTCGACGGTGCCCCGGACGTCGTGCACGCGTACCCCCCAGGCGCCCGCGGCGACGGCGAGCACGCTCGTCGCGGCGGTGGCCACCGCCCGGCCGGTGGTGGGGCGGGGGGTGCCGTCCGGGCTGGCGAGCAGCTGGCCCAGGTAGGACTTGCGGCTCGCCCCGAACAGCAGCGGGAAGCCGAGGTCGACCAGTTCGGGCAGGCGGGCGCTCAGTTCCCAGTTGTGCGCGGCGGTCTTGGCGAAGCCCAGCCCCGGATCGACGATGATCCGGTTGGCCGCGACCCCGGCGGCGAGCGCCGCGTCGACCCGCCGGCCCAGCTCGGTCCGGACGTCGGCGACCACGTCGGTGTAGGTGGCCAGGTCCCGCATGTCGCGGGAGTGGCCGCGCCAGTGCATGAGCACCCAGGGGCAGCCGGCGTCGCGGACCACCCGGGCCATGTCCGGGTCGGCAAGGCCGCCGGAGACGTCGTTGACCACGGCGGCCCCGGCGGCGAGCGCCGCCTCGGCCACCGAGGCGCGGCTGGTGTCGATGCTGACCGTGACGCCGGCGGCGGCCAACTCCCGGATGACCGGGACCACCCTGGCCGTCTCCACGGCGGCGGCGACCCGGTCCGCGCCCGGGCGGGTGGACTCGCCACCGACGTCGACCAGCCGCGCCCCCTCCGCCCGCAGTCGCACCCCGTGTGCGACGGCGGCGTCGAGGTCGGAGTAGAGACCACCGTCGGAGAAGGAGTCGGGCGTGACGTTGAGGACACCCATCACCACCGGGGCCTCGGCCGGTACCAAGTCGGTCACGACCAGACAGTACCGGGCGGGTCGGGCCGGTCCGGCGAGCCCCGCGCGGCCGGCCGGAACCGGAGGCCGACATGCGGATTGGAACAGGTGTACGATCGGTCGTCCACACTGTTTCGGGGTCACTCTTCGCGGGTTGTCGCAAAGGAGGGCGGCCCGTACGCTGTGGAATTGCCCAGCATCGAGACGGCGAAGCCTGGAGGGAGGGCCGAAGCGGGAAGAATCCCCCCAAAGTTCACCACCCTCCGTGGTGGACGACGAACGCAGCGTCGCCAACGCTGCGCACAGTGAGCAGTTCCCGCCAGGCTTGCCCACCGCACCGCCGCGGCACCGCCGGCCGCGTTATGGGGAGGTTCCAGTGATCGCCTTCGAGCTCATGGAGACGGCGTCGTCCGGCGTCGTGCAGGCGCTGCACGCCCTGGCGTCGGCTCCGCTGGCCGAGCCGGCCCCCAAGGGCATCGACACGAGCGGCGTGGTCACCTTCTTCGCGAGCAAGATCGCGCCGATCCTGCTCGCGGTGCTCGGCGTCATCTTCATCGGCCGGGCCAGCCGGGGCGAGATCTCCAAGGTGCTGACGAGTTCCGCCATCGCGATCGTCGGCCTGGCGTTCATCGCCGGCGCGGCCACACTCTTCTTCGTGGGCGACTACCTGATCGATCTGATCTTCGAATAGGCGCGGGCACAGATGCGGCTACGCACCGACGACGACATCTACCGGGCCCGACTGGTCTACCTCGGACCGCCCGGCTACACCCTTCCCGTCCACCTGCCGTACGCCCAGTACGGCCTGTTCATGCTGCTCGTGCCCCTCTACATGTTCATCCACTGGTTGTTCACGTTGCAGGTCGAGCTCTTCCCCGCCTGGGAGATCGCCCTCGCCATCGTGACCACCTCGTTCATCTTCCGGTACGTCGACCCGGACCGGCCGGCGCGGATGGTCATCCGCACGGCCCTGACCGACTGGCGACGCACCCGGGAGCCGGCAGCCGAGCAACGCGACCCCCGCCTGGTCGGCAGCCGGATCAGGATCCGGGAGGAGCTGGCATGACCGGGCGCACGCCGATCGGGCAGTCGAACCACGCGGGTGAGGCGGTCGCATGAGTCGCTCTTCCACGCCGGGTTTCCCGGCCGGACGCCATGGCGCCCCACACGGTAACCGTGCGCGGTCGCTCGACTACCCCCAGCAGGAGCTGCCGGACGAGGAGGCGTACGACCCGGCCCTCGCCACCGGCTCCCGCACCGGCGTCGGCGTCGGCGTCTTCCAGGCACCCCGCCCGGCCGGCGGCGGGGGCACCCCGCCCGCCGAACCGACCACCCCGATGCTGACCGGGGACGGCACCGACATCGACTCGCCCTTCCTCGACCTCTTCGGCGGTGCCGGCCCGGCGACCCGACCGGCGACCCGTCCGGCCCTGCCCGCACCACCACCGCACCGCCCCGCCGGCCGGGAGCACCCGTCGATCCCGCATCAGCCGGTCGCCCCGCCCGTGCCCACCATCGGGACGGAGCCGCCGGCACCCGCGATCGAGGTGGCACCCCCGGCCAGCCGGTCGGGCCGTACCCGCCTCCCGCAGCAGCCGGGCGACCGGCTGCCCGCCGTCCGCCCGACGACCGAGGCCGGGACGCCACCTGAGCGTCCGGTGGAGACTCCGCCGCAGCGGTCACCCCGGCGCGTGCCCAGCGAGCCCGCCGGCGAACCGCTCACCGCCCGGGAGGCCGCCGAGCGGATCCGCCGCGAGGCCACCGAACGGGCCCGCCGCCAGGCCGCGGAACGGGCGGCGCGACAGCCGGCCGGCTCGGCCCGGCCCGAACCCGTCGCGCCGACGCCCCCCGTGCCTGTCGCACCGGTCTGGCCCGAGGAGATCGAGCCGGTGCGGGTCGAGGCCGAACCGGTCCCCGCCCCCACCGACGCCGGCCAGCCCGACGCCACCGGAGCCGGGAGGCGCGAGCTGACGACCGGGGCGATCCCGCAGGCGCCCACCGAGCGGGTCTCCCGCGAGCTGGTGCCGCCGCGCCAGCGTGGGGCGAGCCGACGCGACACCCCGACCAAACCAGTCCGGGTACGCCCACCGAAGATCAGGTTCGGCGACCGGGACCCGTCGATCGACCTGGCGATCACCGAGATCGCCGGACACCTGACCTTCACCCCGAACACCGTCACCGCCTGGTACTGGCTGCCCGAGGTGCGCTGGGCGTTCCGCCCGGACGCCGAACGGGAGGCGCTGCTCTCCGCCATCTCCGAGCAGTACGCCGGCCTGGCCGGGTTCCGACTGCACCTGCGCCGCACCACCCGCCCCTTCCCGGCCGACGAGTGGGCCCGCACCATCGACGCCCACACCACCTCGCCGCTGCCCGACGTCCCGGGCACCGCGGGCTGGGCCGACCACCTGGTGGCCGCCCAACGGCACCTGATGTCGGTCAACCACGCCGAGGGGCAGACCTACCTGGGCGTCACCTTCGCCCGCCGGTCGCTCGGCGACTCGCTCACCGAGCGGCTGTTGCGGGTCTTCGGCCGGGGCACCGCCGACGGCGAACGCCGCAAGCTGGGCCGCACCGTCGAGCAGTTCGACGAGGTGCTCGCCGCGTTCGGGATGCGCGGGCGCCGGGTGACCGCGCAGGAACTGGAGTGGTTGCTCTACCGCTCCGTCGCGCTCTGCATGGCCCCACCCGGGGTGCTCTCCCCGGTCACCAACGGCCGGTGGGAACGGGGTGACCTGCTGGCCCTCACCGAGCAGGTCGAGCGCTACCGCACCCCGTACGGCTCGACGTTGAAACTGGTCAACCGGATGACCGGCGAGGAACGGCACGTCGCCGTACTCGCCGTCGGCCGGATGGAGCCGCTGGAGATTCCCGAGCGGCACGAGCCCTGGCTGCACTTCCACGAGCGGTTGCCGTGGCCGATGGAGATCTCCACCCGGGTGGACATCCTCGGCCCCAACGACTCCTTCCGTAATCTCGAACACCGGCTGCGGATGATCCGCTCCCAACAGCTCGACTACGCCGAGCACGGCATCGACGCGCCGCCGGAGCTGGAACGGCTCGCCAAGCGGGCCCTCGTGATCGGCGACGAGATGACCACCGGCCTGCCGGTGGACTCCGCCCGCGCCCACGGCTGGCACCGGATCGCGGTCGGCGGACGGACCAGGGAGGAGTGCCTGGAACGGGCCCGCCGGCTCATCCAGCTCTACTCCCGCGAGCTGCGCATCTCGCTCCAGCACCCCAAGAACCAGGACTGGCTCGCCCGCGAGTTCATCCCCGGCGAGCCCATCGCCAACACCGGGTACGTCCGCCGGATGCCGGTCAACCTGCTGGCCGCGGCGCTGCCACAGGCCGCGTCCACGGTCGGCGACCGCCGCGGTGACCTGATCGGCCGGACCGCCGGCACCTGCCGGAGGCCGGTCTTCCTCGACCTGCACTTCCCCATGGAGGTGCGGGAACGCTCCGGCCTCGCGGTCTTCGTCGCCGAGCCGGGCGGCGGCAAGTCGACCCTGCTCGGCGCGCTCGGGTACCTGGCCGCCCGGCGGGGTGTGCAGGTGACCCTGCTCGACCCGTCCGGTCCACTGGCCCGGCTCTGCGCCATGCCGGAGTTGCGGCCGTACTCGCGGGTGCTGAACCTGACCGGTTCCGAGCCGGGGACGCTGGCCCCGTACTCGCTGATCCCGACACCGCTGCGCAGCGAGTTCGGCAGCGGGGCGGCGGGCGACCGGGAGTTCGAGATCGCGGTCTCCAACGCCCGGGCCGAGCGCCGGATGCTGGTACAGGACATCTGCATGATGCTGGTGCCACCACAGGTGGCCCGGGAGGCGTCCACCGCCACCCTGTTCCGACACGCGGTACGGCAGGTGCCGGCGGAGGAGACCTCCACCCTGGACGACGTGGTCGCCTGCCTGCAGGGGATGGACGACGACGCCGGGCGGGAGTTGGCCAACCTGCTGCTGGACACCGCCGAGATGCCGCTGGCGATGCTCTTCTTCGGCCGCCCGCCGGAAGGGCTGCTCGGCGCCGACGCGGCGCTCACGGTGATCACCATGGCCGGCCTGCGGCTGCCCGACCTCAAGATCGAACGCGAGTACTGGTCGGCCGAGGAGGCCCTCGCGTTGCCGATGCTGCACACCGCGCACCGGCTCGCCGTCCGCCGCTGCTACGGCGGCTCGATGTCGTCGCGCAAACTGGTCGGCCTGGACGAGGCGCACTTCATGGAAGGCTGGCGCTCCGGCCGGTCGTTCCTTGTCCGCCTGGCCCGCGACTCCCGCAAGTGGAACCTCGCCGCCCTGGTCGCGTCGCAGAACCCGAAGGACATCCTCGGCCTCGACGTACAGAACCTCGTCTCCACCGTCTTCGTCGGCCGGATCGCCGAGGACACCGAGATCGCCTCCGAGGCGCTGCGGCTGCTTCGGGTGCCGGTCGACGACGGGTACGAGGCAACCCTCGCCTCCCTGTCCGCCGTCGACGCCACCTCCGCGGCCCGGCTCGGCTTCCGCGAGTTCGTCATGCGCGACGTCGACGGGCGCGTGCAGAAGGTTCGCGTCGACGTGTCGTACGTGGAAGGGCTGCTGGAACACCTGGACACCACCCCCGCCACGGCCGCCCAGGCGGCCGGGCAACTGCCGACCGTCCTGGCTGATCTGGAGGCGTGACATGGCGAGGGCCCGGGCACGGATCACGGCGCTCCTCCTCGCACTCGGCGTACTCGCCGGTGCCACGATCGCCTGGCCGGTGCTCGCCCCGACACCGGCGCTCGCCGCCCCGGCGTCCGTTCAGGTCCAGGCTCAGGCTCAGGCGAGGGCGGAGCTGTGCAGCACGAAGGAGTGGCAAGCCGACTTCCGCGCCTGCGTGCGCAAACTCGAGGACGTTGGCTCAGCCAGGATGGAATGCCTTGAGCCACCCACGCCGGACACCCCTGACGCCGGGCTGGCAGGTTGGTTCGCAAGTGCGCCTCCCGCCGGGACCGACGGCGTGGCAGGCCGCTACAGCCTCTATGGCTATGCCGGGTACAGCTACGACACCTACGACCTTGGCTGCGGCGCCTCGGTACTTCACGCGGACTACAAGTTCACCACCACCGTAGCCAATGGTGAATTCATGATCGCCACTGCTGTGATTGGCGCATCGAACGCCGTTCGTGAACGCGCATGGAACCCGCGTTCGATGTGGGACTGGGCGAACCCGTTGGTAGAGCAGGCAACAAAGGCCGTCTACCAGAAAGTGTTCAGCGTCTTCGGCATCATCACCCTCTGCGTCGTTGGCCTCTATCTGCTGTGGCGGTCTCGACAGTCGGACATGAGCAGCGCGATGACCACGGCTGGATGGGCTGTGCTGGTCATGGTGGCGGTAACCGCCCTAGCCGCGTGGCCAGTTAAATCGGCCAGCATCGCCGACGGGACTCTGATCGCCTCCCTCGGCGTCGTCCATGATGCGGTAGGCCCTCAGGCAAAGGAGCCTGAACCGGGACGTTGCATCGACCACAACCCCGCTCGGTGCAAAGACCTGCGGCTTCCTGCCGTACGAGCGAGCGACACGGTCACCGAGACGATGCTCTATCGCAACTGGCTGCGTGGTGTGCTCGGCTCGGCCGACAGCGAGACGGCCAAGAAGTACGGGCCTGCGTTGTACGACGCACGGTCGCTCACATGGGGAGAAGCCAAGTCCATTCGCGCCAACCCGGCTACGCGTCCCACAGTTGTCGCAGCCAAGCAGCAACAGTGGATGAAGGTCGCCGAGCAAATCAAGACAGAAGACCCGGAGGCATACGAGTATTTGCAGGGCACACGTGACATGGATCGAATCGGGGCTGGTTTCATCGCCGTCTTGGCCGCCCTGCTGTTCGCCATGTTCGATCTCACCGCGTCGTTGCTGGTGCTCCTCGGCTTTCTGATCTTCCGGTGGGCGGTCATCGCCGCACCGATCCTCGGCACCATCGGCCTGCTGAGGCCGGCCAGCGCCGGCCTGCGTCGACTCGGCAACGCGGTCGTCGCCGCCGTCTTCAACATCGCCATCTTCGGCACCGGTGCGGCGATCTACCTCTTCGCCGTCGATTTGATCATGAGCACACCGACCCTGCCGGGCTGGCTCCAGGTGGTACTCGTCTGGCTCTGCGGCGTGGTGGGCTGGCTGCTGTTGCGCCCGTACCGGCGGATCACCCAGCTCGGTGGCAAGGACGGCAGCGAGGCGGTCAGCTCCGCCGGGTCGTGGCACCGCCGCTTCTTCCGTGACATGCGGGTCGCCGCTCGGCTCGACGTGGCCGAGCCGGGAGGCACGGCCGAGCCCGCTCTCGCCCGACGACGCGGCCTGGCTCTCGAACCGTCAACGATGCGCCCCGAGGCCCGAGGCGAGGACCCGTCCCACTCGACAGCGAGCAGCGAGGTTCGGGAACGCCCCGACGGACGAGAACGCCCCGACGAGACGGACCACCCGCAGGACGCCCGCAGGACGGCCGGGAAGCCACCCGCTCCCCGGCCCCGTCGCCAGCCAGCTAGCTGGACGGATCCGGATGTACCGGAGGAAGCGCCCTCCTTCGTGGTCTACCGGCCCGACTCCGCAGAGCGGGCGCCGGCACCCAAGCCGGCCCCCCGGGTGCGTTCAGAGGCCCGGTGACGGCAGTGCGGCGGGCACTCGAATCCCTGTTCACCCGGGTCCTCCGGTCCCGGGTCGGCATCGCGGTCATGATTGCCGTACTGGTCTTCGCGGTGATCGGGTCCGCCCGGTTGTTGGCTGGACACGGCGGCACAGACATCGGGCTCACCAGCGCGCCCCGAGAACCCATTACCACCGTGCAGCCGCATGAAGGCGACGACGGCGTCATCGGGATGCCTACGCCGCAATCGCCGAAGACCTTGCCCGGCGAGCTGACTCCGGAACAGACCGCCACCCGCTTCGTCACGGCCTGGCTGAGCGGGTCTGCCACCACTGGCGACAACTGGAGGGCTGAACTACGCCCGCTCTCCACACCGAACCTGATGGACAAGCTAGCCGGCACCGACCCAGCGGGCGTCCCCGTAGTTCGTATGGCCGCTGAGCCCATCGTCCGGCCCCGTACCGAAACTTTCACGGAGGTACTGGTGCCCCTCGACGCGGGACGGCTCCGGCTCGAGCTCGTGGCACCCCGGGGACGATGGCTGGTGGACGCGGTGGACTGGGAGCGGGAATGACGAGCCAGATGCCAACGGTTGACCAGCCGCGCCGGCACCGGCTCCGAATCGGTGCTTTGGCCACCGCACTGACGGCGACCTTCGCTCTTCTTTGCTGCGGGGGAGGCAGTGCAGCTTTCTTCCTGACTGGCTTGGGTGACGAGCAGCAGAATCTGATCTCCAACGAGTTGGACTGCAAGAAAGACCACCAGGTGACGCTCAACGGCACTCTGCCCCGGATGGGTCGCTATGGTCAGAGTCAGATGCGCAACGCCGCAGTCATCATCAAGGTCGGTCAGGAGATGAAGGTTCCTCCTCGGGGCTGGGTGATTGCAATCGCAACAGCGATGCAGGAGTCCGGCCTACGGAACCTGGCGAACAGCACCGTGGTGGGATCCCGGGACATTCCCAACGAGGGCGTCGGTCGTGACCACGACTCGGTCGGCCTGTTCCAGCAACGCGCCGGTTGGGGCAGCGTCGCCCAGCGAATGACGCCCGAGTACGCGTCCCGAAAGTTCTACGAGAAGCTGCTCAAGGTCGACAACTGGCAGCAGCTGCCACTGACCCTGGCCGCCCAGAAGGTGCAGATCAGCGCCTACCCGGACGCGTACGCCAAGCACGAGGAGGTCGCGAGCCAGATCGTCAACGTCCTCGCCCGTGGTGCGGCCAAGACCGTCCAGATCGGGAATCGCACCCTCTGCGACCAGGCCTCGGGCGACAACATCGCCGCGTCGGGGTGGACGGCCCCGATCCCGGGCAGGGTGGGCTCCGGTTTTCGCACCGCGAGTCGACCCCGCCACAACGGGGTGGACATCGCCGCCCGCAAGGGCACCCCGATTCACGCCGCCGCCGCTGGACGGGTGCTGGTGGCCCGGTGCGATCCCGACCACAACGGCCGCCGGGACTGCGACGTCGACGGTTCCCCCGCAAAGGGCGGTTGCGGTTGGTTCGTCGACATCCTGCACGCCGGCCGATACGTCACCCGCTATTGCCACATGGTGGAGAAGCCACTGGTGGTTCCCGGCCAGGCGGTGAAGGCCGGTGAGGTCATCGGGCGGGTCGGCAGCAGCGGTAACTCCTCCGGGCCCCACCTGCACTTCGAGGTGCACCGGGACGGCGACCGTTCCTCGCTGGGCGCCATCGATCCGGTGCCCTTCATGCGGCAGCGGGGGGCGACCCTGACCGCGTCGGCGAGGATCGTCCAGCAATGAGCGGTCCGCTCCCGGATCCGTTCGCCGGTCAGCCTGACTGGGCGCCCCGGCCGCCACGTCCGGTGGAGATCGTGTCCGCCACCGGCCGGGTGGAACTGCGCGGCCGGCGGGTGCTGGTCGGACTGCCCGGCCTGGGCTGGCGCGGCGACCTCCGGGCCGACGAGCGGGTGGTACAGGGCAGCCGCACCTATGTCCCGGTCATCCCGGAACACGAGTGGTACCGCGCCGAGTCGGACCAGGTCGAGGTCTTCGCGCCCCTGGTACCCGTCGAACGCGTATGGGTGGAAACCATCGGTGACTTCCCCTCGCGGCAGACGCCACACACCGACCCCGGCATCCGACTGGTCTCCCTCGACGGGCCCACCCACCGGTCACCTACCCCCGCGTTCGAGGCCGACTCCGTCGGTGGCCGGCGGGTGGTACATGTGGAGGACGGGGTCGAGCATCGGGACCTACGGGCGGTGACGGAGACCTACTCCGGCGCCGACGGCGACATCTGTGTCCGCGTCACTCCGGAGTTGGAGTGGTACCGCTGGGCCTGGCGCGGTCAACCACCCACCACCCTGGAGGTGCCGGTGCACCTACTGTGGATCGAATGACGGTCTATGCCGGCGCCCCCGAGCAGACTCGCCACCCCTCCTTCTGCTCCAACAGCTCGAATCGCCATCTGTCCGTCAAGCTCTGCTGCACTCCGTCGAGCGTGGCGCTCCTCCTGATAAGGGCAATGACGCTGGCGGACGAAGAGCCGGTCTTGGTGACTACGACATCTTCGATGTTGATCGAGAACGTCGTGTCAAGCTCCCGTTCCCGGCTCGCGATCTGGTCTCTGAACTGGTCGACCGCAGGAAGCGGACCGGCGCAGGTAAAGAGGCTCGCCTTGTTGTCGTCGCGGAACACCAGGATCGCCTGCAGGTAGTTGACGACCACCACGTCAGGCGCGCTCCGGTCGGGTGCCGTGGCCCGGTCGTACAGCACGTAACCGACCGCCGCCCCGCTGAGGCAGAACAACGCCACCGCCGCCGCGACCACACTCAGGACGGTGCGGACCCGCCGCCGCTTCGGAGGCGGCGACGCCGGGGCGGTGGCAGGTGGCGCCAACTGCTCCGAAGGGGTCCGCTGTGCCGGTACGCGGGAGACCTGGGAACCGGCGGGGGGCTGCACTGATTCCACCCCCTGAGGCTATCGGCTGAGCCCCCCGTACCCAATGCCCCAGATCCTGCGCATGGTGACAGGACAACCCCGGGACGTGAGAGCTCCGCACCATTTGCGACAAGCCCGGCGCAGCGCCGCGCAGCTTCCCGGGTGTGCGGCCCCACCTGGGATACGGTCTGCTCTCGGGGAGGTTTCCAACCTCGGAAAGAGGGGTGGACACGGTGGCCGGTCCGAAGGGTCGCACGAACCGTGCCGCGGCCCTGCACCGGCGGGCCGCCGCCACGGCCGCCGCTGCGGCCAACGTGCTCGACGAGATCCGGCCTGCCCCGGCCGACCAGCGCCGCCAGTACGAGCTGGCGGACCGGCTGCGGAACGCCGCGGCACGGCTGGCTCCGGGTTGGGCCGGGGCCGGGCTGGAATCGCTGTCGCCGGACACCCCGGCCGGCGAGGAGAACCCGTCCTTCGTCCGGGTCGGCACGGCCGCCCCGTTGGACGACGCCCGTTTCCCGGCCCTGGTGCCGTTGCTGGGTACCGGTCACCTCACGCTCGACGTCGATGCCCGGGAGCCCCGGGCGGTGGGGTTGCTCCGGTCCGTGCTGTTGCGGCTGCTGGCGGCGACGCCAGCCGGTTGTCTGCTGGTCCGGGCGGTGGACGGGGTCAGTGGGGGTGACACGTTCGCGCCCTTCGCGGCCCTGGCCGACGCCGGGCTGCTGCCGCCGCCCGCGGTGGACGTGGCCGGCCTGCGCGCGGTGCTGACCGAGGCCGAGCAGTGGGTTTCTCCCGGTGCCGGCCGTCCCCGCCGGCACGACCGTACGCTGCTGCTCGTCGTCGCCGGGTTCCCGGAGCACACCACGACCGATGACCTGGCCCGGGTCGAGGCCCTGGCCGGGGCGGGTCGGCAGGCTGGGCTGCACCTGCTGGTCGCCGGCTGGCCGGTGGCCGGCCGACCGCCGCTGCCGCGGGCCACCGGGCTGGCGCTGCGCACCGCGTACGCGCTGCTGGGGGATCCGCCGGACAGTCCGTTCAGCGGACCGGGCACCGAGTCCGGCGGCGGGCTGAACTCTCCGGTGTTCGTGGACGAGGATCCGGGAGCCGAGCTGATCGGGACGGTCTGCCGGCGGTTGGCCGAGCAGATCGAGGCCGGTTCCCGGTTGGGCCTGGCCGACCTGCTGCCGGCGGAGACGGAACCGGTCTGGCAGACCTCGTCCACGGCGGGACTCTCCACCACGGTCGGCGACGCCAACGGCCGTCCGGTGACCGTCGGTTTCACCGAACTCACCCCGCACTGGCTGGTCAGTGGCCGCTGCGACGCGGGCCGCGCCGCGTTCCTCACCACCGCGCTGCTCGGTCTCGCCGCCCGGTACGGCCCGGACGAGCTAATCCTGCACCTGGTGGACCTCGGGAACAACGAGTCCTTCGTGGAGTTCCTGCAGACCGAGCGGGACCGGACCTGGGTACCGCAGGTCCGGTCGGCGGCGATGGCGGCCGACCCGGAGTACGTCCGGGACCTCTTCGACCAGTTGACGGCGGAGGCCCGGCAGCGGGAGGAGACAGCGGCCCGGGCGGGCGGGCAGCGCTTCGCCGAGCTACGGGAACACCAGTCGCTCCCACGCGTCGTCTGCGTGATCGACAACTTCCCGTTGCTGCTGGCCGACCGGGATCCGGTCGCCGCCGACGTGCTGGCCCGGCTGGACGGGCTGGCCCGCGCCGGACGTGCGTACGGCGTCCACCTGGTCCTGTCCGGTGCCGGTGATCTGGGCATCGGGGCGGGCGCCGCACCCCGCGACTCGGTGCTGGGGCAGTTCCCGGTCCGGGTTGCGCTCTCCGGGGGCGGCGCGGTGCTGATGCCGACCAACGACTCGGCCGCCGGACTGGCGGTGGGCAGCGCGGTGGTGAACACCGCCGGGGGTCTGGGTGGGCCGCGCGGCGCGACCCGGGGTCATGAACGCCTCGTGCGGTTCCCGGATCCGCACGACGATCCGGGGACGGTGGAGCGGCTGCGGCACCGGCTCTTCGCGGCCCGTCCGGAGGGCGCGGTCCCACCGGTGGTCTTCGCCGGTTGGGCCCGGCCGCTGCTGCGCAACGATCCTCGGCTGCGGGCCGCCCTGGCGGGGCGGGCCGGTGGGCCGGCGGCGCTGCTCGGCCGGGCGGTGGACGTGGCCCGGACCACGGTCGCCGTGCCGCTGGGTGCGGTGGCGGGGCGCAACCTGGCCATCCTGGGTCCGGGCGCGGAGGCGGCCGGTCTGCTGGTGACCGCCGTCCGGAGCACCGCCGCCCACCACGCGCCGGGCAGCGTCCGGTTTGTCCTCGCGCCGCTGGCCGACGGCTCCGCCTCGCTGGCCGCCGGTCTGGCGGCGGAGTTGGCGGAACGGCACCGGGTGGAGACGGTGGACGGTCCGGGCCTGTCGGCCGCGATGGACGAGGGCGGGCCGGCGTACCTGGTGGTGTTCGGGGTGGACCTGGCGCGGCCGGCGAACCTGCCGGCCGAGCGGCTACGCGCCCTGCTGCGGGACGGGCCGCCGGCGGGGACGCACCTGTTGGGCTGGTGGCGTGCGGTGCCGCCGTTCGCGGCGCTGCTGGAACCGGAGGGCGCGGTGGACAAGCTGGCGGCCGTCGTGGTGGTGGACGTGCCGGGGGCCATGCTGGGCGGGGTCTTCGGCCGCCCGGTGGAGTGGCGGCCCCGCCCTGGCCGGGCGGTGCTCTTCGACAGCCCGGGTGAGCGTGGCGTTGTGCTGGTGCCCTACGCCGCCGATGGGCAGGGGCGGTCATGAACGGCGCGGCGGGGACGGCGGGACCGCACGGAGCGGGGG
>NZ_SMKD01000094.1 GCF_004348595.1 Micromonospora sp. KC723
GCGGTGGTCAGCGCGGCCTGGGCGGGCGGGACGGTGGCGATGGCCGCGTCGCCGCCGGCGTCCGAGGTGGACGCCGCCGCCACCGGCACCGGGAGGGCGACGCCGGCCACGGTCAGCGCGAGTCCGACCGCGACCGCCGCGAGGACCCCGTCACGGCTGCCCGGGGCGGCCATCTCAGGCGGGCGTGGAGGCGGGCTGGCGCGTCTGCGGACGGCTCCGCGCCACGCAACTGCACATGGTGGTCGCCAGCTCGGCCGCGTTCGGCCGCAGGTGCAGGTACATCGCGATGAGCATCGGCACGAAGACCACCGAGTTGTAGAACAGGTGCAGTTCGACCCGGGGAAGTACGAGCTGGACGATGCTGGTCGGCACCGCGGCGCCGAAGAACGTGGTGTCGAACTGGGCCTGGAGGAACAGCAGGCCGTGCTCGATGTGGTGCCAGAACTGCAGGGCCAGGCTGACCGTCCACCAGGTGCGGGCGCGCCCGACGAAACCCGGGCGCAGCAGGAACAGGCCCACCAGCATCACCAGCGCGTACCCGTAGTGCAGCCACTCCGAGGTGACCAGCCAGGGGTAGTACTGCCCGAGCACGCCCCGGGCCTGTGGCCGGGCCATGCCCAACCCCCAGATCTGGTACGCCTGGACCAGGTGCTCGGCCCAGTGTGCGACCACGATCAGCAGGTAGACGTTGAGGGCGGCCCGATGGTGGGCGCCGTTGAGCCGACCGACGAGGCCGGAGTTTCGCCGTTCCGCGTGGACTGCCATTTCCGCTTCCCATCCTGTCGCAGGGCGTGCACGGTCACGCTACCGGCGGTCACGGCGTGGGTGTTCTTCGATGTTGCGCACCTGCCGGGGCCGTTTGGGGGCCTCCGACCGGCTCGGTCTCAGAAAGCAACCGAGAAGATGCAGCCCACCCGGCCCGGCCAGAACGATGAGACGGCCCGAGTCGGGCCCGGCGCGGCGCAGGCCCCGGACCCCGGTCTGTTCCCCGACGACAGGAGGCACCCCCGTGCAATCCGTACTTCCCGACGCCGATCCGGCGCGGACCATGACGCTCGAGGCCTACGCGGACACGATCCTGCCCGGTGAGAAGCGCAACCCGGACGATCGGGCGGTGGCCGGCGTCTCGACCGGCGGCGGGGCGGTCGCCTCCGGCGCGCTCGACGTGCTGCGTACCGAGGAGGGCGGGATGGCTCCCGCCCTGGACACCCTCGCCGACCTGCTGAACGACCACGCCACCCGGTACGCCGACGAGCACGGCCTGACCCCCGACCCGGCGGTCCCGCCGTTCGTCGCCCTCGCCTACGACCACCGGGTGGCGCTGGTGCGCCAGCTCGTCGCGCCCGACCACCCCGAACGGGAGGCGTGGGTGAGCGTGGCGATGTTCAGCACCATCGCCTTCGACGCCGCGGCGCACATGCACACCACCGACGCGCTGGCCGCCGGCCATCCCGGCCTCACCACCATGGGCTACTACGGGCCCGACGCCGACGGGCTGTGGCGGTTTCCCTCGTTCTCCTACGGCCGGGCGCTGGCCCGGCCGCATCCCGACACGACCCCCTCAGGGAGCCCGGCATGACGGTCACCGAAAGCACCGACGTCCTGGTCGTCGGCAGCGGATTCGGCGGTGCGATCACCGCCTACCACCTGGCCGCCGGTGGGGCGCGGGTGGTCGTCCTCGAACGCGGTCCCTGGCTGACCGGCCCGGACTTCGACCACGACCTGAAGTTCGGCTCCTCCACCACCCGGGCGTTCGACTTCGTCATCGGTGACGGGATGAGCGTGCTCGGCGGCAACTGCGTCGGCGGCGGCAGTGTCGTCTACTTCGCGGCGATGCCGCGCGCCCCTCGCTTCGTCTTCGACCGGCAGGGCAGCATCGGCCGGCGGATGTGGCCCGCCGCGATCTCCCGGGACAGCCTGGAGCCCTGGTACGACCGGGTCGCCGAGGCGCTGCCGGTGGTGCGGCAGGAGTGGAAGGACGTGCCGTTCTCGGGTGGCCTGTTCGGCGCGGCCTGCGACCACGCCGGTCGTACCGCCAACCCGGTGCCGGTGGCCGTCGACCACGAGAAGTGCACCAACTGCAACTGGATGATGTCGGGCTGCCGGTTCGACGCGAAGCGCTCCCTGTTGCTCAACTACCTGCCCGCGGCGCTGGCGCACGGCGCGACGATCCGTCCGCTGCACGAGGTGCAGCACCTGTCGCGCACCGACGACGGCGGCTACCGGGTGCACTACACGGTGGTCGACGACACCGACTACCGGGTGGCGGTGGGCAGTGGCTCGATCGACGCGAAGGTCGTGATCCTGGCGGCGGGCGCGGGCGCCACCCCGGTGATCCTCCAGCGTTCCGAGCCGCACCTCGGTCGGATGCCGGCGGCGGTCGGGCGGTACTTCTCCGGCAACGGCGAACGGCTGAACACGGCGATCCTCAACGAGGACCGGGTCCGTGACGTGCTCGGACTGTCCCGTCCGGACGGTGTGCCGTACGAGGCCTACCAGATCGGCAAGGGCCCCTGCGTGGCCAACTGGGACCGGCTGGACGGCTCGCTTCCGGAGTACAGCAGGTTCTCCCTGGAGCAGCTCTACTTCCCGCCGGGCTTCGGCACCATCCTCGCCCAGGTCCCGGACGCCACCGGCCCCACCTGGTTCGGGGCGGAGAAGAAGGAACTGCTGCGCACCTGGCGTTCCTGGCTGACCGTCTTCACGATGAGCGAGGACGACAACGAGGGTGTCTTCGGGCCGCCGCCGGAGCGGGGCAACGGGACCCGGCTGTCGCAGCAGATGCTCGCCCGTGGTCCGCTGCGGTACCGGCCAACCCCGAACACGCTGCGTGGCTGGGCGGAGTCCGACGCGGCCGTGCGCGACATCCTCGAACGCGACGGGTTGTCCCGGGTGATGCCGTGGACCAACGAGGTGGTCGGGGCTTACACCGTGCATCCGCTGGCGTCCTGCCGGATCGGTGACGACCCGGCGACCAGCGCCCTCGACGACCGCCACGAGCTGCGGGACCATCCCGGCATCTTCGTCACCGACGGCGCCGCGGTGCCCGGGGCGCTGACCGTCAACCCCGCGATGACCATCGCCGCGCTCGCCGAGCGGTCGGTGCCGGGCATCGTCCAGGCCGCCCGGGAGCGCGGTGTCGACGTCGTCTACGGGGCGCCGGCGCCGGACGGTGGTACGGCCGGACGGCGCGGGGTGCTGCCGCTGGTGGGCAACCTCAGCCGGCGGTGAGGCCACCGGCGGCGACGGCCCGGACCCGGGAGCTCACCGGGTCCGGCGGCCGGGTCGCCGGCGCCGGGCGGTGGGGGTGGCGTCCGTCGGCCAGGCGGCGACCTCCCGGCCCTGACGCTGGCGGTGGGCGACGTAGTGGGGGGAGAGCCGGGTGCTGATCTCCGCCTCGGTCAGCGGGCCGCCGCACCGGGTGCAGTGCACCTCGGTGCGGACCGGGCCGCCGCAGTGCTCGTGTTCGGCGAGCCGGGGCGGCCCGGCCTCGTCGGCGCAGTGCCGGTCACCCCACTCCATCAGGGCGAGCACGACCGGGGCCAGTTCCCGCCCCCGGTCGGTGAGCCGGTACTCGTGGCGCAGCGGGCGCTGCTGGTACGGCACCCGCTCGAAGACTCCGGCCTCCACCAACGTGGACAGCCGGTCCGCGAGGACGTTGCGGGCGACGCCGAGGCTCTTGAGGAAGGCGTCGAACCGGGTCACGCCCAGCATCGCGTCCCGGACGACGAGCAGCGTCCACCGTTCGCCGACGACCTCCAGGGCGCGGGCGATCGAGCAGGCCTGTCGATTGTGGATCACCATTGACCCATTCTAGTGACCTTGTCGATACCCAGCGTGGTTTGGTAGTCGCCGGACCACCGGGAAGGAGTGGACGTGCGCTCATGGTTGCTCCGGACGGCCGTTCGCCGGTCGTTGGCCGACATCCGACATGTCGTGCCCGTCCGGCCGGCCGCGGCCCCGGCGGCGCTGGCCGAGGTGTACGCCGGTATCGAGCGGGAGTTCGGCGTCCTCGCGCCGCCGGTGGTTCTGCACTCGCCCGACCCGGCGGTGCTCGGCGCCTGCTGGGCGATGCTGCGGGAGACGCTGGTGGCCGCCGGCGAGGTCGACCGCGCCACCAAGGAGGCGGTGGCCGCCGCCGTGTCGGCCGCCAACGCCTGCCCCTACTGCGTGGAGGTGCACGGCAGCGCGGTGCACGCCCTGGCCGGCCCGGACGAGGCCGCCGCCCTGCTCCACGGCGGGACCGGCGCGGTCCGCGACCCGGCCGTCCGCCGGCTCGTCGAGTGGGTACGCGCCGACGGCGAGCACCCGTTGGACCCGCCGCTGCCGCCGGCGGCGACCGCCGAGATGGTGGGGGTGGCGGTGACCTTCCACTACATCAACCGGATGGTCAACATCTTCCTCGACGACTCCCCGCTGCCGGCCGTCGCGCCGGCGCCGGTGCGGGACGTGCTGCGCCAGCTGCTGCGGGTCCGCATCCGGCGTACCGCGGCGCAGGCCGGTCCGGCCGGGACGGCGGCCGACCGGCTCCCCGTGGCCGAGCTGCCGGCGGACCTGGCCTGGGCACGCGGGTCCGTCCCGGTGGCGGCGGCGTTCGCCCGGGCGGTCGCCGTGATCGAGGACGCCGGCCGGCGGGTCGTCGGCGCGGCGGTACGGGAGCTGGTCGTCGGGCGGGTCGACCGGTGGGACGGTCCGACCGGGCCGAGCCGGGCCTGGGTCCACGACGCGGTCGCCGGCCTGCCCACGGCCGACCGCCCGGCCGCCCGGCTGGCCCTGCTGGCGGCGCTCGCGTCCTGGCAGGTCGACGACGCGGTGGTGGCCGAGGTGCGCCGCGCCGGCGTCGACGACGCCGGGTTGATCGGCCTGACCTCCTGGGCCAGCCTCACCGCCGCCCGGCGGATCGGCGCCCGGCTGTGGGCCGGGGCGTCCGGAGGCTCGGGCCTCATCCCACCGGGTCGGCTGCCCGGCCGGCCAGCCGGCGGCTGAGGTGACCGGCGGTGTGCAGCCAGCGCACCGTGTCGGCCAGGGTCTCGGCGAGCGGCCGGGCGGGCGTGCCGAGCAGGCCGTCGGTGGCGCCGGTGTCCATCGGCCGGGCCACCCGGCAGGTGTAGATGGCGCCGTACTCGGCGGGGATGTGCACGGGGACGGCGTGCTGCGCCAGGCCGGCCAGCACGCCGACCGGCAGCATCGCCGTGGCGGGCAGTCGGACGGCCGGCAGCCGCCGGCCGGTGACGGCCCGCAGGGTGCCCAGCAGTTCGCCGGTGTCGACGTACGCCCCGGGGCCGAGGTACCGCCCGGACCGCGGCCCCGATCCGAGCAGGGCGGCGTGCAGCCGGGCCACGTCGCGCACGTCGCCGACAGGGAAGCCGCCGCGGGGCCAGATCGGCATCAGCCCGCGCAGGGCGTTGCGGATCCGGGTGGTCTGGTCGCCGAGGTGCGGGTCGTGCGGCCCGAGCACGGCCGGCGGATAGCTGATCAGGACCGGGGCGCCCTCGGCCTGGTGCCGGCGGGCGATCGCGTCCGCCGCCGCCTTGCTGGCCAGGTACGTCTCCCGGGGGGCACCGACCGGGGTGTCCGGGGTGACGGGTCCGGCCCCGCAGGGCAGCAGCGCGCCGAAGGTGGACACGTGCACGATCCGGTCGACGGCGGCGGCCCGGGCGGCGGCTAGCACCACCTCGGTGCCGCGCACGTTCACCGCCCGCATCCGCCGGTGCTGGCGCGGGTCGAAGCTGTACACGCCGGCCGCGTGCAGCACCGCGTCGCAGCCGGCGACCGCGGCGGCCACGTCGTCGGCGTCGGTCACCTCCCCGCAGGCCACCTCGATCTCGCCGGGGTCCACACCGAGCGGCGTGAGCGCCGGCCGGACCCGGGCCGGGTCCCGGGCCAGGAGCCGGAGCCGGTGGCCGTCGCGGTGCAGCGCGGCCACCGTGTGCGAGCCGACGAAGCCGCTGCCGCCGGTCACCAGAACCCTCATCCGTTCCTCCTCGGTCGGGCCGGTCACGCCGGTGATTATCGACGATCGTGAGCCGGTTCCGGTTCTCCTGCCGTGCGCTCGTCGGGCCGTCCGGGGCCGGCACGGCGCTGCCGCAGGTGCGCAATCTCGGAGTTTTTCCGGCCGAGCGGTGCCAGCCATGCTGGCAACAACCCCGACCGGAGCGCCGGCGGGATCCACCCACCGCAGCAGCCAGGGAGGCGGGATGCTCGCCAGCCGGGTCGTATCGTCGGTCGTCCAGCGCCAGGTCAAGCACGTCACACCGGTCGCCCGGGCCGCCGCCGAAGGGCTGGTCGCCGCCGTGTACGACCAGGTCGAGCAGGAGATGCGGCTGGTCATCCCGCCGGTGCTGCTGCACTCACCCTCTCCGGAAGCCCTCGCCGCGTACTGGATGCTGATGCGGGAACCGCTGATGGCCGCCGGCGCCGTCGACCGGGCCACCAAGGAGGCGGTCGCCGCCGCCGTGTCGGTGGCCAACATCTGCCCCTACTGCGTGGACATGCACAGCACCGGCATGTACGACCTGGCCGACGCCGACGACGCGGAGGCGATCGCCGCCGACCGGCCGGACGACGTGGCGGACCCGCGGTTACGCCGGCTCGTCCACTGGGCCCGTACCGCGCACCTGCCCGACGAGCAGGCAGGGTCGCCGCCCTTCACCGAGGAGCAGCGCGCCGAGCTGGTGGGCGTGGTGGTGGCCTTCCACTACCTGACCCGGATGGTGAACGTCTTCCTCGCCAGTTTCCTGCTGCCGCCCCGGTTGACCCCGGCCGCCCGGCGCCGGCTCAAGCACGGCATCAGTTTCCTGCTCAGCCCCACCCTGCGGGAGTTCCCGGCCGGTCGCGCCCTGCCGCTGCTGCCGGCGACGCCCCTGCCGACGGACGCCGCCTGGGCCGCCGGCAGCGAGACGGTCGCCGCCGCCGTGGCCCGCGCGTACGCCGCCCTGGAGGCGGCCGGGGACCGCTCGGTGCCCCCGGCGGTCCGGGAGCTGGCGCACCAGCTCCTCGACGACTGGCGGGGCGAGGAGACCGGACTGGACCGGCAGTGGTGCGAGGACCTCGTCGAGCGGTTGCCGGTGGGGCAGCGGGCCACCGGGCGGCTCGCCCTGCTCGCCGCCGTCGCCTCCTACCAGGTGGACGAGAGCGTGGTGGCGGAGTTCCGGCGGGAACAGCCCGGCGACCGGGAGCTGGTGGAGGTGGCCGCCTGGGCCAGCCTCGCCGCGGCCCGGCGGGTGGGTGCCTGGCACCTGGCCCCGGACCGGGCCGCACCGCCGCGATGACCTCGCCGGCGTCCCGGGAGGACGACCGAGAGCCCCCGGGGCGCCGGCGACCCGATTTCCCGACCATGAGGAGGCGACCGTGTCGACCGTCCTGGGTTCGTTGCGTCGGCTGGCGCTGGCTCCGTCACTGGCCGAGGTGAGCTTCGCCCGGCGGGGCTTCCCGAAGCCGGAGTCGGCCGTGACCCGCTGGTTGGAGGCCGTGCCGCAGTCGGTGGTGTGCGGCTTCGAGTGGGGGGTGGACGTCCGGGACCAGTGGGAGCTGGAACGCCGGCTGGAGCTGGTCGACGTGGGCCTGCGCGGCTTCGCGTACGAGGGGGCCACCATGGCCTGCACGGTGCTCGACGCGATGCGGGGCGGGCGCGGTTCACGTACCCGCGAGCTGCTGTTGGGGCCCGGTCGCCCGCACCTGTTCCTGGCCTACATCGGTATCGGGTTCGCGATGGCCCGACTGCCCCGCAGGCTGTGGCGTACGGTGCTGCCGGACCTGCCCGGCGTGCCCTACCACCCGACGATGAGCTGGCTGGCCGTCGACGGGTACGGCTTCGACCGGGCCTACTTCGACACCGACCGGGTGGTGCGGGCGCAGGAGCGACTGCGACCGTACCCGTGGCAGGGGGCCGCGGGGTACTTCCCGCACGCCGTCGACCAGGGGATCGGCCGGGCGCTCTGGTTCATCCACGGGGCGCGGGTCGCCGACGTCTCGGCGGCGGTGCGCGCGTTCGCCGCCGACCGCCGGCCCGACCTGTGGAGCGGCGTGGGGCTGGCGGCGACCTTCGCCGGTGGCGGCGACGGGGCGGCGTTGGCCGCGCTCGGCGAGGCAGCCGGCGAGCACCGGGGCGAACTGGCCCAGGGCGCGGTCTTCGCGGCCAAGGCGCGGACGTTCAGCGGGTACGTCCCGGCGCACTCGGAGCAGGCCACCCGGCTGCTCACCGGGATGCCGGTGGCCGTCGCGGCCGAGCTCGCCGACGACGTCGCCGTCGACCTGCGGGCCCCGCGCGGGGTGCCGGCGTACGAGGAGTGGCGGCGGCGGATCAGGCAGCGTTGCCTGACCACGCATCCTTCCTGATCGCATTCGCTCCTATAAATTACTTGTGGCTCGGTGCTGCCCGTGTCGGCAATTATCCGGTGCTTTGCGCCGGGCTCGGCAATTCTGAAGAAGAAACTTGTCGAGGTGCCTGGCAGGATCGTCCAGGAGCACCATAAACGGTCGCTGGCTGATCTTTCTTGGGGGACGCTTTGACCACCTACTGGCGTGCGCTCAGGCGCCGCATCCTCACGCCCGACGTTTCCCAGACCAGGCTCGACGTGCGGGGGTTCCACATCAAGAGCCCGGCCGCGCGGACCGTGCTGGAGACGGTCGGCCAGTCGTTCCTGGCCGGCTTCTCGGCAGCGGCGGAATCGCGGACAGATGAGGAATTCGCGCCGCGGCTGGACGAATTCGAGCGGCGTTTCCGTGGATTCGCCTACGAGGGTGCGGCAATGGCGTTGGCAATTGTCGACGGCCTGTCGCCGGTCCGTGGCAGGCGGGTCGAGCGTTTCCTGGACGGTGCCGGGTCGGCCCACGTCTACATGGCGTACGTGGGCGTCGGCTGGGCGATGGCCCGGCTGCCCCGGCTCCTGTGGCGCCGGCTCGCCATGCCGGATCCGTTGCTGCGCTGGCTGGCCCTGGACGGGTACGGCTTCCACCAGGCCTACTTCCACACCGACCGGTACGTGCGGGCCCGGTACCAGGAGCCAGGGTTCCGGTGGCCGGGCGGCGGTCCGCCGGGGTACGCCAACCGCGCCATCGACCAGGGCATCGGCCGGGCGCTGTGGTTCGTCTGCGGCACCGACCCGGACCTGGTGGTCGACACCATCGGCCGTTTCGCGCCGCACCGCCGGGCCGACCTGTTCGGCGGCGCGGGCCTCGCCGCCACCTACGCCGGGGGCGGGGACGAGGCCGAACTGCGGGCGTTCTGGCAGCGCGCCGGCGAGTACCGCCCGCAGCTCGCCCAGGGCAGCGCGTTCGGGGCCACCGCCCGCGTCCGGGCCGGCCTGGTCGTGCCGCACAACGAGCTGGCCGCCGAGGTGTTCTGCGGGATGAGCACCGCGCGGGCGGCCGAGCTGACCGAGCAGCGACGTCCGAACACGCCGGACGGCGACCAGCTGCCGGCATACGAGATCTGGCGACAGCGGGTCGCCGACGAGTTCGTGGCAATCGGGAGGAACTAGCACAATGTCTATGACAGTTGGCTGGCTTCGGCGAAACCTGGCCGGGGTCCTCGCCCTCGCCGTCATGGCGAGCCTGTTCTTCGCGTCCCGGCTGCCGTCGGCGTCGGCGGCCGAACGGGAGGACCTGGCGGAGCGGTACGCGTTCAGCCCGACGTCGATCGCGTTGCCCGCCGGGTTCCCGCAGCAGACGATCCGCAAGGTCAACCAGCGCTACCGCAACATCGACGCCTGGATCTCCTCGGTCGGTTCCGGGGTGGCGATGAACGACCTCGACGGGGACGGCCTCGCGAACGACCTCTGCGTCACCGACCCCCGCACCGACCAGGTGGTGGTCACCCCGACGCCCGGGGCGAAGGCCGACCGGTACGCCCCGTTCGCGCTCGACCCGGCCCCCCTGCCGATGAACGACGTGATGGCGCCGATGGGCTGCGTGCCCGGCGACTTCAACGAGGACGGCCGGATGGACCTGCTGGTCTACCTCTGGGGCCGGACGCCGATCATCTACCTCGCCCGCGACGGCGCCCGGTCGCTGTCCACGGCGGCGTACCGGCCGACGGAGCTGGTGCCCGGGTCCAGCACGGAGTACACCGAGCCGCAGTGGAACACCAACGCCGCCGCGGTCGACGACTTCGACGGCGACGGACACGTCGACATCTTCATCGGCAACTACTTCCCCCACGGGCCGGTTCTCGACGACACGCAGAACGGCGGGGTCGAGATGAACCGGTCGATGTCGTACGGCCTGAACGGCGGCGAGGACTACTTCTTCCGCTTCACCGGGGGCAGCGGGGGCGCGGAGCCCACCGCCACCTTCCAGAAGATCGACAACGTGCTGCCCCGCGACGTGTCCAAGGGCTGGGCGCTCGCGGCCGGGGCCAACGACCTCGACGGTGACCTCCTGCCCGAGTTGTACGTGGCGCACGACTTCGGACCGGACCGGCTGCTGCACAACCGCTCCACCCCCGGGAAGATCAAGTTTGCGCTGGTGGAGAGCGCCCGCGGCAGCGCCGTGGTGCCCAAGTCCAAGCGGGTCGGCCTGGACTCGTTCAAGGGCATGGGTGTCGACTTCGGCGACCTCGACGGCGACGGCCTCTACGACATGTACGTCAGCAACATCACGACTTCCTTCGGCATCGAGGAGAGCCACTTCGCCTTCGTCAACTCCGCCAAGGACCAGGGTGACCTGGCCCGGCAGTTGGCCCGGGGCAAGGCGCCCTTCGACGACCGCAGCGCCCCGCTCGGGCTGGCCTGGTCCGGCTGGGGCTGGGACGTCAAGCTGGCCGACTTCGACAACGGCGGCGACCTCGTCGTCGCGCAGACCACCGGCTTCGTCAAGGGCGACGTGAACCGCTGGCCGCAGTTGCAGGAGCTGGCCACCGCCAACGACGAGCTGCTGTCCAACCCGTTGTGGTGGCCGCACGTCACCGCCGGCGACGACATCGGCGGCAGCCAGCGGCTGCACTTCTTCGCCAAGGGGCAGGACGGCCGGTACGTGGACCTGGCGGGTGAGCTCGGCCTGGACATCCCGGTGCCGACCCGGGGCATCGCCACCGGCGACGCCGACGGCGACGGCCGGCTGGACTTCGCGGTCGCCCGGCAGTGGGACGAGCCGGTCTTCTACCACAACGACAGTCCGTCACCCGGGGCGTTCCTGGGGCTGCGGCTGACCCAGGAGGGGACGTACGCGGGCCAGACCCCGGCGGGCAAGCCGGTGGCCGGTTCTCCCGCGGTCGGCGCCCAGGTCACCGTCACCACGAGCGACGGCCGCAAGTTCCTCGGCCGCGTCGACGGCGGCAGCGGCCACTCCGGCAAGCGCAGCAGCGAGGTCCACGTCGGACTGGGTCGGAACGTGACCGGTCCGGTGGAGGTGCAGCTGTGCTGGCGCGACCGGACCGGCCGGACCCACAAGCAGACCCTCACGTTGACCCCGGGTTGGCACTCGATCCAGCTCGGCTCGCAGGCTCAGGAAAGGTGACCGACATGGCTGAGACCACGATCAGCCCTCCGCGCCACGACCTCAAGGTGGTCAAGGCCCTGCGGAACTTCGCCATCTCCATCACGGTCTTCAACATCGTCGGGTACACCGTGCTCGGGTTCGAGCAGCCGTGGCTGTGGCCGTTCGTGGCCCTCGCCACCGGTTACACCCTCGAGATCGTGCTGGAGGTGATCGGCGCCCGGATGGAGGGCCGCCGGCCCCGCTTCCTCGGCAACGGCGTACGGGGCATGGTGGAGTTCCTCTACCCGGCGCACATCACCAGCCTGGCGATGAACATGTTGACCTACGTCAACGACCAGGTCCTGGTGCTGATCTTCGGGGTGTCCGTGGCGATCGGTGCCAAGTGGGTGCTGCGGGCGCCGGTCAAGGGCCGGATGCGGCACTACATGAACCCGTCGAACTTCGGCATCGCCGTCATCCTGCTGCTCTTCCCCTGGGGCAGCATCGCCCCGCCGTACCACTTCACCGAGCACATCTCCGGCCCGCTGGACTGGGCGTTGCCGTTGCTGATCATCCTCGGTGGCACCATGATCAACGGCAAGCTGACCGGCCGGATGTGGCTGATCCTCGGCTGGCTGCTCACCTTCGCGGTCCAGGCGGTCGTCCGTGGCCTCATCCTGGACACGTCGATCCCCGGCGCGCTGGCGATGATGACCGGCACGGCGTTCATCCTCTTCACCAACTACATGGTCACCGACCCGGGGACCACGCCCTCCCATCCGGCCGCGCAGTTCGCCTTCGGCGCCGGGGTGGCCATCGTGTACGCCTTCCTCACCGGGGCGGGGATCGCCTACGGGATCTTCTTCGCCACCGCGCTCGTCTGCCTGGCCCGTGGCGGCTTCCACTGGGCCCTGCACTTCATCGACAAGGCCCGCGCCGAGCGGGCCGCCGCGCCGCCACCAGCGAGCGAGCCGGCACCGGCCACCCCGGTGTCCGCGATCTCGGTCAACGGCGGCCCGGTGCACGGTGACCGGAAGGTGGTACCGGCATGAGCAGGATCGCCGTCGTGGGCATGGCGTGCCGCTACCCGGACGCCGCGTCCCCGCGCGAACTGTGGGAGAACGCGCTCGCCGGGCGCCGCGCCTTCCGCCGGCTGCCCGACGTGCGGATGCGGTTGGAGGACTACTGGGACGCCGACCCCGCCGCCCCCGACCGGTTCTACGCCCGCAACGCCGCGGTCATCGAGGGGTACGAGTTCGACCGGGTCGCGTACAAGGTCGCCGGAAGCACGTACCGCTCCACCGACCTGACCCACTGGCTCGCCCTCGACGTGGCCGCCACGGCGCTCGCCGACGCCGGCTTCCCGATGGCCGAGGGGCTGCCCCGGGACCGCACCTGCGTGGTGATCGGCAACAGCCTCACCGGTGAGTTCTCCCGCGCCAACCAGCTACGGCTGCGCTGGCCGTACGTCCGCCGGATGGTCGCCGCCGCGCTCAAGGAGCAGGACTGGAACGACGACCAGCTCGACGCGTTCATGGCCGACTTCGAGACCCGCTACAAGTCACCGTTCCCCGAGATCGACGAGGACACCCTCGCCGGTGGCCTGTCGAACACCATCGCCGGGCGGATCTGCAACCACTTCGACCTCAAGGGCGGCGGCTACACCGTCGACGGTGCCTGCTCCTCGTCCCTGCTGTCCGTGGCGACCGCCTGCAAGTCGCTGATGGACGGAGACGTCGACGTGGCGGTCGCCGGCGGCGTGGACCTCTCCATCGACCCCTTCGAGATCGTCGGCTTCGCCAAGACCGGCGCGTTGGCCCGCAGCGAGATGCGGGTGTACGACCAGCGGTCCAACGGCTTCTGGCCGGGCGAGGGCTGCGGGATGACCGTGCTGATGCGTGAGCGGGACGCCGTCGAGGCCGGCCACCGGGTGTACGCCACGATCGCCGGCTGGGGCATCTCCTCCGACGGCAAGGGCGGTATCACCCGGCCCGAGGTCAACGGCTACCGGCTGGCGCTGCGCCGGGCGTACGAGCGGGCCGGTTTCGGCATCGACACCGTCGGCCTGTTCGAGGGGCACGGCACCGGGACCGCGGTCGGGGACGCCACCGAACTACGGGCGCTCTCCACCGCCCGCCGGGACGCCGACCCGGACGCCCGGCCCGCCGCGATCAGCTCGATCAAGGGCATGATCGGCCACACCAAGGCCGCCGCCGGCGTCGCCGGCCTGATCAAGGCCGCGATGGCGGTGCACCACGAGGTGCTCCCGCCGGCGGTCGGCTGCGTCGACCCGCACGAGCTGCTCACCGCCGACGACGCCGCCCTGCGGGTGCTGCCGGCGGCGGAGGGCTGGCCGACCGACGTGCCGGTCCGCGCCGGCATCACCGCGATGGGTTTCGGCGGCATCAACACCCACGTCGTGCTGGAGAAGCGCAAGCCCCGGCGGCGCGGCGCGCTGGACACCCGTACCCGGGCACTGGCGTCTTCCCGCCAGGACCTGGAGCTGCTGCTGTTCGACGCGCTCTCCGCCCGGGACCTGCGCGACCGGGTCGGCCGGCTGATCGAGTTCGTGCCGACCGTCGCGTACGGCCAGCTCGCCGACCTGGCCGCGACCCTGCACGGCGAGCTTCGCGACCTGCCCTACCGGGCCGCCGTGGTGGTCTCCTCCCCGGAGGACGCCGAGCACCAACTGCGGCGGATCGCGGACGCGCTCGACGGCGGCGAGACGCGGTTGTTCTCCCCGGACGGCCGCTGCTTCCTCAACCACACCAACGGGACCGGCCGGGTCGGCTACCTCTTCCCCGGTCAGGGCTCCGGCCGGGGCACCAGCGGCGGGGCGCTGCGCCGCCGCTTCCCCGAGGTGGACCGGGTCTACGCCCGCGCGGCTCTGCCCACCAGCGGCGACATGGTCGCCACGGCAGTCGCCCAGCCGCGCATCGTCACCGGCTCGGTGGCCGGCCTGACGGCGCTGACCGACCTGGGGCTGGAGGCCGCCGTCGCGGTCGGGCACAGCCTCGGCGAACTGTCCGCCCTGCACTGGGCCGGCGCCCTGGACGAGGCGACGCTGCTGCGGGTGGCCGGGGTGCGGGGGCGCACCATGGCCGAACACAGCGCGTCCGGGACGATGGCGAGCGTGGCGGCCTCCGCCGAGGTCGTCACCGGTTTGATCAGCGGTACGCCGCTGGTCGTGGCCGGCTACAACGGCCCGACGCAGACCGTCGTCGCCGGCCCCGTCGACGCCGTCGACGAACTGTGCGCCCGAGCCCGGCAGGACGGCCTGCGGGCCAACCGGATCGCTGTCTCGCACGCCTTCCACTCGCCGCTGGTGGCACCCGCCGCCGCCGCGTTCGCCGGGCACCTCGTCGGGGAACGCTTCGGGCCGGTCGGCCGGTCGGTGGTCTCCACCGTGACCGGCGAGGTGTTGGCGGCGGAGACCGACCTCGCGGCGCTGCTGCACCGGCAGATCACCGACCCGGTGCTCTTCGCCCAGGCGGTCGAGGTGGCCGCCAAGGACATCGACCTGTTCGTCGAGGTGGGACCGGGGCGGGTGCTCAGCGGGCTGGCCGCCGAGGTCACCGACGTTCCCGCGGTCGCCCTCGACACCGACGACGAGTCCCTCGGCGGGCTGCTGCGGGTCGCCGCCGCCGCGTACGTCACGGCGGCCGGAGACCTGCAGACCGGGCTGCTGCACGGGCGGCTGGTCCGGCCGCTCGAACTGGGCCGCCGGTTCCGCTTCTTCGAGAGCCCCTGCGAGCAGGCGCCGCAGGTGGACGTGCCGAAGGTGAGGCGGGCGGCGGTGGCCGCAGCTCCGGTGGAAACCGGCCCGGCACGCGAGGGAGAGTCGAGCCTGGACCTGCTGCGGCGGCTCGCCGCCGAGCGGGCCGAACTGCCGCTGGAGATGGTGCGCGACGACAGCCGGCTCCTCGACGACCTGCACCTGAGCTCCATCACGGTGGGGCAGGTGGTCAACCAGGCCGCCCAGCGCCAGGGCATCGCCGCGGCCGACACCCCGACCAACTTCGCCACCGCCACCGTCCGGGAACTGGCCGAGGCGCTCGACGAACTGGTCAGCACCGCACGCCCCGAGGACAACGCCCGCAGCGCCCCGGTCACCGGGGCCGCCGCCTGGGCACGCGCCTTCACCGTCGACCTCGACGTGGTGCCGCCGCCGCGGCGGCGCACCGGCGAGGAGAACGGCCACTGGCAGGTCTACGCACCGGAGGACCATGCGCTCGCCGACCACCTGCGCCGGGCGCTGGAGCAGGGCGGCGTCGGTTCCGGCGTACTGGTCTGCCTGCCGGCCGACTGCGCCGACGAGCAGCTCGAACTGGCCCTGCTGGGCGCGCGCGCCGCCCTCGGCGGCGGCCCCGGCACCCGGTACGTGCTGCTCCAGGACGGTCGGGGCGCGGCGGGGCTGGCCAAGACCCTGCGCCTGGAGGCACCCCACCTGCGGGTCACCGTCGTGCACGCGCCACTGTCGGTGGTCACCGCCGAACGGATCCGCGACGAGGTGGCCGCGACGGAGGACTTCGTCGAGGTCCACTACGACGCCGCCGGCGTCCGCCAGGTACCCACCCTGCGGGCGATGCCGGTCCGGCCGGCCCGGTCCGCCCCGCCGCTGGGTGACGGTGACGTGCTGCTCGTCACCGGTGGCGGCAAGGGCATCACCGCCGAGTGCGCCCTGGCGCTCGCCACGGACAGCGGTGCCCGGCTGGCCGTGCTCGGCCGCTCCGACCCGGCCCAGGACACCGAACTCGCCGACAACCTGCGGCGGATGGCGGCCGGCGGGATACGGGTGCACTACGCCCGTGCCGACGTCACCGACCCCGAGCAGGTCCGGCGGGCGGTCGCCGAGGTGACCACCGAGCTCGGCCCGGTCACCGCGGTCCTGCACGGCGCCGGCCGCAACGAGCCGACGGCCCTGGGGAACCTGGACATGGCCACGGTGCGGCGCACCTTCGCCCCGAAGGTGGGCGGCCTGCGGGCGGTGCTCGACGCGGTCGACCCGGCCCGGCTGCGGCTGCTGGTCACCTTCGGCAGCATCATCGGGCGGGCCGGGCTGCGGGGGGAGGCGCACTACGCGACCGCCAACGAGTGGCTGGCGGAGCTGACCGCCGACTTCGGCCGCCGGCACCCCGACTGCCGCAGCCTCTGTGTGGAGTGGTCGGTCTGGTCCGGCGTCGGCATGGGCGAGCGGCTGTCGGTAGTGGAGAGCCTGGCCCGTGACGGTGTCACGCCTGTCTCGCTGGACCAGGGCGTGGCCCTGATGCGCCGGCTCGTCACCGACCCGGACGCCCCCTCGGTGGTCGTGGTCAGCGGCCGGACCCAGGGTCTCGGCACGGTCCGGTACGACCTGCCCGAGCTGCCGCTGCTCCGGTTCGTCGACAAGCCCCTGGTCCACTACCACCAGGTGGAGTTGGTCACGGAGACCACGCTCAGCCCGGGGACCGACCTCTATCTCGCCGACCACCTGCTCGACGGCAACCTGCTGTTCCCGGCGGTGTTCGGCATGGAGGCGATGACCCAGGTGGCCACCGCCTTGACCGGCCGGACCACGGTGCCCGCCATCGAGCAGGCCGAGTTCCTGCGGCCCATCGTGGTGCCGCCGGACGGCAGCACCACCGTCCGGATCGCGGGTGTCGTCACCGACGACGACACGGTGGACATCGCGATCCGTAGCGCCGAGACCGGGTTCGCGGCCGACCACTTCCGTGCCCGGCTGCGCTTCGGTGACCCGGGCGTGCTCGCCGGGCCGCCGGAGCAGGTCGGCGACGGGTTGCCGGCCGTACCGCTCGACCCGGCCCGCGACCTCTACGGCGACACCCTGTTCCAGGGCGACCGGTTCCGGCGGCTGCTCCGCTACCACCGCGCGGCGGCCCGCGACGTCGACGCCGACGTGGCCGTCGTCGCGGACGGCGACTGGTTCGCCGGCTTCCTGCCGGCCCAGTTGCTGCTCGGCGACCCCGGCATGCGGGACGCGTTGATGCACGGCAACCAGGTCTGTGTTCCGGACGGCACCCTGTTGCCGCAGGGCGTGGAGCGGATCGTCCCGTTGGGCGCCCGGGTGACCGACGGCCAACTGCGGTACTGCGCCACGGAACGGAGCCGGGACGGGGACACGTACGTCTACGACATCGCCGTCCGCGACGCCGCCGGCGAGGTCGTCGAGCGGTGGTCCGGCCTGCGGTTGCGGGCGGTCCGCAAGAAGGACGGTTCGGGTCCCTGGGTCGCCCCGCTGCTCGGGTCGTACCTGGAACGGGCCGTGGGTGACCTGCTCGGTGCGGCGGTCGCGGTAGTGGTGGAACCGGACGACCCGGCCCATCCGGCGGAGGGCGTCGCCGCCCGCCGGGAACGGACCGCGGTGGCCGCGGGCCGGGCCCTGGGCCGCGCCGTGGCACTCCGCTACCGGCCGGACGGGGCGCCGTCCGTCGACGGGGACCACCGGATCTCCGCCGCGCATGGTGCGGGGGTGACGGTGGCGGTCGCGGCCACCGGCCCGGTCGGCTGCGACGTCGAGCCGGTGTCGCAGCGCAGCCCGGAGGACTGGCGGCAGCTACTCGGCGGCCACCGGCCCCTGGCCGAGCTGATCACGGCGGAGACCGGAGAGGGCGCCGACGTCGCCGCCACCCGCGTGTGGACCGCTCTGGAGTGCCTGCAGAAGGCGGGTCTGACGACGGGCGGCCCGCTGGCGCTCTCCGAGGAACGCCGGGACGGCTGGCTGGTGTTCGCCAGCGGCACGCTGCGGATCGCGACGCTGGTGACCACCCTCCGCGACCGGCCCGAGCCGGTGGTCTTCGCGGTGCTGTGCGGGAAGGAGAACTGATCGTGGCGGACTACTTCGAGTACCAGCACACGGTCGGCTTCGAGGAGACCAACATCGTCGGCAACGTCTACTACGTCAACTACCTGCGGTGGCAGGGGCGGTGCCGGGAGATGTTCCTCAAGCGGCTCGCGCCGGAGGTGCTGGCCGAGCTCCAGGACGACCTGAAGCTGTTCACCCTGAAGGTCGACTGCGAGTTCTTCGCGGAGATCACCGCCTTCGACGAGCTGTCGATCCGCATGCGCCTGGTCGACCTGGCGCAGACGCAGATCGAGTTCAGCTTCGACTACGTCCGGCTCGACCCGGGAGGCGGTGAGACCCTGATCGCCCGGGGCCGGCAGCGGGTGGCCTGCATGCGGGGACCCAACACCCGTACCGTCCCGGCCCGGGTGCCGGAACCACTGGTCCGCGCGTTGCAGCCGTACCGGGCGTGACCGCGGGCGGAGGGAGGACCACCGTGACCGTCAACCATCAACCGACGACCGGCGAGCTGGTCGACCCCGAACAGCTGCGCGGGGCGTTCGGCACGTTCGCCACCGGGGTCACCGTGGTGACCGTCGGTGGGCAGGAACCGCACGGCATGACCGCCAACTCGTTCAGCTCGGTCTCCCTGGATCCGCCCCTGATCCTGGTCTGTGTGGACCGGAAGGCGGTCATGCACGACACCCTGCACGCCGCCGGCGCGTTCGGGGTCTCCGTTCTGGCGGCGGGCCAGGAGCCCGTCGCCCGGCACTTCGCCAACCGGTGGCGGCCGCTCGGCCGGGCCCAGTTCGACACGGTCGACTGGGTGCCCGGCCGGGCCACCGGGGCGCCCCTGATCTCCGGCGCCCTGGCCAGCTTCGAGTGCCGGCTCTGGCGCGCGTACGACGGCGGTGACCACTCCATCTTCGTCGGCCGGCTGCTGACGGTGGAGCGGCTGAGCGAGGAGGAGCCCATGCTGTTCCTACGGGGACGGTTCCGTCAGATCGGGCCGGATCGGAGCGAGGTACGGACATGACACTCACCGGTGCCCGCGCCGCGCCCCCCGGCCCGCACGGCCGCGAGCTGATCAGCACGCTCTGGAAGTTCGGTTCCGACCGGCTCGGGCTGATGTCGTCCGCGGCCCACCGTTACGGTGACGCGGTCCGGCTGGCGCCGCCGCCGCGGCCGTTCTACTTCTTCAACCATCCCGACCACGCCAAGCACGTGCTCACCGACAACAGCCAGAACTACCACAAGGGGATCGGGCTGGTGCACGCCCGCCGGGCACTGGGCGACGGGCTGCTCACCAGCGAGGGGGAGCTGTGGCGTACCCAGCGTCGGGCCACCCAGCCGGTGTTCCAGGCCAAGCGCATCGCCGGGCAGGCCGGCGCGGTGGCGGAGGAGGCCGCCGGTTTCGTCGCCCGGCTCCGGGCGCTGCGCGGCGACGGCCCGGTCGACCTGATCCAGGAGCTGACCGCGCTGACCCTCGGCGTGCTCGGCCGCACCCTGCTCGACACCAACCTGAACGCGTACCACTCGATCGGCCGGTCCTTCGAGGCGATGCAGGACCAGGCCATGTTCGAGCTGGCCACGATGAGCATGGTGCCGATGTGGGTGCCGCTGCCCAAACAGCTGAGGTTCCGGCGGGCCCGGCGGGACCTGCAACGCGTGGTCGACCAGATGGTGACCGAGCGGGTGGCGCGGGACGGGCAGAACCCGGACGGGGACGACGCGCTGTCCCGGCTGATCCAGTCCACCCGGCAGGAGGCGGATCCCCGGCGGGGCCGCCAACGGATGCGCGACGAGCTGGTGACCCTGCTGCTGGCCGGGCACGAGACCACGGCCAGCACCCTCGGGTGGAGCTTCTACCTGGTGGACCGGTACCCGGAGGTCCGGGAGCGGCTGCACGCCGAGGCCGTCGAGGTGCTCGGGGACCGGCTGCCGACGTACGAGGACCTGCACGCGTTGCGGTACACCACGATGGTGCTGCACGAGGTGATGCGGCTCTTCCCGCCGGTGTGGATGCTGTCCCGCAAGGCGCAGGGGCCCGACACCGTCGGCGGGTACGACGTGCCGGCCGGTGCCGACGTGCTGATCTGCCCGTACACCCTGCACCGCCATCCGGCGTTCTGGCCGGAGCCGGAGCGCTTCGACCCGGAGCGCTTCGAACCCGGCCGGACGAACGACCGGCCACGGTACGCGTACCTGCCGTTCGGGGCCGGGCCCCGGTTCTGCGTCGGCAACAACCTGGGGATGCTGGAGGCCACCTTCGTCCTGGCGCTGGTCTCGCGGGAGCTGCGGCTCACCCGGGTGCCGACCCACCAGGTCGTTCCCGAGCCGATGTTGTCGCTGCGGGTACGCGGCGGGCTGCCGGTGCGGGTGGAGTCGCTGGACTGATCGCGGTCGGCCGCCGGCCGCCGGCGCCTCCGGTCACGGGCCAGGGGTGCCGGCGGCCGTGCGTGGTCGCGTCACCCTGCGTCTGTCGTGACGCCCACCTGTGCCGGGGCACGCCTGGTCCTGACGGTCGGGAGCCGGGAGGCGACGGATGCGGGGCGAACCGGACCACCGGTGCGGCGAGCGCGGAAGCTGCGGAGATCATCGCGGAAGCGGCATGCCGGCGGCCTCCGGGCGGCGGTGGGCCGGCCGGAGGCAGCTCGGGCAGGGCGTGCCTGCCCCGACCGGCCGGATGGTCGTACCCGGTCGGTCGGGGCGGTCGGGCAATCAGCCGCCGCTGACCCCGACGGGCTGCCGTTCGGCGGCGACCCGTTCGATGGCCGAGCGCCGGACGTCCAGCAGGGCGAGCAGCACGGGGGGATCGATGATCCGCATCGGCTGCAGGGTCATCTCCACCTCCAGGAGGCCGTCGCGCCGGACGACCACCGGGCCGTGGCTGCCCACGAGGGTGCCGGTGGTCGGGGACGCCGTGTGCTCCTCCGCGGCGGAGTGGGCCAGGATGTGCCACACCCCGGCCGGCACCCGGTCGAGCACGAACTCGCCGGGACGGTCGAGGATGCAGCACTGCACCGGTCGGCCTTCGGGAATCCGTTCCGGGAACACGCCGACGAAGATCCGGCTGCCCGGCAGCTCCGGGGTGCAGGTCAGCCGGCCCTGGACGCGACCGACCGGCCGGTTGACCAGGGCCTGCCCGTCCTCGACGGGCACCTGGGTGGTGAACCCTCCGAGCCGCCGGTACGTCGTCGGTGACAGGCCCACGCTGCGGGTGAAGCGGGAGCTGAAGGTGCCGACGCTGGCGTACCCGACCCGGAGGCTGACATCGGCCACGCTCAGGGACGTGGACACCAGCAGTTGCTTGGCCCGCTGGAGCCGCAGGGCAGAGAGGAACCGGCCCGGCGACAACCCCGTCGCTCGCTGGAATATCCGAGAGAAGTGGAACTTGCTGAACAACGCCGCTCGCGCCATGTCGTCAATCGTGAGTTGTTCACCGAGATTGTCATGCATGAACTCGATGACGCGTTCGGCGGCTTTCTCGCTCGGCTCCGTCAATTTCTCCCCCTTTTTCGACGGCCACTTCGGCAATAATTTCCCGGAACTGCCGAGCGTTTCGCTCAGGATGCGGCGGCACGGCTCGTCAACCATTCTTCATATGCTCTCCGCTGCAAGGCCAGCATGTGCGACGAGTGACGGTATTGACGCCGGGAATCACTGCCCCAATGACTGAGCCGATGCTAGCCGACCCAGGTCCGAGCGGCAATCTAGATCGTGAAGGGGTGATTACGCATCGTCACGGCTAAGTCCGGAGTCGATGTCACCCAACGCAGTCGCCGTCCGGTCGTCAATGCATGATTAGTCAGTCCTGCTATCCATTTACCCGCAACCGGCCCCGGTGACGATTTCGGCCAGCAGGCGCATACCGGACAATCTTGATACCGGTACCGGTGTGGCAGACTGTCCGGTAGGTAACGGCACCATTTCCCACGGAGTTCGATGCGCATCTCGGAACTTGGCAGGCGGAGCGGGTTGCCGGTTGCCACAATCAAGTTCTACCTGCGGGAGGGCCTGCTACCGCCCGGCACCCGTACGGCCCGCAACCAGGCAAACTATGACGAGGGGCACCTGTCGCGCCTGCAGCTGATCCAGGTCCTCACCGTTGTTGGCCGGTTCAGCCTGGCTTCGGTGCGCGAGATCCTGGCCGCGATCGACGACCGGGAGATGTCGCTGGCCGGGCTCAGTGCCGCCGTCAACGACGCGCTGTTCGCCTCGCTGCCGCCGACGCCGGACGAGCCCGGAGAGGTCGGGAGGCTGCGGCAGCAGGTGGACGAGTGCATCAGTCGACTCGGTTGGCAGGTCGATCCGCAGGCACCCGCCCGATCCGCGCTGGTTCAGGTGCTTGTCGCGTTACGAGAGCTAGACGACCACTTTGACATGGATTATCTCGCCCCTTACGTCCGGGCCGCCGATCGGCTGTCCGCGTACGACATCGAGTCGATCTCTGGTAACGCTTCCACGGAGTCGTTGGCCAGCGCCTGGGTGGCCCGTCTGGTCCTGTTCGAGGCCGCGTTCACGGCGTTGCGGGCGCTCGCGCAGGAGCATCAGTTGGCCCTGCGTGCACAGGGTGACACCGGCGGATCTCACTGAAAGTAGCGTTCCTGAAACGGGAAAAGCAAGGTGGAAGAAAAGCTTCGGGGAGGTGGGCCCACCTGGCGGGAAGCTGACGTCCGGGATGCGGTGACCGTGGGGGCGGGTGCTTCCCGGTTGGGCATTTTCGCAGTTCATGGGCTTCGTCGCGGTCCGCGCCCGGGCCGTTGGTGCCGCCGGGCCGGTTGCTGCGTCCGCTGGTCGGTTTCCGGCGGAGGCGGATCGGGGTGGGGGTTGGGCGCGGCCGAGG
>NZ_SMKD01000095.1 GCF_004348595.1 Micromonospora sp. KC723
TCCGGGGGGACGTCGAGCGGACGGTGGTCTGGCCGGGCGCGACGGTCGGGGCGGGTGAGCGGCTGCGCGACGCGATCCGGGCCCCCGGGGGGCTGACCGTGCCGGCGGCCTGAACCGGCGTCCGCGCGCCGCCCGCCCGGACCGGTCCGGTCCGCGCGACCGGGCGAACATCTAGCATGGGCCACGACGTCGACGAACGGAGAATCGTCCAGTGATCACCGCGATCGTCATGATCGACTGCGCCACCGACTCGATCCCCGAGGTGGCCGAGACCCTGGCCGACCTGCCGGGCGTCAGCGAGGTCTACTCGGTGGCCGGGCACGTCGACCTGGTCGCCATCGTCCGGGTCCGGGAGTTCGACCAGATCGCCGAGGTCATCGCCGGCCGCATCTCCAAGGTCCCCGGCGTGATCAACACGGAGTCGCACATCGCGTTCCGCGCGTACTCCCAGCACGACCTGGAGGAAGCGTTCGCGATCGGCCTCGCGAACGCCGACTGACCCGCTACCGTCGACGGCCGGCCCGCCCCCGGGAGGGCGGGCCGGCCGTCGACGTGCCCGGACGTCAGCTGTTGCCCGGAGCCGGCGTCTCGGTGGTGCCGCCCGGAGCGGGCGACTCGGTGGTGCCGCCCGGAGCCGGCGATTCGGTGGTGCCGCCCGGAGCCGGCGTCGTGGCACCCGGGGTCGCGGTCGCCGTACCGGTGGCCTGCGGGACCGGGATGCCCAGCTGCTGGGCCAGGGCCACCAACTCGTCGTAGTGGGCCTGCAGGACCGGCAGCGCGTCCTGGGCCAGCTGGATCACCGACTGCTCGGAGCCCTGCGAGATCTCGGTCTGGGTGGCCTGGATGGCCTGGACGTGACCGGCCAGCTGGGCCGTCACCCACGCCCGGTCGAACTCGGCGCCGCTGAGGTTGTTCAGCCGGTCGATCACCTGCTGTTGGTCGGCGGTGGGCTCGCCCGGCAGGGTCACGTTCAGCTGCTGCGCGGTGCTCTGCACCGTCTGGTCCAGCTGGGTGTGGTCGGTCTTGAACATCTCGCCGAGCCGCTTCACGTCGGCGTTCTGGCCCTTCTGCTGGGCCAGGTCACCCGTCGTGATCTCGAACAGGTTCACCTGGTGCAGCGCCTGCAGGTACTGGGTGTCCTGCTGTGAGGGCTGCGCCGCTGCCTGCGCGGCCGCGGCCGGTGCCAGGCCGACCAGCACCAGGGCGGCCAGCAGTCCCAGGCGTTTGATACCCAACATGTTTCCCTCCCCGTTTCCGTTGGACCGCACGCATACCCGCCTGACCGGGGTTATTCCTGCTTTCCACCCGTCCGTGGGTGGTTCGCCAGGCGGCCAGGACGACCGGGCGGAAACGGACGTGGCGCCCGCCGGAAGTCTCCGGCGGGCGCCACGGTCGGACGGGTCGGTCAGCGACGACTCTCGCCGCTGCCGATCTCCTCGCGCTCGGCGCGGGGCTCGACCGGCGGGTGCCCCGGCGACACCGGCGCCTCGGCCGGCTTCTCGATCGGGTAGAAGAAGCCCCGGATGGCCGGGCCGAGCGCCCCGAGCCGGTTCATCTTCTTCGGCACCACCCAGCCCACGTAGTCCAGCTCCGCGTGCCCGTCGTGGCCGTCGCCGGAGGTCAGCGGCTGGTGGACCTCGACGAAGCGGCCGTCCGGCAGCCGCCGGATGATGCCGGTCTCCACGCCGTGGGCCAACACCTCCCGGTCGTGCTGCTGCAGACCGAGGCAGAGCCGGTACGCGACGTAGTAGGCCAGTGGCGGGAGGAGCAGCAGACCGATCCGACCCGCCCAGGTCATCGCGTTGAGGCTGATGTGGAACTTGTCGGCGATCACGTCGTTGGCGCCGGAGAGCGTCAGCACCACGAAGAAGGTGACCGCCATCGCGCCGGCAGCGGTCCGGGCCGGGACGTCCCGGGGGCGCTGGAGCAGGTTGTGGTGCTTGCGGTCCTTGAGGTGCCGGGCCTCCAGGAACGGGTACGCCAGGGAGATCCCCACCAGGATGCCCGGCAGCACCACCGTCGGCCAGAACAGCGGCGGGATGACGTACCCGTCGCCGATCGGGATGTGGACCTCCCAGGCCGGCATGAGTCGGGTCGAGCCGTCGAGGAACATGACGTACCAGTCGGGCTGGCTGGCGGCCGAGACCACCCACGCCTCGTACGGGCCGAAGTACCAGATCGGGTTGATCTGGAACAGGCCGCCCATCAGCGCGATCACGCCGAAGACGACCATGAAGAAGCCGCCCTGCTTGAGCGCGTAGCGCGGGAACATCCGCTCGCCGACCACGTTCTCGTTGGTCCGGCCTGGGCCGGGCCACTGGGTGTGCTTCTGCTTGAACACCAGGCCCAGGTGGGCACCGATCAGCGCGAGCAGCAGACCCGGGATGAGCAGCACGTGGGCGATGTAGAACCGGCTGATGATGATGGTGCCCGGGAACTCCCCGCCGAAGATGGACGAGGTCAGCCAGGAGCCGATCACCGGAATCGACAGCATGATCGCCGAGGCGATCCGCAGGCCGGTGCCGGACAGGCCGTCGTCCGGCAGCGAGTAGCCGGTGAAGCCGGCCAGGAAGCCGACCCAGAACAGCAGCGAGCCGATGATCCAGTTCGTCTCGCGCGGCTTGCGGAACGCGCCGGTGAAGAAGACCCGGAGCATGTGCACGACGATCGAGGCCATGAACAGCAGCGCCGACCAGTGGTGCATCTGACGCATGATCAGACCACCGCGGACGTCGAAGGAGATGTCCAGGCTGGAGGCGTACGCGGCGGACATCGGCGTGCCCCGCAGCGGGGCGTAGCTGCCGTTGTAGACCACCTCGGTCATCGCCGGCTCGAAGAAGAAGGTCAGGAAGACACCGGTCAGCAGCAGCACGACGAACGAGAAGAGCGCGATCTCGCCGAGCAGGAAGGACCAGTGGTCCGGGAAGACCTTGTTGAGCAGCTTGCGCAGCGGGGTGGCCACCTGGAAGCGGTCGTCCACCGCACCGGCGGTCTTGGCCGGCACCGCTGCTACGTCAAACTTTCGGCGCTTCATGGCCGCTCCCAGAAGTCGGGGCCGACGGTTTCGGTGTAGTCGGACTTCGCCACGAAGAAGCCCTCTTCGTCCACCTCGATCGGCAGCTGCGGCAGCCGACGGCTGGCCGGGCCGAAGACGGGCCGGGCGTTGTCGGTGATCAGGAACTGCGACTGGTGGCACGGGCAGAGCAGGCGGTTCGTCTGCTGCTCGTACAGGCTCGCCGGGCAGCCGGCGTGGGTGCAGATCTTCGAGAACGCGGCGTAGTTGCCCCACATGTAGTCGCCGTGGCCCACCCGGGCGTTGGCCGCACGGGAGGCCACCGCGTCGGACTCGCGCAGGTGGATCAGGAGCGTCGGCGAGTCGGCGTGCCGGTTGCTCACGCCGTGTTCGATCCCGGGGAAGACGGTGAGCTGGCCACCGGCGCTGATGTCGGCCGGTCGGATCGGCCGGCCGTCCTCACGGACCAGCCGGACCTTGTGGCCGTCGGCCGGTGCGAAGCCCGTGGTGAACATCTGGTTGTTCTTGTGCGGCTGCGAGATCAGGCCACCGATCAGCGGGGCCGCGGCGACCGCGCCCACCGGCAGCAGACCGGCGACCAGGGAGACGCCGAGCAGTGGCCGGCGCCGCACGCCCATCTCGTCGGCCAGGTAGAGCATGGTCTCGCCGGTGATCTTGCGGTCCTCGGGCGCGCCGGGCTGGTCGTGCCGGTCCTGGATCGACACCTCCTTCGGCAGCAGCTTCTTGCCCCAGGTCAGGATGCCGAAGCCGATACCGAGCAGGGCGACGCCCAGGGTCAGGCCGAGCAGCGGGGTGTAGTACTTGTCGCCGCCACGGCCGGGCTCCCACTGCCACGGCCACCAGATGTAGATGATCAGGAAGGCGGTCGCGGCCAAACCGGTGAGCAGGAAGAACGAGGCGACCGTACGGGTCATCCGGCGCTCGGCCTTGCTGCCCGGGACGACCTGCGGCTCGTAGTGGACGATCTCGATGTCGTCCCGGCGCGCGCCCTCCTGGACGATGTCGAAGCGGGACACCCGGGGGTCCAGCACGTCGAGCGGCTGCCGGCCCTGCGGGGCCTGGTGCTCGGTGTGGGTGCTCATGCCGTCACCTCGCTACGGGTGGTGCCACAGCCCGGCACCACAGCACTGGAACGAATGGTCTGCCCGGTCACGACTTGCCCGCAATCCACAGGCTCGCGAAGACCAGCGCGACAACGCCGACCAGGAAGATCGCCAGACCCTCGGTCGACGGGCCGTACCGGCCCAGGTTGAAACCGCCCTGGTCCTGGTCGTGCTTGAGGGTCTCCTGGATGTAGGCGATGATGTCCGCCTTCTGCTCCGGAGTGATCTGGTTGTCGCCGAAGACCGGCATGTTCTGCGGGCCACTCAGCATCGCGGCGTAGATCTGCCGGTCGCTCGCCGGGCGCAGGCTCGGGGCGAACTTGCCGGAGGACAGCGCGCCGCCGCCACCGCCGAAGGCGTGGCACTGCGAGCAGTTGATCCGGAACAGCTCACCACCGGCGGCCAGGTTGGCGTCCGCGCGCAGGTTGCCCTCGGGAACCTCCGGGCCGCCGCCGAGCTCCTGGATGTACTGGGCGAGCTGGCGCACCTGCTCGTCCGTGAAGACCGGAGGCTTGCGCATGGCCTGGGCCTCCTGGCGGGCCATCGGCATGCGGCCGGTGCTGACCTGGAACTCCACCGAGGCGGCGCCGACCCCGATCAGGCTCGGGCCACGACCCTCGACACCCTGCGCGTTGCGACCGTGGCAGGTCACGCAGCTCACGTCGAACAGCGCCTTGCCCTCGGCCGCGGCGCCGGTCAGCGGCGGGTTCTCCTGCGCCTGCACGCCGGGAGCGAAGACGGTGTAGGCCCCGCCGGCCAGCATCAGCGCGGCGATCAGTCGGACCGCGGCACCCAGCCGGCGGCGGCCCCTGCTGCGCGCTGCGGGCCGCCCGCGCAGCCGCGCGAGCAGACCGCGTCGGCGGTCGTTGTCAGAAGTCATGACCTGTGTCCTTAACCGGTTGGACCTTGTCTCAGGGGACGGAGCAGCGGCGCGGCGCGTGACGCGCCAAGATCACTGGAGCCAGTAGATCATGGCGTAGAGCCCGATCCACACGACGTCGACGAAGTGCCAGTAGTACGACACGACGATCGCCGAGGTGGCCTGCGCCGGGGTGAACCGGCCCATGGTCGTGCGGATCATGAAGATGACGAAGGCAACGAGACCGCCGGTCACGTGCAGGCCGTGGAAACCGGTGGTCAGGTAGAACATCGACCCGTACCCGTCTTCGTTGATCTTCACGCCCTCGTGCACCAGCTCGCGGTACTCGTTCACCTGGCCGAGGACGAAGATCAGGCCCATCACGAAGGTGATCGTGAACCAGCGCCGCAGCGCGTGGACGTCACCCTTCTCGGCCGCGAAGACACCGAGCTGGCAGGTCACCGAGGAGAGCACCAGGATTACCGTGAAGGTGGTCGCGTAGGGGACGTTCAAGGCCTCGGTGTGCTTCTCCCACTGCTCCGGCGCCGCCGCGCGGATCGAGAAGTACATCGCGAACAGCGCCGCGAAGAACATGAGTTCGCTGGAGAGCCACACGATCGTCCCGACGCTGACCATGTTGGGTCGGGTCAGGGAGTGGATCCGGCTCTTGTCAATGGCTGGGGCCGCAGTCACGCGGTCATTATTGCCGTTGACCGGCACGGGCGATCAGCGGGGGGCCAAACCCAGGTCAGGGATGGCCCGATCGTGGAGGTCCGGTTCGCCTGGCCTAGCCTGAAAAGCGTGCTGCACGTCGATTCGATCTTCGCCGCCACCCCGGCGGGCCTCCCCGGCCCACTGGCCGCCGGGGGCGAGGGCGTCCCGCCGCCGTTCACCGTCGCCCGGATCTTCACCGAGTTCCAGCTCGACAGCTGGCTGACCCTCGGCCTGCTGCTGGCCGCCGGTCTCTACCTCTACGGCGTCTACCGGCTGCGGCTACGCGGCGACCGCTGGCCGGTGGTCCGGACGGTCTGCTTCCTCGGCCCCGGGCTCGGCGGCATCGCCGCGGTCACGCTCAGCGGGCTGGGCGCGTACGACACCACGCTGCTGTCGGTGCACATGGTCCAGCACATGGTGCTCTCCATGGTCTCGCCGATCTTCCTGGCCCTGGGTGCGCCGGTCACCCTCGCCCTGCGCACGCTGCCGCTCCGGCCGCGCAAGCGGCTGCTCGCGGTCGTGCACAGCCGGATCGCGAGGATCTACGGCTTCCCGCTGGTGGCGTTCGCCATCTTCGTGGTGAACCCGTTCGCGCTCTACTTCACCGACCTCTACCGCTACACCCTGGAACACGCCTGGGCGCACGAGCTGGTGCACGCGCACTTCATCGCCACCGGCTGCGTGTTCTTCTGGCCGCTGCTCGGCCTCGATCCGCTGCCCGGTCGCTGGCCGTACCCGGCCCGGGCGCTGCTGATGGTGCTCTCCGTGCCGTTCCACACGGTGCTCGGACTGACCATCATGCAGAGCACCACCCTCTTCGGTGGCGACTGGTACCCCTCGCTCAACCTCTCCTGGTCGAACCCGTGGGACGACCAGGTGGTGGCCGGCGGGGTCCTCTGGGCCGGCGGCGAGTTCGTCAGCGTGACCATGCTCGCGGTGCTGGTCCTGCAGTGGGTCCGGCAGTCCGAGCGGGAGGCCCGCCGGCTCGACCGCGAGCTGGACCGCCAGGAGGCCCGCGAACGCGCCGCCGCGGCCGACGCCCCGGGCCCCGACGCCCCGGCCGGTGCCGCAGCCCCCGGCGCCCCGGCCTGACCTGCCCACCGCCGGCCGCCCCGTCCGCGCCGCCCGGCGGCAGGCCCGGCACAGCCCTCCGGCGGCGACCGGGGGCGGCCGGCGGTGGGCGGGATGTCGGGTACGCCACACCGGGCGGTACGATCGCCTGCGGCAGCTACGAGGTGGGAGCCAGTCCAGCGATGAGCGATCGTCAGTGCACCGTCCTGCTCTACAGCGACGACCCGCAGGTCCGTGACCGGATGCGGCTCGCCGTCGGCACCCGCCCCGCGCCCGGCCTGCGGGTCGAGTTCGTCGAGGCGTCCGACTACGCCGAGTGCGTCCGGCTGGTCGACGACTACGAGATCGACCTGATGCTCCTCGACGGCGAGGCCAGCCCGGGCGGCGGCATCGGCATCGCCCGCCAGATCAAGGACGACCGGGACGACGCCCCGCCGACCTGCGTGGTGATCGCCCGGGCGGCCGACCGGTGGCTCGCCGCGTACGCCGAGGTCGACGCCACGCTGGTGCACCCGCTCGACCCGGTGACCACCGGCGCCACGGTCGCCGAACTGCTGCGTACGCACGCCGCCGCCTGACCGACGAGAACCGGCGGCGCCCGGTGCCCGGGGTGCCGGGCGACCGGATCCGTCCACCCGCATTCCACGCCTGCTCGGGAGGCCCACCATGGGCGAACGGACCTGGCCGCTTCTGCTCACCGCGCTGCTGCGTGGCGAGGAGCTCTCCACCGCCGACACCGCCTGGGCGATGGACGAGATCATGACGGGCGCGGCCGGCCCGGCCCAGATCGCCGGCTTCGCGGTGGCGCTGCGCGCCAAGGGTGAGACCCCCGCCGAGCTGGCCGGGCTGGGCGAGGCGATGCTCGGCCGCGCGGTCGAGGTGGCCCTCCCCGAGGCAGTGCGCCGCACGGCGGTGGACGTGGTGGGCACCGGCGGTGACCTCGCCCACACGGTGAACATCTCCACGATGACCGCGCTGGTCGTCGCCGGCGCCGGCGTCCCCGTGGTCAAGCACGGCAACCGGGCCGCCTCCTCCTCCTGCGGCGCCGCCGACCTGCTGGAGTTCCTCGGCCTCCCGCTGGATCTGGCGCCCGAGCAGGTCGCCCGCTGCGTCACGGAGGCCGGCATCGGTTTCTGCTTCGCCCCCCGGTTCCACCCGGGCATGCGGCACGCCGGCCCGGTCCGACGCGAGGTCGGGGTGCCCACCTTCTTCAACTTCCTGGGCCCGCTGACCAACCCGGGCCGTCCCCGGGCCGGCGCGGTCGGTTGTTTCGACGCCCGGATGGCCCCGGTGATGGCCGCCGTCTTCGCCGCCCGGGGCGACTCGGTCATGGTGCTGCGCGGCGAGGACGGGTTGGACGAGTTCACCACCGCCGCGCCGACCCGCGTCTGGGTGGCCCAGCAGGGCACCGTCCGGGAGGCGCTGCTGGACGCGGCGGACCTCGGCGTGCCCCGGGCAGCCCTGGCCGACCTGCGTGGCGGCGACGCGGCACGCAACGCCGAGGTGACCCGCCGACTGCTGGCCGGCGAGACCGGCCCGGTACGCGACGCGGTCCTGGTGAACGCCGCCGCCGCCCTGTCCACCCAGGGCCCGCTCGACGGCGACCTGACCGAGGCGCTGCGGGCCGGGATGGACCGGGCCGCCGAGTCGATCGACTCCGGGGCCGCCGCCGCTGTGCTGGACCGCTGGATCGACCTCGCCCGCGCCCTCTGACGCCGGTTGAGCCGGGACGTCGGGCCGGAAGTGTCGGAGGGGCGTGCGAAACTACACGGGAGTAATTTTCCGTTTTCGACCGATGGCGGCGATGTCCGTCGGTGGACACCGGAATGAGAGGAGACGCCCGTGTCGGAACGCGAGCTGTACTGCGACGCCTGCGGGGGCGTCCGGCCGTTCGAGACGCCGCCCTGCGCGGACGGGCACGGCCCTGACTGCCCCGAACTCGCCTGCACCGGCTGCGGCGCGGCGATGCTGGTCGCCACCGTCGCCGTGCGCGCCTCCCGCCTGGCGCGGCGGCGGCGCCGGTCCCCGCACCGCCACGCCGCCTGACAGCCGGCGCCGCCCGGCCGGTCGACGCCGGCCAGCCCGCCGCAGCCGCGTGGCCCGGCGCCCGCGCCGGGTCAGTCGACACCGGCCTCGGGTACGACGGAAGGCCCGACTCCCCGCGGAGTCGGGCCTTCCGGTACGGCGCGCGTCAGTGCTCGGCGGTGCGCCGGGTGCCGGTGTAGTACTCGAAGAGCAGCCCGCACGCGGCGAAGACCACCGCCACCAGGCCCGCCCCCAGCAGCCAGAACTGCCAGTACACCAGGCCCAGACCGGCCAGCGCGGCGGCGAGCGCCAAGCCGAACGGCCAGTAGCTGCCCGGGCTGAAGAAGCCGATCTCGCCCGCGCCGTCGGCGATCTCGCCGTCCGGCCGGTCCTCCGGGCGCAGGTCGATACGGCGGGAGACGAACCAGAAGAAGCCACCGCACATCGAGCAGAGCAGGAACGACAGCAGCAGGGCCACCGTGCCGACCCACTCGACCTGGCCGGAGTCACCGTACGTCCAGGCGCCGTAGAGAATCGTCGCGCCAAAGAGGAACGCGGCGATGATCAGGAAGATGCGCCACTCGGTCTTCATGCCAGCACCTCAGTTTCCGCCGGTCGAGACGTTGTCGGGGTTGAAGTTGGCGGTGTTGCGCCGCGTCTCGAACGGCGTGGTCGTGATCGCGTACGGCTCCTCGCCGATGGCGGCCAGCGCCTCCTGCGTCGACTTGCCGTCCTGCTTCGCGGCGAGGAACTGGTCGAACTTCTCCGGCGAGACCACCCGCAGCTCGAAGTTCATGAAGGCGTGGTAACTGCCGCAGAGCTCGGCGCACCGGCCCACGTACGCGCCCTCGCTCTCCAGCCTGGAGACCTCGAAGACGTTGCGGATGCTGCCCGGCATGACGTCCCGCTTGAACAGCAGCTCCGGCACCCAGAACGAGTGGATCACGTCCCGGCTGGTCTCCTCGAACCGGATCGACCGGTTGGTCGGCAGCACGAGGACCGGGATGACCTCGCTGGTGCCCAGCACGGAGGCCACGGTGTTGGCCTCGGTGCCCTGGCCGTCGCGGTAGTTGAACTGCCAGTTCCACTTGAAGGCGACGACCTCGACGGTCACGTCCGGGTTCTTCGTCGTCCGCACCACGTCGGTCTGCACGACCGCCGTGTAGTAGAAGAGCACCGAGACGATCAGGATCGGCGCGATGGTGTAGAGGAACTCCATCGGCATGTTGTAGCGGGTCTGCACCGGCAGCTCGTTGCCGCGCTTGCGGTAGCGCACCACGCACCAGAAGATCAGGCCCCACACGAAGACACCGACCGCGAGGGCGGCGATGCAGGAGGCGATCCACAGGTCGTACATGCGGTGCGACTCGGGCGTGATGCCGCCCTGGGGCCAACCGAAGCCGTCCACCGTCCGGCCGACGTCACACCCGGTGAGCAGAACCAGCAGCGCAGCTCCGCCGAGACCGAGCCCGGCGAGCCGACCAACACCGCGCCGCCGGCGTCCACCGGCCTGCGGTGCGGCGCTGTCCCGTACGGCCGACGGCCGTACCTCCGAACTCCTTGCGACCACCTGGTCCTGCCTCCCTAGCGCGCCGCGGTCGCTTCTCTCTCAGCACCGACGGCAAAGGCGTCACCGACGGTCGCAGATTACTCGACCATGACGGGCTGGACCGTCTTGGGGTCGCTGTCCGCCCCCATCGGGGAGATCGTGGGCGTGCCGCCGCGATAGCGTGGCGGCCGTGAGCCCTACCCCGGTCTACCTGGACGCGGCCACCGCCGCGCCGCTGCACCCGGTCGCCCGGCAGGCGCTGCTGGCCGCCCTCGACGACGGCTGGGCCGACCCCGCCCGGTTGTACACGCAGGCCCGCCGCGCCCGACAGCTCCTCGACGCCGCGCGCGAGGCCACCGCGGCGACGATCGGCGTCCGCGCCGACGAACTCTCCTTCACCCCCAGCGGTACGACCGCCGCGCACTCCGCCGTGCTCGGCGGCCTGGCCGGGCGGCGGCGGGCCGGGGCGGCCCTGGTGCACTCCGCGATCGAGCACTCGGCGGTGCTGCACGCCGCCGAGCGGCACGTGGCCGGCGGCGGCACGGCGCACGCCGTCGCGGTGGACCGGGTCGGCCGGCTCAATCTGACCTGCTGGGCGGAGGCGGTGCGGACGCCCGGGGTGGCGCTGGCCGCGCTGATCGCCGCCAGCCACGAGGTGGGCACCGTCCAGCCGGTCGCCGCGGCGGCCGAGCTGTGCGCCGCCGCCGGGGTGCCGCTGTACGTCGACGCCGCCCAGGTGGTGGGGCGGACGGCGGCGCCGCAGGGCTGGTCGGTGCTCACCGCCAGCGCCCACAAGTGGGGCGGACCCCCCGGTGTCGGGCTGCTGGTGGTCCGCAAGGGCACCCGCTGGGAGTCGCCCTGGCCGGCCGACGAGCGGGAGTCGGGGCGTACCCCGGGGGTGCTGAACCTGCCGGCGGTGGTGGCGGCGGCGGCGAGCCTGCGCGCGGCGGCGGCCGACGCGGCGGCGGAGGCGGCGCGGCTGACGCCGCTGGTGGACCGGATCCGGGCCCGGGTCGCCGCCGAGGTGCCGGACGTGGAGGTGGTCGGCGACCCGACCGACCGCCTCCCCCACCTGGTCACCTTCTCCTGCCTGTACGTCGACGGCGAGGCGCTGTCGCACGCGCTGGACCGGCGCGGCTTCGCGGTCTCCTCCGGTTCCTCCTGCACCTCGTCCACGCTGCGCCCGTCGCACGTGCTGGAGGCGATGGGGGTGCTCTCGCACGGCAACGTGCGGGTGTCGCTGCACCGGGAGACCACCGAGGCCGACGTCGAGCGGTTCCTGGCCGAGCTGCCGGGGATCGTGGCCGGGCTGCGCGCCGAGGCGGGGGTGGTCGGGCTGTGAGCGGGCCGGCGCAGGTACTGGACTGCCGGGGGCAGCGCTGCCCGCTGCCGGTGATCGCGCTGGCCCGCCGGCTGCCCGGGCTGCCGGTCGGCTCGGTGCTGCGGGTGCTCGCCGACGATCCGGCCGCCGCGGTGGACATCCCGGCCTGGTGCCGGATGCGGGGGCAGGAGTTCGTGGCCGCGGTGCCGGACGGCCCCGGGTACGACGTCCGCCGCACCCACTGACCCGTCGAGGGGTCAGCTCAGGTAGCTGAGGACTCCCGGCAGCGGGTCGACGTCCACGGCGGTGTCGACCACCAGGCGCGGGCCGATGATCGGCTCGTACTCGGCCCGGCGGACCAGAGTCTGCTCCCAGGTGGGGCGCAACGGGTCCGGCTCGGCCGGCAGCCGGGCCTCGACCCGGCGGCGGTGCTCCGCCACGTCCCCGCAGTGCACCTCGATCATCCGCAGCGGCACCCCGACCCGCTCGGCCAGGTCGCGCCAGAGCCCGCGGGCGCTGGCCACCGGGTTGACCGCGTCCACCACCACGCTCAGACCGAGCCCGAGCTGCACCTCGGCGAGGCCTTCCACCGCCTGGTACGCGGCCGTCTCCGGCACGTCGCCGACCAGGCCGTACCGGGCCAGCGCCCGCTCGACCGGCTCGACGGGGAGCACGGGCGCCCGCAGGGCCGCGCCGACCCGCCCGGCGAGGGTGCTCTTCCCCACGCCCGGCAGGCCGGCGAACACGACCAGCACCTGGCCGGCGGCGGGTACGGCGGTCATGGCAGCAGGTGCGGCCGGACGTCTTCGGCGGCGGCGTCGCCGTACGACTCGGCGAGGCGCTTGACGAACAGGTCGCGGCGCACCTCGTACTCCTGGGTGCCGACGGTCTCCAGCACCAGCGTCGCCAGCAGCGAACCGACCTGGGCGGCGCGCTCCAGGCCCAGGCCCCAGGACAGCGCGGCGAAGAAACCGGCCCGGAAGCCGTCCCCGACGCCGGTCGGGTCGGCGGCCTTGATCTCGCGGGCGATCGGCACGTGGATGGTCGGGAAGTCCCGGCCGGCGATCTCCGCGCCGTCCTTGCCGAGCGTGGTGACCCGTACCTTCACCCGGTCGAGCAGTTGCGCGTCGGTCAGGCCGGCCTTGCTCTGCAGCAGCGACTTCTCGTAGTCGTTGGTCATCAGGTAGTCGGCCCCGTCGATCAGGCCGAGCACCTGGTCGCCTTCCATCCGGGCGAGCTGCTGGGACGGGTCGGCGACGAAGGGGAAGCCGCGCTGCCGGCACTCGGCGGAGTGGCGGATCATCGCCTCGGGATCGTTCGCGCTGACCAGCACCAGGTCGAGTCCACCGAGACGCTGCGCGACCGGGGCCAGCTCGATGTTGCGGGCCTCGCTCATCGCGCCGGCGTAGAAGGAGGCGATCTGGCACATGTCGGTGTCGGTGGTGCAGACGAAGCGGGCGGTGTGCGCCACGTCGCTGACGTGCACGGAGTCGCAGTCCACGCCGTGCCGCTCCAGCCACGACCGGTAGTCGGCGAAGTCGGCGCCGACCGCGCCGAGCAGCACCGGGCGCAGCCCCAGCTGGGCCATGCCGAAGGCGATGTTGGCGGCGACCCCGCCCCGGCGCAGCACCAGGTCGTCCACGAGAAACGACAGCGACACCTTGTGCAACTGGTCGGCGATGAGCTGGTCGGCGAAGCGGCCCGGGAAGCTCATCAGGTGGTCGGTCGCGATCGAGCCGGTCACGGCGATCTTCATGTCAACCCTCGGGGTCGGGAGCACGGCGCCGGTCAGCCTACCGGTCCGGCGGGCACCCCGGTCGAGGGTCGGTCGACCAACCGCCACCCGCCGGCCGGCTGCCCGTCACCGCCGGGCCACCGGGGCCACCGGGCCGCGATCGACCCAACCTGCCGCACATCGGGGCCATCGCACGGGGGAAAGCGCAGGTCGGCGCAGGTGATGCCGTTCGACCCCACACCGGCGGCGGGCCGGGACATGCCGGCGGCCGGAAAGCGGCGGCGGGGCCGCCCCCGAAGGGACGGCCCCGCCGTGTGGCAGGCGGTCGACTCAGCTGAACGAGTCGCCGCAGGCGCAGGAGCTGCCCGCGTTCGGGTTGTCGATGGTGAAGCCCTGGGCGTCGATCCGGTCGGCGAAGTCGATGGTCGCCCCGGCCAGGTAGGGGGCGCTCATCCGGTCGACGACGACCTCGACCCCACCGAAGTCGGCGACGACGTCACCGTCGAGCGAGCGCTCGTCGAAGAAGAGCTGGTACCGCAGGCCGGAGCAGCCACCGGGCTGCACCGCGACACGGAGCCGCAGGTCGTCGCGGCCCTCCTGCTCGATCAGGGCCTTGACCTTCTGCGCCGCGACGTCGGTGAGGACGACGGAAGTAGGGGCCTTGGCCTCGGTCGACTCGGTCTGCGCTGGCGTGGTCACGTGGAAATCTCCCTGCGCGGTATGGGTCCGGACGCACTGGCCAACAGCGCGCGTCGGCCAGTGATTCCCGGTGTGGTCCAGATCCGATGGTACGCCGCCCGGGCCGTGGTCACCCGGGTGGCGTGACCGCCGCCCCCGGCGACTGCCGGCACGACGGCGTCAGCGGCTCCACTGCCGGGCCAGCCGGGCGCCCAGCGCCCGCAGCCCCTCCGCCGGGCGACCCATCGCCGCCTCCACCCCGCCGCGTTCCTCGCCGCCGAAGTGCTCCACCAGGCTGTACGCCTCGGTGACCCCGGCGGAGGCCGCCTCCCGTCGCCCGGTGCTCACCCGTCCCGCCAGCACCACGCACGGCACCCCCCGGTCCCGGGCCGCGCCGGCGACGCCGGCGACCACCTTGCCGCGCAGCGACTGGTGGTCGAAGGAGCCCTCCCCGGTGACCACCAGATCGGCGGCGTCGAGGGCGGCGTCCAGCCCGATCGCCCGGGTGACCAGGTCGATGCCGGACTCACAGCGTCCGCCGAGGGCGAGGATCGCCGCGCCGAGCCCGCCGGCCGCCCCGCCGCCGGGCAACGCGCCCAGCCCGGGCGGGCAGCCGGGCAGGTCTTCTTCCAGCACCGCGGCCCAGCGCTCCAGCGCGGCGTCGAGCAGCAGCACGTCCTCGCGGGTGGCGCCCTTCTGCGGGCCGTACACGTTGCTGGCGCCGTGCAGTCCGAGCAACGGATTGTCCACGTCCGTGGCGGCGACCAGGGTGGCCCCGCGCAGCCGGGGCGCGCCGTCGAGCCCGGCGACGCCGGCCAGTGCCGCCCCGCCGTACGGCAGGGCCCGGCCGGCGCCGTCGAGCGGGGTGACGCCGAGCGCGGTGAGCATGCCGGCGCCACCGTCGTTGGTGCCGGAACCGCCCAGCCCGACGACCACCGTGCGGGCCCCGTGCTCGACCGCGGCGGCGACCAGCGTCCCGAGCCCGTACGAGGTGGTGGCCTTCGGGTCGCGTTCGGCCGCGGCGAGCAGGTGCAGCCCGCAGGCCTGGGCGCTCTCCAGGTAGGCGGTGCCGTCGTCGGTGAGCAGGATCTCACCGTCGGCGGGCCGGCCGAGCGGGTCGAGGGTCGGCACCGGGATCCGGCGGCCGCCGAGCGCGTCGGCGAGCACCGCGACGAAGCCCGGACCGCCGTCGGCGAGGGGTCGGATCAACAGGTCGTCGCCGGTGGCGACCTCGCGCCAGCCGTCGGCGACGGCGGCGGCGACCTCGTGGGCCGCCAGGGTGCCGGCGAACTTGTCGGGGCAGAGCAGCACGCGCATGCCTGGCAGTGTGGCAGGCCACACCGCTGGCGGCTGCGCCGCAGCCACGCTGTGGGACCATGGGAGGCGTGACTTCGACCTGGGCCGAACCCTCCAACACCGCCACTGCCCTGCTGCTCCTCGGGCGCGGCAGCGACCCCGCCACGGAACGTGGCGTGGAGTGTCCGGGTGACCTGCCCGCGCCGAGCGACCCCGACCTGGTGGCCCGCGCGGCGGCGGCGAAGGCCGCGCTCGGCAGCACGGTGTTCGTGCTGGGCCACCACTACCAGCGCGACGAGGTGATCCAGTTCGCCGACGTGACCGGCGACTCGTTCAAGCTGGCCCGGGAGGCCGCCGCCCGACCGGACGCGGAGTACATCGTCTTCTGCGGCGTGCACTTCATGGCCGAGAGCGCCGACATCCTCACCGCCGACACCCAGAAGGTGATCCTGCCGGACCTGGCCGCCGGCTGCTCGATGGCGGACATGGCGGTGCTGTCGCAGGTCGAGACCGCCTGGGACGTGCTGGCCGAACTGGGCATCGCGGGCGACACCGTCCCGGTGACGTACATGAACTCCTCGGCGGACATCAAGGGCTTCGTCGGGCGCAACGGCGGTGTGGTCTGCACCTCGTCGAACGCGAAGCGGGCCCTGGACTGGGCGTACCAGCAGGGCACGAAGGTGCTCTTCCTGCCCGACCAGCACCTGGGCCGCAACACGGCGGTGCTGGAGATGGGCTTCTCGCTGGACGACTGCGTGCTCTACGACCCGCACAAGCCGGGGGGCGGGCTCAGCCCGGAGCAGCTGCGCGACGCCCGGATGATCCTGTGGCGGGGGCACTGCTCGGTGCACGGGCGCTTCACGCTGGACAGCGTCAACGACGTGCGGGAGCGGGTGCCGGGGGTCAACGTGCTGGTGCACCCGGAGTGCCGGCACGAGGTGGTCACCGCTGCCGACTTCGTCGGCTCCACCGAGTACATCATCAAGACCATCGAGGCAGCCCCGGCCGGCTCCGCGTGGGCGGTGGGCACCGAGCTCAACCTGGTCCGCCGGTTGGCGCTGGCCCACCCGGACAAGCAGGTCATGTTCCTGGACCGGGCGGTCTGTTACTGCTCGACGATGAACCGGATCGACCTGCCGCACCTGGTGTGGGCCCTGGAGGAGCTGGTCGCCGGCCGGGTGGTGAACCAGATCACCGTCGACCGGGACACCGCGCACCACGCCCGGGTGGCGCTGGACCAGATGCTCGCGTTGCCGGGTGCCGACACCCCGCCGCCCACCGCGGCGTAGTCACCTACAGTCACATCGCTGACACAGATACGCACCGGAAGCGCCGGTTCGTGCCGTCGCTGGTGATGTGACCGATTCCATTTCCGTCACAGAGGGCTATGCTGCCGGGGCGACACATTCGTGGGCCGTTTCGCGCCCATCCCGGTGCGGGTAGCTGGACAGCCGACCGCTGCTCGGCCAGCTGGCCCGATCCCTCGACACAGGCACCACCCGACGCGCTGGAGGTTGCGTTGACCAACGACGTCCTGGTCGTACACGGAGGCACTCCGCTGGAAGGGCGGATCCGCGTGCGCGGCGCGAAGAACCTCGTTTCGAAGGCAATGGTCGCGGCCCTGCTGGGCGACACCCCCAGCCGGCTGTTCGACGTCCCGCGCATCCGTGACGTCGAGGTCGTCCGCGGCCTGCTCGGCCTGCACGGGGTGAAGGTCAGCGACGGTGACGAGGACGGCGAGCTGGTGTTCGACCCGTCGAACGTCGAGAGCGCCAGCACCGACCAGATCAACGTGCACGCCGGCTCCAGCCGTATCCCGATCCTGTTCTGCGGGCCGCTGCTGCACCGGCTCGGTCACGCCTTCATCCCGGACCTGGGCGGCTGCCACATCGGCCCCCGCCCGATCGACTTCCACCTCCAGGCGCTGCGGGAGTTCGGCGCGACGGTGGAGAAGACCCCGGAGGGGCTGCACCTGTCTGCGCCGAACGGGCTGCACGGCACGAAGTTCGCCCTGCCGTACCCCAGCGTGGGCGCGACCGAGCAGGTGCTGCTGACCGCGGTGATGGCCGAGGGCGTGACCGAGCTGCGCAACGCCGCGGTCGAGCCGGAGATCATCGACCTGATCTGCATCCTGCAGAAGATGGGCGCGATCATCAAGGTGCACACCGACCGGGTGATCGAGATCCAGGGCGTGAAGCGGCTCAGCGGCTACACGCACCGGCCGATCCCCGACCGGATCGAGGCGGCGAGCTGGGCGGCGGCCGCGCTGGCCACCGGCGGCCACGTCGAGGTGCTCGGCGCGCAGCAGGTCGACATGATGACCTTCCTGAACATCTTCCGCTCCGTGGGCGGCGCGTACGAGGTGACCGACTCCCGCCCGCCGAAGCTCGGCGACGCGGGCCAGGAGGGTGGCATCCGGTTCTGGCACCCGGGCGGCGAGCTCAACGCCGTCGCGCTGGAGACCGACGTGCACCCGGGCTTCATGACCGACTGGCAGCAGCCGCTGGTCGTCGCGCTGACCCAGGCCCGTGGCCTGTCGATCGTCCACGAGACGGTCTACGAGCAGCGGCTGGGCTACACCGAGGCGCTGAACTCGATGGGCGCCAACATCCAGGTCTACCGGGACTGCCTCGGCGGGACCCCGTGCCGCTTCGGCCGGCGCAACTTCAAGCACTCGGCGGTTATCGCCGGTCCGAGCAAGCTGCACGCCGCCGACCTGGTCATCCCCGACCTGCGGGCCGGTTTCAGCCACCTGATCGCGGCACTCGCCGCCGAGGGCACCTCCCGGGTGTACGGCGTCGACCTGATCAACCGGGGCTACGAGGACTTCGAGGCGAAGCTCGCCAGCCTCGGCGCGCACGTCGAGCGCCCGTAACCGAGACACCCCCGCCAGCCCCGCCCGGTGCACCGTGATGTGCGCTGGGCGGTCGGGTGTGGCTACCCTTCACCTGTGCCGTCGCTGTTTCGCCGCAAGTCCGCCGACTCCGACTCCTCCGCCACCGCTTCGGTGGTGACCGAGGAGCCGTCCGCCGCGCGTCCCCGGGGCTACACCCCGAGCAAGAAGGAGCTCGGGGTCCAGACCCCGAAGCGTCCCGGCGCCGGTCGCCGCCCCGCCGGGCCGGTCAAGCCGCTGACCAAGGAGGAGGCCCGGGAGCAGCGCCGTAAGGCGCGCGCCGAGGCCGCCGCCGAGTTCCGCCGCGAGGGCGGTCCTCGGGACCGCGGTCCCGAGCGGCTGCTGGCCCGCAACGTGGTCGACTCCCGGCGTACGGTCGGCACCTGGTTCTTCGGCGGCGCGCTGATCGTGCTGATCGGCTCCAACCAGGCGATGCCGCCGGTGGTCCGGCTGGTGTCGAACCTGGTCTGGGGTGCGCTCGCGCTCGGCGTGGTGATCGATTCGATCCTGATCTCACTCAGGATCAAGAAGTTGGTGCGGGAGCGGTTCCCCAACAGCGGTGAGCGGATGGGGTCGCTCTACCTGTACGCGATCATGCGGTCGATCACCTTCCGCCGGATGCGCGCTCCCGCGCCTCGGGTGAACATCGGCGACAAGATCTGACCCGACCGCCGGCCCGGGGGCGGCCGGCCGTCGGTCAATCCGAGTGGATTGGCGTCCGGTAGAGCCGGGCCACCACGTCCTCGATGTCCGGCTCCAGGATCGAGATGTCGCGCAGTGTGGCCAGGCCGGCCAGCCCGGCCACCACCTCCGCCACACCCGCCGAGTCCAGCGCGTACACCAGGCGACGCCCGTCGGCCTCGACGCGCTCCAGCGGCGCGCCGGGCAGCGCCGGCGGCGTGACCAGCGCGGCGTCCAGCTCGGCGACGACCAGACGGCGGGAACCGTACCGGCGGTGCAGCTCGGCGATCGTGCCGTCGTGCACCACCCGGCCGTGGTCGATCACCACCAGCCGGCGGCACAGCCGCTCGATGTCGGCCAGGTCGTGCGTGGTGAGCACCAGCGTGGTGTCGCCGGCCCGGCCCAGCTCGGCGAGGAAGCCCCGGACCGCCTGCTTGCTCACCACGTCCAGGCCGATCGTCGGCTCGTCGAGGAACAGCACCCGCGGGCCGTGCAGCAGCGCGGCGGTCAGCTCGCCGCGCATCCGCTGCCCGAGGGAGAGCTGCCGGACCGGAATGTCCAGGAAGCCGTCCAGGTCGAGCAGACCCCGGCAGCGGCGCAGCCGGGCCGCGTGCTCGGCTGCCGGCACCCGGTAGACGTGCCGGAGCAGGTCGAACGAGTCGCGCAGCGGCAGGTCCCACCAGAGCTGGGACCGCTGGCCGAAGACCACGCCGATGCCGAGCGCCAGCCGGGTCCGCTGGGGCACCGGGCGCAGCCCGCAGACCCGGACCTGCCCCGCCGACGGGGTCAACACGCCGGTGAGCATCTTCAGCGTGGTGGACTTGCCGGCGCCGTTCGGGCCGATGTAACCGAGCAGCTCGCCCCGCTCGACCCGCAGGTCGATGCCGTCCACGGCGATGACGCGGCGCCTCTCGCGACGCAGCCGGCCGGCCTTCACCCGTACCGTGAACTCCTTGCGCAGCCCCTGCGCCTCGATGACCAGGCTCATGACCCCGTACTCCGGTAGTGGCGGACACCGACGCGCCACGCCGCGCCGGCGCCGGCGAGCGCGACCAGCGCCACGCCCGGCGCGGCCCAGCCGGCCCAGGCCGGCAGGCCGAGCGGGTCGGCGCGGCCGAGCAGCGCCAGCGCCGGCTGGTAGCTGACGAAGGCGAACCCCAGACCGTACGCGAAGGCCGCGCGGAACCAGCCCGCGAAGACCGTGACCGGGTACGACGTGAAGTCCCGCCCGCCGTAGGTGACCGAGTTGGCCAGCTCCGCGGACTCGACCCAGAAGAACGACACGGTGGCGGTGGCCACGAAGACCGAGCCGAAGAAGAGCACCCCCGCGAGCGGGGCGACGACGGCCAGCACCACCCGGGACGGGGTCCACTCGATCCCGGCCCCGGCCAGCGCGGTGACCCACACCGCCAGGCCGAACAGCCCACGGGAGACCTTGCGCAGCGGCAGGTCCATCAGCAGCAACTGGGGCAGCGCGCCGAGCGGGCGCAGCAGCACGGCGTCGAGCAGCCCGGTGCGCACGTACCGGGGCAGCCGCTCGATGTTGCCGACCAGCAGGTCGGCGGTGGCGAAGGCGAACGCGGTGAGACCGACCATCACCAGCGTCTCGCGCAGGGTGAAGCCGCCCAACTCCCGGGTCACGCCGTAGAGCACCAGGACGGTGACCACGTCGAAGACGGTGGCCCCGACGTTGCCCAGCAGGTCGATCACGAAGGAGGTCCGGTAGGCGGTCTGGGCGCGCGCCTGCGCCCGCAGCAGCGCCCGGTACGCGGCCAGCGTCCCGCCGGCCTCAGCCACCCTGCACCACCAGCCGCCGCTCGGCCCGGCGCTGCACCAGCCGGCACGTGACCAACAGCAGCACCGCCCAGCCGGCCTGGAGGGCGACCAGCCCCACCTGGACGGCCGTCGGGTCGCGCTCGACCAGCACGTCGAGCGGGGTCTGCAACAGGCTCGGGAACGGCGTGCCGAACCAGAGGACCCGCTGGAGCCCCTCGGGCAGGAAGCGCAGCGGGAAGTAGAGCCCGGCCAGCACCCCGGAGGCGAGCATCCACAGCATCATCGGCCCGCGTACGTCCTGAAGCCAGTACGCGGTGGCGTTGACCAGGAATCGGCAGGCGAAACAGAGCACCACGGCGAGCACCACCGAGCCGGCGAAGAGCGGGACGGTGGGCCAGCGGGCGGGCAGGTGGACGTCGAAGAAGAGCGGCCCGATGAGGATCGGCGGCAGCATCCGGGCCAGCACCGCGTACCCGGCGCGGCCGAGGTCGGTGGCGAGGTAGCTGGTGACCGGGTGCACCGGGCGGAGCAGGTCGCCGGCGATGTCGCCGGTGCGGATCCGGTCGGCCAGGTCCGTCCAGCCCCACAGCAGCACCACGGCGAGCAGCCCCTGCCCGGCCCAGACGAAGGTGGCGAGCTGCGCCCGGTCGTATCCGGCGGCAGCGCCCGCCTCACCGGCCACGGCGAGCAACACGTAGCACCTGAGGAACCCGAAGACCGTGTTGGTGACGACGCCCGCCAGGGCGGCCTGTCGGTAGGTGGCGTATCGTCGGAAACCGGATAGCGATATCGCGCCAAATGTCCGGAACCAGAGGATAACGTTTGAGTCCGTGGGCGATGCCACAGTGGCGGTGACCGAGCCCACCTCGCTACCCTCCATCCGCAGCATGCCGTGCCGGGCCGGGCGACTTTACCGGCAGGTGAGGGCCCCCGCACGACAATTTCCAACGAGGTGACACCGCCGTGAGCGAGCGACGCGAGCCGGGCATCGGGCCGCGCCGCACGCCCGGCGTCGAGGGCCCTCGATGAGCGGCGGCTACCGCGACCGCTGGCACGACCCGGCCGACCCCTCCTGGGTGGTGGAGCCGACCACCGAGTGGCACCCGCAGTTCCCCGGCCAGCGTTATCCCGGCGACCTCGGCACCCGGCACACGCCGCCCCCGCCGCGCGGGCGCTCCCCGGTGATCGGCCGCGCGGAGGTGCCTCCGCTGGCCCCCACCCGCCCCGACGGCACGTACCTCGGGCGGTCCTGGACCGACCACGACGACAGGCTGTCCCGCCCGGCCGGCGACCGACCCGAGGACGAGCCGTACCGGCCGCCGGCCGGCGAACAGATCTGGAGGCGGGAACGCCGCCAGCCCGAGCCGGACCGACAGCACGGCCCCGCCGGTTTCCGCCCCGCTCCGACCGAGCGGCCCCGCGAGGCCGCCTGGCACCGCGACCGCGGCGGATCCGACCGGCGCGACGGCTGGCCGCCGCGCCCGGCGTCCGGAGTCACACCCGTCTCCCCCGGCCCCCGGCCCGAACCGGCCCGGGGCGTCGAGCCGGGCTGGCTGCCCGAGCCGGACGAGGTGCCGCCGCACCGCCGCGGCCCCCACGGACAGGACGGTCACCGGCAGCCGTCCCGGCAGCCCGCCGACCGGTGGCCGCGCGGACACCACGGTCCCGGGCACCTCGACCCGCGTCCCCACGCCGACGGGTACCACCGGCCCGACGGGCGGTCCCCGGCCGACGAACGCCGACGCGCCGAGGAACGCGGACCCTGGCACGAGACGGCCGCCCGGAGCGAGACGTACCCGGACCGGCGACCCCGGGAGGCGTCACCGCCCGGCGAGGCGTACCGCGAGCCCTGGCCACGCCCGGACCGCGACGCCGGACACCGGCCGCCGACCAGCCCGGTGCGGCCCGAGCACGGCCGGCAGCCGGAGCAGCGCCGCCCGGTGGAGCCCGGGCCCGCCCCCCGGC
>NZ_SMKD01000096.1 GCF_004348595.1 Micromonospora sp. KC723
CCCCCGCCACCCCGGCCCCGGTTGCTCCTCGGCCGGGGTCGCGGGCGGCCCGCATGGCGCTGCCCCGCTCGGTCGACGTGCTCAAGCAGATCGCCATCGAGTACGGCGTCTGCGTCCGCCCCCTCGCCATGCGCCGCACCGACCTCGACACCGGACTGACCGAGGTCATCGACCTGCCCTGCGGCGCCACCCGCGAAGACAAATGCCCGCCCTGCGCCAAGAAGAACCGCCGGCTGCGGCAGGCCCAGATCCGCGAAGGCTGGCACCGCGACGACGAACCCCTACCCGGCCCCGAACCAGCCACCGAGGCGCAGAAGTCACTGATCCTCTTCCGCGCACACCTGGAGTTCGCCCGTGACGAGGCGGTCCGCGCCGCCCAATGGGACCAGGTCGCCGACATCGACGAAGCCATCCGCGAAGTCGAAGAGGCCATCGCCGCTGAGGGCCTGCGCGGGCGCGTCGGACCACCCCACAGCAGCGTCGACGACGACCAAGACGACGAACCCGGCCGCCGGCGCAAGCGCTCCACCAAACGCCGTCAGGACGCACCCGACCTGCCCCGGCGCAAGGTCGAGCGGCGCACCGTCGGTAAGACGTACACCGCCCCGGACGGCACCACCTACCGGCCGTCGATGTGGCTCACGCTCACCCTCGACTCGTACGGCCCGGTCCGCCCCGACGGCACCCCGGTCAACCCCGACCGATACGACTACCGCCGCGCCGCCTGGGACGCCGTGCACTTCCCCCGGCTGCTCGACCGGTTCTGGCAGAACCTGCGCCGCTGCGAAGGCTGGAACGTCCAATACGCCGGCTGCGTCGAGCCCCAACGCCGACTCGCCCCACACGCCCACTTCGCCATCCGAGGCACCATCCCCCGCGACGTCCTGCGCACCGTCGCCGCCGCGACCTACCACCAGGTGTGGTGGCCCCCGGTCGACGTCCAGCGCTACACCCTCGACCGCCTCCCCGTCTGGGACGAGCAGGCCGCAGGGTGGGTCGACCCAGACACCCGCCAGCCGCTGACCACCTGGACGGAAGCCCTCGACACCATCGACAACGACCCCGACGCCGAACCCGTGCACGTGGTCCGCTTCGGCGCCCAGGTCGACGCCCGCGGCGTCATGCCCGGGACCGAAGACGCCGAGCGCACCATCCGGTACGTCACGAAGTACATCACCAAGAACACCGGCGACTGCCACAAGGCGACCACCGACCGGCAACGGGCACACCTGGACCGGCTGTGGCGGGAACTGCGGGTCACTCCGTGTACCGACCGGTGTGCCAACTGGCTGCTCTACGGCGTCCAGCCCAAGAAGGCACACGCAAAGCTCAAGCCCGGCCGCTGCAAGGGCAAGGTCCACCAACGCGACACCCTCGGCATCGGCGGCCGGCGCATCCTCATCTCCCGCGACTGGTCCGGCAAAACCCTCGCCGACCACAAACACGACGTACGCGCCTGGGTCCGAGCACTGCTCGGCACCACCACCGACAGCACCACGGCCAGCGGCGACGCCGGGCAGCTCGTCGACGACCAGGCCGACACCACCGAACGGGTCCGGCACGCCTGGGAACTCGCCCGACCCGACGACCCCGACGTCGGCCCCCTGACCCACCGACTCATGCGCTCCATCAGCGAACGCGCCCGCTGGCGGACCGAACTACTCGCCGCCAAGGACCGGGCCGCCCAGGAGTCCTCAGATCTTTCGGCAACTCAGCACGACGCGCAGCACATGGGGGAGGAGTCGCATTGAACGAGGAACTGTTGACCGTGCCGGAAGTGCTCGCCGAGCTGCGCGTATCGCGCTCGACCTGGTTCTACTGGCGGCAGACCGGCAAGGGACCACGGGTAATCAAACTCCCGAACGGGCAACTGCGGGTCCGCCGGTCGGCGCTCGGTCGGTGGCTCGGTGACCTGGAGCAGGACGCCGCATGAAGAGCTACGAGGTCCAGATCTGGGAGATCACCAAACGTGCCGACCGGAAAGCTCGACCGTGGCGGGTCCGCTGGGCAGTGAGCGGCCAGCGTCACGAGGAGATGTTCCGTACCAAGGCCCTGGCGCACTCGTTCCGCGCCGAGCTGGTCCAGGCGGCCAACGCGGGAGAGCCCTTCGACCCGGCCACCGGCCGTCCAGTCTCTGAGGTTAGGACCAAAAACACCACCACCTGGTACGCGCACAGCCGTGCGTACGTCGAGATGAAGTGGCCCCGAGCGGCGGCCAAGACCCGGCGGTCGATCGTCGAGGCGCTGACCTCCATCACGGTGACCCTGACCCGGCCGAACCGGCGGGGTCGCCCGCATGACGCCCTGCTCCGTGAAGCCCTGTACCTCTACGGCTTGAACCCTCGCCGCTGGTCCGAGGAGATTCCGACCGAGCATGCGGCGGCGCTGGCCTGGCTGGAAACCGCGTCCCTGCCGGTCGTCGAGCTGGACTCGCCCGCGATGGTCCGCCGCGTTCTCGACAGCCTCTGCGTGCGCCTCGACGGCAAGCCGGCGGCTGCCTCCACCGTCCAGCGCAAGCGGGCCACCTTCTACAACGTGCTCGGGTACGCCGTCGAGCTGGAGCTGATCGACTCCAACCCGGTCGACCGGGTGCAGTGGACCGCCCCCGAGGTTGCGCAGTCGATTGACCGGCGGGTGGTAGCGAACCCGGCCCAGGTCGCCACGCTGCTGGAGGCGGTGAAATCTCTCGGCAAACGGGCCGACAAGGTCACCGCGTTCTTCGGCTGCCTCTACTACGCCGGGATGCGGCCCTCAGAAGCGGCGGACCTACGGCGGGAAGACTGCGACCTTCCCGGGCGCTGCCTGGCCTGCGGGGCCGACTTCGACGACCTGGTGGCGGTCAAGCCTTCGGCGTCGTGCGATCACGAGAAGATCGAATACCGCTGGGGCCGCCTGGTGCTCGCGGGCACCTCGCCGCGGGCCGGGTCGCACTGGACGGATGACGGCGAGTCGCACGAGCGGCGCGGCCTCAAGCACCGGGCGCGGCAGGAGACCCGGACCGTCCCGATCCCGCCCCGGCTCGTCCAGCTGCTGTGCGCGCACATCGAGAATCACGGCGTCGGCCCGGACGGCCGGTTCTTCCGTGGCCTGCACGGCGGGCCGCTCTCCGAGTCGGTGTACGACCGGTGGTGGAAGCTCGCCCGGGAGAGGGCGCTCACCGAGGCGCAGGTGGCCTCGCCTCTCGTACGCCGTCCGTACGACCTGCGTCACGCAGCTGCCTCGCTCTGGCTGAATGCCGGCGTCCCGCCGACCGAGGTCGCCCGGCGCCTGGGCCACGGCGTCGCCGTCCTGCTCCGGGTCTACGCCAACTGCATTGACGGGGGAGACGACACCATGAACGACAAGATCGGCGACGCCCTCGGATGATGGCGGAGCACAGTGAACCTCGATTATCCGGCGGTGTCCGAATGACGGAGTTGAAGGCCCTCGGCAGACGGCCGGTGCGGCGTGAGGTGCTTCCCCCGGTTCTCGCGGGAGTCGCCCTGGGGATGGCCGCATTCACTGCCGATCTCGTGCCGGAAGCTGTGGGCAGGCTCCTCGTACCAGCCTTCAGTTCGGGATTCGCCTGGGCCGCCGTGGCCCTCGCCGTGAGCTACTACGCCGCGACCTTGAGATCAGCTCTGGTCGCTGGGGTCGGCACACTCGCCCTGGCGACTCTGACCTACTACAGCCTCGTCGCCTCGCTGAGTCGGCAGTGGCTCAGCGGTTCGGCGCCACCACCGGACGGCCTCGGCTCCACCATGCGGGCGTCGGCCTTCTGGCTGGCTGGTTCGTTGCTTGGCGGATTGGTGCTTGGCTACTTCGCCCACGTACTCAGGACGGGTACTACCCGCAACGCCGGCATGGCTCTCGGCGTAGCGCTCGGGCTGCTTGCCGGGGAGGCGGCCTACACCCTCCTCTACATCGCGTTCGTCTGGCTCGGTCCCATGGATTCCTTCGTCTGGACGAGGCTGGGGGCGGCAACGGTGCAACTTCTCCTTGCGGCAGCAGCCGCCCTCGTTGCGTTACGGCTCCGCCGGCCGCCGGTCTCACTGCGGGTCTTCTTGATGGCCGCCGCGGTGGCGACGGTGGCGAGCATCGCGAGTTGGCATCTCATCGAGTCGGTTCGGATGACGCTGTAACCGCGAGCGGCGTCCTGGGGGCAAAGTTCCATCCGTGGGCAGATGGTGGGCGGCTCTCCCTCGGACGGGCGGTTGGAAGGCAGAAACAGCAGCTCAGTGACTATGCCCCACCCAAGATCACGGACGCCCTGTAAATCCGTCGCGAAAGCTACAGGGGTTCGAATCCTCTACCCGCCACCAGGTGCAAGACGAAGCCCTTGACCAGCTAGAACCTGGTCAAGGGCTTCTTCCGTGGGGCGAGGAGACGCCGGAGAAGTCGACCGTGTGGTGCGCGACCGGCCTCCGGCGAACCCGCCCCCTCCCGTGATTCAGGCGTACCAGCGGCACCCCGGCCCGGACGAGGCCGTTCCACCACGCTCGGGGCGAGTGGCCCCTGTCGACAAAGGGTCGAGCCTGCCGGCGGGGAGGGTTGGATCCGTGAGTCGACAAAGCCGGGCCGCCGGTCGGACTCCGGATGGCGGGAGAAGGTATGGTGGTCGATGTGTCGGCGGGTGGTGATCAGGTGGCTCTCCGCATGCCCGCCCTTCCGTGAGGCGAGACGTGTGGCTATGCTCGGTACCGCCCGTTTGCGACCTTGGTCGTTTCTGCGGGAATGGAGGCCCGACCATGTCGGGATGACCTGGCCACATGGCCCATTGTCGGCAACCAGACGGTCCGCTCTCCCCGAGCGGGTGGTCCGACCTCGCCTGTCACGACTTCTCACGCCCGACGCGCCTGTGGCACCATCGTGGAATCTCCATCGTCTTCCCCCTGCCGACAGGAGCGCACTGATGTCTGGTCGTAGGCCTGGACGGCTGCTCGGCATGACCCTTGCGACGCTCACCCTGGCCGCGATCGTTGTCGGGATTCTTCCCCTCGGCGGCGAGCCCATGCTGGACTACGACTGGTCAGCCGCCGTGACGCAGGCCGTCGTCAGGTGACTGTTCGTCCCTGAAGCTCCGCCCGACTCCTGCGTGGGCGGCCCGGGCGAGCCTGCGAAGGAGCGGGATGACTCGGCGTCAACCCCCGGCGCGTAGGCCGACCGACTCGGCCTGGCTGATCACGGGTCCGTTGGCCCTGATCACCGTCGCCTGTTGCGCCGTGCTGCTCGCCTTCCGGCCGCCTGGCCCGGACGACCTGCTGCCGGGAGCACTCCTCCTGGTCGCGATGGTCGCCGCCGGGACGCAGGTCCTGCACTTCGTCGTACGGCGTCAGGCGTTCTCGGTCACCCTCACCGAGATTCCGCTCGTCCTCGTCTTCTACTACCTCGAACCGGCGTCGGTCATCCTCGTCGTGACCCTCGCGGCGGGCATCGGTCACCTGCGCCGGCGGATCAACGCCGCGAAGACCTGGTTCAACGTCGCCAAGGCGGGCGCGGCCGGGTCGCTGGCCAGCCTCGTCCTGCTCGCCATGCCGCCGATCGACGGGGCGGGGCCGGTCACCTGGGGCGCCCTCTTCGTGGCGGTCGGCACCTACACCCTGTTCGCCCTGGCGGCGGTCAGCGGGGTGATCAGTCTGATCCAGGGCTGGCAGGCGGGCTGGGACATGGTCCGTACGGCCGCCCCGACGCTGCTCGCCCCGGCGGTCAACGTCGCCATCGGGCTCGTGGTCCTGATCGTGCTGGACAGCAACGCCTGGGCGAGCCTGCTGCTCGCGGCGGTGGCCGTCGCGGTGACCCTGGTCTACCGCTCGTACTCGCGGTTCTTCCGGCAGCACCGGACGCTGAGCGACCTGTACGACCTCACCCGGGCGATGACCCAGAGCGGCCAGGACGGCACCCTCGTGGACGCCCTGCTCGGCCGGGTCCGTGGCCTGATGCAGGCGGAATTCGCCACGCTCTGGCTCCCGCCGCAGGGCCGACACCCGGAGGTGCTGCTCACCGCACGGGTCGACGACCCGGGGTTGTTGGACTTCGCGCCGGGGCCGATGGAGATCCGGGAACGGGTGCGCCAGACGGGGGAGACGGCGACCGCGGGCCGCCGGTTCGGCACCGAGGTCGACCAGCGGACGGTTGTCGGCGACAACCCCGTCAAGGAGTTGATCGTCGTCCCGCTGCGTTCGGGCCAGGCGGTGATCGGCACCCTGGAGGTGGTCAACCGGCTCAGCGACACCAACCACTTCACCTCGGCCGACATCCCCGTCTTCGAGACGGTCGCCGCCCACGCCGCGGTCGCGCTGGAGAACTCCCGGCTGGTCGACCGGTTGCGGCACGACGCTTACCACGACGCGCTCACCAAGCTGCCGAACCGGCGGCGGATCACCGCGGCGCTGGACGAGGCGGTGAAGATCAGGGCTCCCGGCGAGGTGGTGGCGCTGCTGCTGTTCGACGTGGACCGGCTGCGGCAGGTCAACGAGTCACTCGGGCACGCCGCCGGGGACAAGGTCCTCGTCGAGGTCGCCGACCGGTTGCGCGCGTACGCGCCCGCCGGTGCCCTGGTCGGTCGGGCCGGCGGCGACGAGTTCCTGCTCACCCTCCGGCTGGAGAGCGCCGAGGCGGCCCTGGACCTCGCCGGGCAGATCCGCGAGCAGATCCGTGACGAGATGGTCTTCGACGCGCTCACCCTGGACGTCGACACGGCCGTCGGCGTGGCGGTCCACCCGGAGCACGGTAGTGACGCCGCGACGTTGCTGCAGCGGGTGGATCTGGCGGCGACGGCGGCCAAGTCGGTGCCGGGCAGCGTGCAGCTGTTCAACCCGGCGCTGGAGTCCCGGTCGCTGCACCGGCTGGGGCTCGCCGGTGACCTGCGCCGGGCGCTCGGCGAGGAGGGTCTGGAGGTCTACTTCCAGCCCAAGGTGACCCTGCGGGACCGCCGTCTGGTGGGGGTGGAGTGCCTGGCCCGGTGGGAGCATCCGGCGCACGGCACGGTCGCCCCGGACGACTTCGTCCCGGTGGCCGAGCACACCGGCCAGTTGGGCCGGCTGACCGAGTTCGTGCTCCGTGAGGGGCTGCGCCGCAGCCGGGACTGGGGCCATGCCGACCAGGCGCTCGCCGTGGCGGTGAACATCTCCGCCCGTACGCTCACCGACCAGCACTTTCCGGCCCAGGTACGGGAGTTGCTCGACGAGTACGGCGTGCCGCCGCAGCGGCTCACGCTGGAGATCAAGGAGTCGGGAGTGCTGGACGGCACGGACCGTCCGATCCCCACCCTGCGCCGCCTGCGGGACCTCGGTGTACGGCTCTCGGTGGACGACTTCGGCACCGGTGACTCGTCCCTGGCCCACCTGCGTCGACTGCCGGTGCACGAGGTGAAGGTGGACCGCTCGTTCGTGCAGGGCATGGCGACCGACCCGGGCGACCTGGCGATCGTCAACGCGGTGGTCACCCTCTCCCAGCAGTTCGGGCTGACCGTGGTGGCCGAGGGGGTGGAGAGCGAGCTGACGCTGGAGTTGTTGCAGGACATCGGCTGTGAGATCGGCCAGGGCTTCCTGTTCAGCCGCCCACTGCCGTACGAGCGGCTGGAGGCGTGGTTCGGTGCCCAGGTGGACCCGGAGACGCTTGCCGCCGGTGAGCTGCCCCGACTGCGGGTGGTGCCCTGACCAGGGTCGACGCCCGGAGGGGGGAGTCGATTTCCTGCCCGGCGGAGGGCCGTGTAATGTATCTCCTGCGCGAGGCCCTGCGGGGTGATCGGGCAGGCCCCCTTAGCTCAGTCGGCAGAGCGTCTCCATGGTAAGGAGAAGGTCTACGGTTCGATTCCGTAAGGGGGCTCAGAGGGTCCGGCTGGACCCGCCTGCGGCGGTGTAGCTCAGATGGCAGAGCAAGCGGCTCATAATCGCTGTGTCGCCGGTTCAAGTCCGGCCACCGCTACTCTCGTCCTCCGGGCACACTCCGGTGGTCGGTGAAACGGGCGCCACAGGCGCCCACTTTGCATGTCCGCGCATTGACCGCGTAGGCTGATGCGCTGTAGTTGTCACCCGTTAGCGAGGAAGGCACTCCGCCGTGGCGAAGGCGACCGATGTCCGGCCGAAGATCACTTTGGCGTGTGTGGAGTGCAAGGAGCGCAACTACATCACGCGCAAGAACCGTCGTAACGACCCGGACCGCATCGAGCTGAAGAAGTTCTGCCCCCGGGACGGCAAGCACACGGTCCACCGCGAGACCCGCTGACCCTCGGCCGTCCGGCCCGGTCTCGCAGCGACACCCGAACGCCGATCCGCACGGATGGCGTGGCGACAGCCGCGCCTCCCGTACGGGTCGGCGTTCGTGCTGTGCGTGTAGGTTCGGCGGCATGTCCCTGGACCCGTCCTTCGTCGGCCGAACCTATCCGCCGACCGCCCCCTACCAGGTGGGCCGAGAAAAAATCCGCGAGTTCGCCACCGCCATCGGGGCCACCGACCCCGCCCACCACGACCCGGCGGCGGCCCGGAAGCTCGGCCATCGGGACGTGGTCGCCCCGCCGACCTTTCCCGTGGTGATCACCATGGCGGCCAGCCGGCAGATCGTCGAGGACCCGGCGCTCGGCGTCGACTACAGCCGGGTCGTCCACGGCGACCAGCGCTTCGCGTACACCCGTCCGGTGGTCGCCGGGGACGAACTGGTCTGCGTCAACACCATCGAGGAGGTCACCAGCCGGGGCGGGCACGGGTTCCTGACCACCCGCACCGACGTGACCGACGCCGCCGGCGAGCCGGTGGTCGCCGTCTGGTCCAAGATCGTCGTACGCGGGGAGGCCTGACATGGAGTTGCCGACCCAGACCTTCCGGGTCACCCGGGCGGACCTGATCCGCTATGCGGGCGCCTCGGGCGACTTCAACCCGATCCACTGGAGTGACCGGGTCGCCACCTCGGTGGGGCTGCCGGGGGTGATCGCGCACGGGATGTTCACCATGGCGCTGGTCGGCCGGGCGGTGACCACCTGGGCCGGCGCGCCCGACGCGGTGGTCGACTTCGGGGTCCGGTTCACCCGTCCGGTGGTGGTGCCGGACGACGACGAGGGCACCGAGGTGGAGGTCGCCGCAAAGGTGAAGGAGGTCACCGAGGACGGCCTGACCAGGCTAGACGTCACGGCGACCTGCCGTGGGGAGAAGGTCCTGTCGCAGGCCCGGGCAACGGTCCGGACGCCGCGCTGAGAGGTGATCGCCGGGACCGGTTGGGAAAGTCGGGGCACTACCCGTACACTGGTCCGCCGTGGGGCAAGTGACCCCTGCCCGGCTCTGCAGGCCGGGTGGGGCGACCGTTGCCGCACAGGGGTGTAGCTCAATTGGCAGAGCAGCGGTCTCCAAAACCGCAGGCTGCAGGTTCAAGTCCTGTCACCCCTGCGCCTCAGGCCTGACCGTTCCCGTGGGTCGCGCCGCCAGACGGCGGCGTCCGGCCCGTGGTGGTGGCATCGGCGGGGTGGCTCCGAGGCATCGGGCCCCCTTCGTCCGGTCCGCCGGCCGCGGCCCGTCGCGGGACGGTTGGTCCGGCCGGCGTGACCAGCGCCGCGTACGCCGCACCGGCGTACGACCCGATACCCCGCGACGGAGGGCGAAGTGGCCGACAGCAAGCGGCGCGGCGAGGACGCCGGCGACGACGGTCTGCGCGACGAGGTCGTCGACGACGTGGCCGCCGACGACGACGCCACCGGCGCGGACGAGCCGGTCTCCCGGGGCGGCACCGCGACCCGTGAGCGGGCGGCGGACAGCAGGCCGAAGACCCGCACCGAGACCGACAAGGTGGGACTCTTCGGCCGCATCGCGCGTTTCTTCCGCGAGGTGGTCGCCGAGCTGCGTAAGGTCATCTGGCCGACCCGCAAGGAGCTGCTGACCTACACCGCCGTGGTGGTGACGTTCGTCGCGGTGGTGCTGACGATCGTGGGCCTTCTCGACTTCGCGTTCGCGAAGGGCGTGCTGTGGGTCTTCGGCAACCCCAGCTGACCGGCCGACTGAGCCGATAGTGACGGAAGTGAGCGAGCGTGCCTGAGTACGACGAGACCGCCGAGACCACGGGCGAGCAGTCCACGGTGGCGACGGCGGCCAGTGACGAGTCGGTCGAGGCCGCCAGCGAGCCGGAGTTCCCGACCACCGAGCCGGCGCCGGAGGAGGACTACGATCCGGTCGCCGAGCTGCGCCAGAAGCTGCGCTACGCGCCGGGCGACTGGTACGTGGTGCACTCGTACGCCGGCTACGAGAACAAGGTCAAGACCAACCTCGAGACCCGGATCACGTCCCTCGACATGGAGGACTACATCTACCAGGTCGAGGTGCCGACCCGGGAAGAGGTCGAGGTCAAGAACGGTAAGCGGTCCCAGGTCCAGGCCAAGGTCTTCCCCGGCTACATCCTGGTCCGGATGGAGCTGACCGCCGAGTCCTACTCCTGCGTGCGTAACACCCCGGGGGTCACCGGCTTCGTGGGCGCGACGGACCGGGCCGACCGGCCCGCGCCGCTCAGCCTGGACGAGGTGCTGAAGTGGCTGGCCCCGGCGGTCGAGGCCGTGGAGAAGAAGGCCAAGCCCGAGGTCAGGGTTCTCGACTTCGAGGTCGGCGACTCGGTCACCGTCACCGACGGCGCGTTCGCGTCGCTGCCGGCGACGATCAGCGAGATCAACGCCGACCAGCAGAAGCTCAAGGTGCTGGTGTCGATCTTCGGCCGGGAGACCCCGGTCGAGCTGAACTTCAACCAGGTCACCAAGATCTGACGCGTCCGGTCGCCGGCGGTGGGCAGCGGCCCTCCGCCGGCGTACTCGTTCCGGCCCTGTCGGTGAAGCTGGACGGACCTCGACGGACGGGGCGGCGGAGCGCTGCGCTACCCTAGAACGTCGCCGTTGTCGTACCGCGTTGACCGTGCGCGCCCGCGGCCGGTGAATATCCCAGTTTCAAGCCCCAGGAAGAGACATGCCTCCGAAGAAGAAGCTCGTCAAGACGTTCACGCTTCAGTTGCCGGCGGGCCAGGCCACTCCGGCGCCGCCGGTCGGTCCCGCGCTCGGCCAGCACGGCGTGAACATCATGGAGTTCTGCAAGTCCTACAACGCGCAGACCGAGTCCCAGCGGGGCGACATCGTCCCCGCCGAGATCAGCGTGTACGAGGACCGCACCTTCACCTTCGTGCTGAAGACCCCGCCCGCCGCCCGGCTGCTGATCAAGGCCGCCGGCGTGCAGAAGGGCTCCGGTGTGCCGCACAAGGAGAAGGTGGGCTCCGTGACCCGCGCCCAGCTGCGTGAGATCGCCGAGAAGAAGATGGCCGACCTCAACGCCAACGACATCGACCAGGCTGAGAAGATCATCGCCGGCACCGCCCGGTCGATGGGTCTCACCGTCGCCGACTGACCTCGGTCACCGCTCTTTCCGATCAGATCGTGGGAGGGCTCGCGGACGCCGCGGCCCGCCATAGACCACAGGAGTAACCAGAAATGCAGCGCAGCAAGAGCTACCGCAAGGCCGCCGAGGTCATCGACCGGTCGAAGCTCTACACCCCCGCCGAGGCCGTCAAGCTGGCCAAGGAGACCACCAACGTCAAGTTCGACGCCACGGTCGAGGTCGCGATGCGCCTCGGCGTCGACCCCCGCAAGGCGGACCAGATGGTCCGCGGCACGGTCAACCTGCCGCACGGCACCGGTAAGACCGCCCGCGTGATCGTGTTCGCCGCCGGCGCGAAGGCCGAGGAGGCCGCCGCCGCCGGCGCGGACGAGGTGGGCACGGACGAGCTGGTCGCCCGGATCCAGGGCGGCTGGCTGGACTTCGACGCCGCGATCGCCACCCCGGACCAGATGGCCAAGATCGGCCGGATCGCGCGGATCCTGGGCCCGCGCGGCCTGATGCCGAACCCGAAGACGGGCACGGTGACCATGGACGTCACCAAGGCCGTCCAGGACATCAAGGGCGGCAAGATCACCTTCCGGGTGGACAAGCACTCCAACCTCCACCTGATCATCGGCAAGGCCTCGTTCTCCGAGACCCAGCTGATCGACAACTACGCCGCCGTCCTCGACGAGGTGCTGCGGGCCAAGCCGTCCGCGGCCAAGGGCAAGTACCTCAAGAAGGTCACCCTGACCACCACCATGGGCCCGGGCGTCCCGGTCGACCCGAACGTGGTGAAGAACCTCCAGGAGGCCGGCGTCGAGGGCTGACCACGGTTGTGCGAGGGGCCCCGCCACGATGTGGCGGGGCCCCTCGCCGTCGTGTCCGGTGACGTCCGCGCGGAGCGGGCGTGACCGGGGGCACGCGGAGGCGGTTTGGTGCTCGCCGGCTGTTCGCGTAACCTGGTGACGAAGTTCCACCCAGAGACCGCTGGTCACCGTGCCCCGGCACGGTCGAAGGTCCCGCGATGACGGGCGACCCGCGCAGGGCGGTAAGCGAAATCGGCAGTGTGTGTGGTCCGCCGACCATGTCCACGTCGCCGGCCCTCGCCCCGTGCGCCCTGCGCCGGGGCTTTCTCGTTGTCGCGATGCCTACGCCGCTGTCGGAGGGCCTGCCGGCCCGATGACAGCGACCAGCTCCGAGTAACGAGAGAGGAGGGACATGGCGGACAAGCCGATCCGGGCCGACAAGGCCACGGCCGTCGCTGAGCTGACCGAGAGCTTCCGCAACGCGGGCGCCGCGGTGCTCACCGAGTACCGTGGTCTGACGGTTTCCCAGCTCACCCAGCTGCGGCGCTCGCTCGGCAAGGAGACCACCTACACCGTCGCCAAGAACACGCTGGCGAAGCGTGCTGCGGTCGACGCGGGCATCTCCGGCCTCGACGAGCTGTTCACCGGTCCTACCGCGCTGACTTTCGTTTCGGGCGACGTCGTCGAGGCGGCGAAGGGGCTTCGCGACTTCGCGAAGGCCAACCCGAAGCTCGTCATCAAGGGCGGTGTCTTCGAGGGCAAGGCCATTTCCGCGGCCGAGGTCACGAAGCTCGCCGACCTGGAGTCCCGTGAGGTGCTGCTGGCCAAGCTGGCCGGCGCGATGAAGGGCAACCTGAGCAAGGCCGCGGCCCTGTTCCAGGCTCCGCTCTCCAAGACCGCCCGTCTGGCGGCCGCCCTGCAGGACAAGCGCGAGAAGGAGGGCGCCGAGGCGGCCTGAGGCCATCCCGGCGCACCCACGTTCTTAGTTTTCACTTCCAGAAAGGACGCCAGACATGGCGAAGCTCAGCACCGACGAGCTGCTCGACGCGTTCAAGGAGATGACGCTGATCGAGCTCTCCGAGTTCGTGAAGCAGTTCGAGGAGACCTTCGAGGTCACCGCCGCGGCTCCGGTCGCGATGGCCGCGGCCGCCCCGGGTGCCGCTGGCGGCGCCGCCGAGGCCGAGCCGGAGAAGGACGAGTTCGACGTCATCCTCGAGGCTGACGGCGGCAAGAAGATCCAGGTCATCAAGGTCGTGCGTGAGCTGACCGGCCTGGGCCTCAAGGAGGCCAAGGACCTGGTCGAGGCCGCGCCGAAGGCGGTTCTGGAGAAGGCCAACAAGGAGACCGCCGAGAAGGCGAAGGCCAAGCTCGAGGGCGAGGGCGCCAAGGTCACCCTCAAGTGACCTGAGTCGGCCTCTGGTCGACCCTTCGGCGCGCGTCCGGCTCACGTGAGCCGGAGCACACCGCATCGCGGCGGGCGGTGATCCGGGAACGGGTCACCGCCCGCTGTCGGTTGGTGGCTCACCGGTGGCAGTGGCGTGAGCAGGACTTCCGCCGCCCGGGGTACGGCTTGGGGGCGGTGCGTGGCGGTAGCCCGTCGGTGGGAAAGACGACGGCGACCGCAGCCGGCCCTTGACGCGGCACGGGCCTGCCAGGCACGCTGACACCAGCAAGACCTTCCGCGCTTGCGACGGCCTCCTCTCGGGTAATGGCAGCGGCAGCACATCTGCCGTGACACGACACCAGAGTGGTCCGGCAGGGACGACGTGTTCCGAGCGGCCTGGTGAGACCCGTTTTCCGGGGTTCCCGAGGCGCGTTCCGCGACGACCTGCGGGATGGGCTGGACAGCGGTTAGCCTCTCGGCTACACTGCTAGTTTGCGCTGCCTTCCGAATTGACCCCTGCTCGGAAATGTCCGTTTATGGATACTTCTGGTGGGGTCATTGGAGTGCACGCGTACCAGCCGTTCTGCAGCACCGGTCCTCGGAAGGACGCATCTTGGCAGCTTCCCGCCCTGCGAAGACCAGTCGTACGTCGAGCGCTTTCGCGCCCCGCCGAGTTTCTTTCGGCAGGATCACCGAACACCTCGAGGTCCCCAACCTCCTCGCCATCCAGAACGAGTCCTTCGACTGGCTCGTCGGCAACGAGGCTTGGCAGGGCCGGTCGGCGGACGACCCGCACGCACGCTCGGGTCTCGCGGAGATCCTCGACGAGATCAGTCCCATTGAGGACTTCTCCGGCACCATGTCGCTCTCCTTCTCGGCTCCGCGCTTCGACGAGGTCAAGGCCTCGATCGAGGAGTGCAAGGAGAAGGACCTGACCTACTGCGCCCCGCTGTTCGTGACCGCGGAGTTCACCAACAACACTACCGGCGAGATCAAGAGCCAGACGGTGTTCATGGGTGACTTCCCGATGATGACGCCGAAGGGCACCTTCATCATCAACGGCACCGAGCGAGTCGTGGTCAGCCAGCTCGTCCGGTCCCCGGGCGTCTACTTCGACAAGCAGCCGGACAAGACCTCCGACCGCGACCTCTCCAGCGTCAAGGTCATCCCGAGCCGGGGTGCCTGGCTGGAGTTCGACATCGACAAGCGCGACACGGTCGGCGTTCGCATCGACCGCAAGCGTCGGCAGGCCGTCACCGTGCTGCTCAAGGCCATCGGATGGTCCGCGGAGCAGATCCGCGAGCGGTTCGGTTGGTCCGAGCTGATGATGACCACGCTCGAGAAGGACCACATCGCCGGTCAGGACGAGGCCCTGCTCGACATCTACCGCAAGCTCCGCCCTGGCGAGCCGCCGACCCGCGAGAACGCGCAGACCCTGCTCGACAACCTCTTCTTCAACCCGAAGCGGTACGACGTCGCCAAGGTCGGCCGGTACAAGTTCAACAAGAAGCTCCAGCTGGAGGTGCCGATCACCACCGGCACGCTCACCGAGGACGACATCGTCGCCACCGTCGAGTACCTCTGCCGGCTGCACGCCGGTGAGGAGGGCTACGAGGCCGACGACATCGACCACTTCGGCAACCGGCGCCTGCGTACGGTCGGCGAGCTGATTCAGAACCAGGTCCGGGTCGGTCTGTCCCGGATGGAGCGGGTCGTCCGCGAGCGGATGACCACCCAGGACGTCGAGGCGATCACTCCGCAGACCCTGATCAACATCCGCCCGGTGGTGGCGGCGATCAAGGAGTTCTTCGGCACCTCGCAGTTGTCCCAGTTCATGGACCAGACCAACCCGCTGGCGGGTCTGACCCACCGGCGCCGGCTGAGCGCGCTCGGCCCGGGTGGTCTGTCCCGGGAGCGGGCCGGCTTCGAGGTCCGCGACGTGCACCCGTCCCACTACGGCCGGATGTGCCCGATCGAGACGCCGGAAGGCCCGAACATCGGTCTGATCGGCGCGCTGTCCACCTTCGCCCGGGTCAACCCGTTCGGCTTCATCGAGACGCCGTACCGGAAGGTCGTCGAGGGCCGGGTCACCGACCAGATCGACTACCTGACCGCGGACGAGGAGGACCGGTACGTCAAGGCGCAGGCCAACGCCCCGCTGAAGACGGACGGCACCTTCGCCGAGGACCGCGTCCTGGTCCGCCGTAAGGGCGGTGAGACCGAGGACGTCGCGCCGGGCGCCGTGGACTACATGGACGTCTCGCCGCGGCAGATGACCTCCGTCGCGACCGCGATGATCCCGTTCCTCGAGCACGACGACGCCAACCGGGCGCTGATGGGCGCGAACATGCAGCGCCAGGCGGTGCCGCTGGTGAAGGCGGAGTCGCCGCTGGTCGGCACCGGCATGGAGTACCGTGCCGCCGTCGACGCCGGTGACGTGGTGGTGGCCGAGGTCGGCGGTGTGATCGAGGATCTCTGCGCCGACTACATCACCATCCACCAGGACGACGGCCACCGCCGGACGTACCTGCTGCACAAGTTCCGTCGCTCCAACGCCGGCTCCTGCGTCAACCAGAAGCCGGTCGTCTTCGAGGGCGACCGGGTCGAGGCCGGTCAGGTCATCGCCGACGGTCCGTGCACCGACGAGGGCGAGATGGCGCTCGGGCGCAACCTGCTCGTGGCGTTCATGTGCTGGGAGGGCCACAACTACGAGGACGCGATCATCCTGTCGCAGCGCCTCGTGCAGCAGGACGTGCTCACCTCGATCCACATCGAGGAGCACGAGGTCGACGCCCGGGACACCAAGCTCGGCCCTGAGGAGATCACCCGGGACATCCCGAACGTCAGCGAGGAGATGCTCGCCGACCTCGACGAGCGCGGCATCATCCGGATCGGCGCCGAGGTCGTCCCCGGTGACATCCTGGTCGGCAAGGTCACCCCGAAGGGTGAGACCGAGCTGACCCCGGAGGAGCGGCTGCTCCGCGCGATCTTCGGTGAGAAGGCGCGCGAGGTCCGGGACACCTCGCTGAAGGTGCCGCACGGCGAGACCGGCACGGTCATCGGTGTGCGTACCTTCTCCCGGGAGGACGGCGACGAGCTGCCGCCGGGCGTCAACGAGCTGGTCCGGGTCTACGTCGCCCAGAAGCGCAAGATCCAGGACGGTGACAAGCTCGCCGGCCGGCACGGCAACAAGGGCGTCATCTCCAAGATCCTGCCGGTCGAGGACATGCCGTTCCTGGAGGACGGCACCCCGGTCGACATCGTGCTGAACCCGCTGGGTGTGCCGTCGCGGATGAACATCGGTCAGGTCCTGGAGACCCACCTGGGGTGGGTGGCCAAGACCGGCTGGAAGGTCGACGGCGACGACGCCGACTGGAAGCGCCAGCTCCGCTCGATCGACGCCCACGAGTCCGAGCCGGACACCAATGTGGCCACGCCGGTCTTCGACGGTGCCCGCGAGGAGGAGATCTCCGGTCTGCTCTCGTCGACCCTGCCCAACCGGGACGGCAAGCAGCTGATCGGTTCCTCCGGCAAGGCGCAGTTGTTCGACGGTCGCTCCGGCGAGCCGCTGCCGGACCCGATCGCGGTCGGCTACATCTACATCCTGAAGCTCAACCACCTGGTCGACGACAAGATCCACGCCCGGTCGACCGGCCCGTACTCCATGATCACGCAGCAGCCGCTGGGTGGTAAGGCGCAGTTCGGTGGCCAGCGCTTCGGTGAGATGGAGTGCTGGGCGATGCAGGCGTACGGCGCCGCGTACGCCCTGCAGGAGCTGCTGACCATCAAGTCCGACGACGTCCTCGGCCGGGTGAAGGTCTACGAGGCGATCGTCAAGGGCGAGAACATCCCCGAGCCGGGCATCCCGGAGTCGTTCAAGGTGCTGCTCAAGGAGCTGCAGTCGCTGTGCCTCAACGTCGAGGTGCTCTCCAGCGACGGCGTGGCCCTGGAGATGCGCGAGACCGACGACGAGGTGTTCCGGGCCGCGGAGGAGCTGGGCATCGACCTGTCCCGGCGCGAGCCGAGCTCGGTCGAAGAGGTCTGAGGTGAGCGGTCGGGAGCCGGCTCGCCGGCTCCCGACCCCACCCACTAGCTAGCAGTACAGACGACGACATAGGGGACATAGTGCTCGACGTCAACTTCTTCGACGAGCTGCGCATCGGCCTCGCCACCGCCGACGACATCCGTCAGTGGTCGCACGGTGAGGTCAAGAAGCCTGAAACGATCAACTACCGCACCCTCAAGCCGGAAAAGGACGGGCTCTTCTGCGAGAAGATCTTCGGTCCGCAGCGGGACTGGGAGTGCTACTGCGGTAAGTACAAGCGGGTCCGCTTCAAGGGCATCATCTGCGAGCGCTGCGGCGTCGAGGTGACCCGATCCAAGGTCCGTCGGGAGCGGATGGGGCACATCGAGCTCGCCGCTCCGGTGACCCACATCTGGTACTTCAAGGGCGTGCCGAGCCGGCTGGGCTACCTGCTGGACCTCGCCCCCAAGGACCTCGAAAAGATCATTTACTTCGCCTCGTACGTCGTGACCAGCGTGGACGCCGAGGCGCGTCACCGCGACCTCTCGACGATCGAGAACGAGATCCTGGCCGAGAAGCGGCAGTCCGAGAACAGCCGCGACTCGGAGATCGAGAAGCGGGCCGCCAAGCTCGAGGCCGACCTGGCCGAGCTGGAGGCCGAGGGCGCGAAGGCGGACGTCCGGCGCAAGGTCAAGGAGGGCGGAGAGCGCGAGATGCGCCAGATCCGCGACCGGGCCCAGCGCGAGATCGACCGCCTCGACGAGGTGCTCGAGACCTTCCGCAAGCTCGAGCCGAAGCAGTTGGTCACCGACGAACTGCTCTACCGTGAGCTGCGGGACCGCTTCGGCGAGTACTTCACCGGCGGCATGGGCGCCGAGGCCATCAAGGCCCTGGTCCAGAACATGGACCTCGACGCCGAGGCCGAGAGCCTGCGCGAGACCATCCGCTCCGGCAAGGGCCAGCGGAAGATCCGTGCCCTCAAGCGGCTGAAGGTCGTCGCGGCGTTCCAGAACACCCGCAACTCGCCGCTCGGCATGGTGCTCGACTGCGTCCCGGTCATTCCGCCGGACCTGCGCCCGATGGTGCAGCTCGACGGTGGCCGCTTCGCGACCTCCGATCTGAACGACCTGTACCGCCGGGTCATCAACCGGAACAACCGCCTCAAGCGGCTGATCGATCTCGGCGCGCCCGAGATCATCGTCAACAACGAGAAGCGGATGCTCCAGGAGGCCGTCGACGCGCTGTTCGACAACGGCCGTCGGGGCCGGCCGGTCACCGGTCCGGGTAACCGCCCGCTGAAGTCGCTGTCGGACATGCTCAAGGGCAAGCAGGGCCGGTTCCGGCAGAACCTGCTCGGCAAGCGCGTCGACTACTCCGGCCGTTCGGTCATCGTGGTCGGCCCGAAGCTGAAGCTGCACCAGTGCGGCCTGCCCAAGCAGATGGCGTTGGAGCTGTTCAAGCCGTTCGTCATGAAGCGGCTGGTCGACCTCAACCACGCGCAGAACATCAAGTCCGCCAAGCGGATGGTCGAGCGGCAGCGCCCGGTCGTGTGGGACGTGCTGGAAGAGGTCATCGGCGAGCACCCGGTGTTGCTCAACCGTGCCCCCACCCTGCACCGCCTGGGCATCCAGGCCTTCGAGCCGCAGCTGGTCGAGGGCAAGGCGATCCAGATCCACCCGCTGGTCTGCACCGCGTTCAACGCGGACTTCGACGGCGACCAGATGGCGGTCCACGTGCCGCTGTCCGCCGAGGCCCAGGCCGAGGCGCGGATCCTGATGCTCTCGTCGAACAACATCCTCAAGCCGGCGGACGGCAAGCCGGTCACCATGCCCACCCAGGACATGGTCATCGGCCTGTACCACCTCACTCACCTCACGTCGGGTGCCAAGGGTGAGGGTCGGGCGTTCAGCTCGGACGCCGAGGCGCGGATGGCCTTCGACAACGGTGAGCTGCACCTCCAGGCTCCGGTCCGGATCCGCCTGCGTGGCGTGGTCGGCGTCGACAACGGCGCCGGCGCCGAGCCGTGGACCGCCCCCGAGGGGTGGGTCGAGGGTGACCCGCTGACCGTGGAGACCACGCTCGGTCGGGTCCTGTTCAACGAGACGCTGCCGCAGGGCTACCGCTTCGTGAACTACGAGATCCGCAAGGGCCAGCTCTCGGCGATCGTCAACGACCTCGCCGAGCGTTTCCCGAAGGTGGCCCTGGCCGCGACCCTGGACGGCCTGAAGGAGGCCGGTTTCCACTGGGCCACCTGGTCCGGCGTCACCATCGGCATGGAGGACGTCATCGCTCCGCCGCGCAAGCGGGAGATCCTGGAGCGGTACGAGAAGGAAGCCGACCGGATCGACAAGCAGTACCAGCGTGGTCTGATGACCGCCGAGGAGCGTCGCGGCGAGCTCATCGAGATCTGGACCAAGGCGACCAACGAGGTCGCCAAGGAGATGGACACTGCGCTGCCGCAGGAGAACCCGCTGTGGAAGATGATCAACTCGGGTGCCCGCGGTAACCTGCTTCAGCTCCGGCAGATCGCGGCGATCCGTGGTCTGGTGGCCAACCCGAAGGGCGAGATCATCCCGCGGCCGATCAAGGCCTCGTACCGGGAGGGTCTGTCCGTGCTGGAGTACTTCATCTCCACGCACGGTGCCCGTAAGGGTCTCGCCGACACCGCGCTGCGGACCGCCGACTCGGGTTACCTGACCCGGCGTCTGGTGGACGTGTCGCAGGACGTCATCATCCGCGAGGAGGACTGCGGCACCGACCGCGCGATCCCGATGCAGATCGGGCAGCGGCTGGACGGCCGGCTGGTCACCCACGAGCACGTCGAGACCAGCGTGCACGCCCGTACCCTGGCCGACGACATCAAGGGGCCGGACGGCACCGTGGTCGCCGAGCGGGGTTCGGACCTCAACTCGATCCTGGTCGACAAGATCGTCGCTGCCGGGGTGGAGACGGTCCGGGTGCGCAGCGTGCTGACCTGCGAGTCGAAGCTGGGCGTCTGCGGTGCGTGCTACGGCCGCTCGCTGCCGACCGGCAAGACCGTGGACGTCGGTGAGGCGGTCGGCATCATCGCCGCCCAGTCGATCGGTGAGCCGGGTACCCAGCTGACGATGCGTACCTTCCACACCGGTGGTGTCGCGGGTGAGGACATCACCCAGGGTCTGCCCCGGGTCACGGAGATCTTCGAGGCCCGCGTGCCGAAGGGCAAGGCGCCGATCGCCGACACCCCGGGCCGGATCCGGATCGAGGACGGCGAGCGGTCCCGGAAGATCATCGTGGTGCCGGACGACGGCAGCGACGAGATCGTGTACGACAAGATCTCCAAGCGCGTCCGCCTGCGTACCCACGACGGCGACCACGTCGAGGTCGGCGAGAAGCTCACCGAGGGCACCATCGACCCGCACGAGCTGCTGCGCATCCTCGGCCCGCGCGCGGTCCAGGTCCACCTGACCCAGGAGGTCCAGGAGGTCTACCGCTCGCAGGGTGTGCTCATCCACGACAAGCACATCGAGATCATCATCCGGCAGATGCTCAAGCGGGTGACGGTCATCGACTCCGGCTCGACCGAGTTCCTGCCGGGTGTGCTGGTCGACCGGGCGCTGTTCGAGTCGGAGAACCGGCGACTCGTCTCCGAGGGCGGCGAGCCCGCCGCCGGTCGCCCGGTGCTGATGGGTATCACCAAGGCCTCGCTGGCCACCGATTCCTGGCTCTCGGCGGCCTCCTTCCAGGAGACCACCCGGGTGCTGACCGACGCGGCGATCAACTCCCGCAGCGACTCGCTCGTCGGCCTCAAGGAGAACGTGATCATCGGTAAGCTCATCCCGGCCGGTACGGGCATCAGCAAGTACCGCAACGTCCGGGTCGAGCCGACCGAGGAGGCGAAGGCCAAGGTCTACTCGATGACCGGCTACCCGGAGACCGACTACGGCTTCGGGCCGGCCAGCGGCCAGGCGGTGCCGCTGGACGACTTCGACTTCGGGTCGTACCGCTAAGCAGTGACACCACGAGGGTCGTCGGTGCCGGCGCTCGCGTGACGTGGTGTTCGAGGCGGCGGGCACCGGGCCGGCCGGTCACCTGGTTCTGGTTCCGTCTTCCGCCTGGGCGGTCTGCTCCTACTGACCGCTGGTGCCGGGCATGATGGGGGGATGATGACGGCTTCCGGCCCCGCCCCGGTGGCTCCGCTCCCCGGGCCGCCGCGGCACCCGACCGACCTGCGGCACCCGCTCGACCCCGACCCGGTACGGGCCACGAAGTCGCGGGCGGTCTTCGCGCTGGGCCTGATCGGCGCGCTGACCGGGCTGTTCGTCGGTGGGGTGGTGCCCGCCACGGTGGCCCTCCAACTGGCCCGGCAGGCGCGCCGGGAGGCGTACGCCTCCGGGGGCTACCTCACCGGCGCGGCCTGGCTGCGGCGCGGCGAGAGGTTGGCCTGGGTTGGCCTGGTGCTGGTCGCGGTGGCCGTGGTGACGCTGGTGGTGATCGGCGTGGTCCGGTACGCCGAGGCCCCCTTCGGGCGGGACTTCTCCTCGAACGTCGACTGACCCCGGTGACGGCCGCCCGCGCCGCGCGTGAGCCGTGTGTGCCGGCGGTAGCCTGGCCGGTGTCCGTCGCGCGGCGGTGGACGCGACTTCTTCCCAGGAGGACCACGTGACGGAACCGGCGTCGCCGTCGGGAGCCGACCCGGACGGCCGGCCCGCGGAGCCATCGGAGTCTGCCGTCACCGGCTTCGCCACCCTGGAACCGCCACCGCCGGGTTCCGCGCCCACCGGTCCCGCCTCGACCGATCCGGTGCCGCGGGACGTCGAGGCCCCGGCGTCGCCCGGCGTCGCCCCGGCCCGCCCGGTGTCGCCCGGCCCGGCTGAGGCGGAGCCCGGTTCCGTGCCGGTGAACCCGGATCCCGCGTCGTCGGCACCCACGTCGCCTGGTCAGGGCGGGGTGCGGTCACCGTGGGCGGCCCCGACGCCGGGGGGTGACCGGTCGGACCGCCCGCCGGAGGCCGCTGCCATCGGGTACGCCCCACCGCTCGTTCCGTACGGTTCGCAGCCGACTCCGGCGCCCGGCCCGTACCAGCAGCAGCCGGGTTGGCAGTTCGCGGCGTACCCGGGTGGGCGGCCGACCGTCGGGTGGCCGCCGCCGGCGCACGGCCGGCAGCCGCTGCC
>NZ_SMKD01000097.1 GCF_004348595.1 Micromonospora sp. KC723
CCACTGACCCCCTCACACCCCACACGATCACCGCGAGCAGGCGGTGTCGGGGGCGCGGGAGTCGCGCGCGACGGGATGGGGCGGGAGGCCAACGGGAGACGGGCCGAGGGTGGGGATCAGAGGTGGCAGTTGACGAGGACGGGCTCGGGGTGGAGAGAGACCCCGAAACGCTGCTGGACGCCGTCGCGGATCAGGCGGGCCAGGGCGACCAGGTCGGCGGTGCGGGCGACGCCGCCGCGATTGGTCAGGGCCAGGGTGTGCTTGCCACTGATCGCGGTGCCACCCGGCCCGGGATGCCCCTTGCCGAAGCCGGCCTGGTCGATGAGCCACGCGGCGCTGACCTTCACCAGGTCGCCGGGGCAGGGCCAGGAGGGCGGCTCACCCAGGTCCGCGGCGCGTTCCCGCAGCAGCTCGTACCCCCCCTGGTCGAGCACCGGGTTGGTGAAGAACGAGCCGACCGACCAGGTGTCGGGGTCGGCCGCGTCGAGCACCATGCCCTTGCCGGCGCGCAGCCGCAGCACGGTCGTCCGGGCGTCGGCCAGCGGCACCCGGTCACCCACCTCGACGCCGAGCGCCCGAGCCAGTTCGGCGTAGCGCACGGGGCCGGACAGCGGCGAGCGGCGCAGCCGGAAGTCGACGGAGAGCACCACCCATCGCTCGCTGTACTTGAAGATGCTGGACCGGTAGGCGAACCCGCAGTCCGCCGCGTCGATCCGGCGGACGCCGCCGTCTCGGCGGTCGTACACCTGGACGGCGGTGATGATCTCGGCGACCTCCTGGCCGTACGCCCCGACGTTCTGGATCGGGGTGGCGCCGGCCGAGCCGGGGATGCCGGAGAGACATTCCAGCCCGGACCAGCCGTTGGCCACGGTGGCGGCGACGAGCTCGTCCCAGGGTTCGCCGGCCTCGACCCGTACGGTGAGGGTGTCGGCGTCCTCCGCGACCACCCGCAGCCCGCGCGAGCGCACCAGGACGACCGTGCCGGGGAAACCGTCGTCACCCACCACGACGTTGCTGCCGCCGGCGAGAATCAGGACCTGATCGTCCCGCCCCTGCGCCTCCTGAACCTTTTGTACGATTTCCTCGGCACTGACGGCGGTCTCCAGCCGACCGGCGGGGCCGCCCAGGCGGAGTGTGGTGTATCGCGCCAGGGCGGACGGGTCGGCGGGTCCGGCTCCGGTCGTCGGTTCGGCGTAGACGTCAGACACGCCTTTCACCCTAGGCTGAGGGGCAGCCGCGGCACCCACTGGTGGCCCGGTCACCCCCGGGGAGGAGTGCGATGAGCAAACTGCACGGCACGAAGGACTTCTGGATCGGCGCGCTGCGGGCCGACGGCCCGGCGTTCGCCTCGGCCGTCGCCGAAGCCCCGCCGGAGACCCCGGTGCTCTCCTGTCCCGGCTGGACGGTCACCGATCTGACGCTGCACCTCGCCAGCATCTACCAGTGGGTGCGCTCCTTCGCCGGTGCGGGCGAGCCGACTCGTCCGGGGCGGCGGGACGAGGCCGAACTGCCCGCCGGGATCCCTCCGCTGCAGCTCTGGCAGCAGGAGTACGACCAGCTCATGACCCTCTTCGAGAGCCTCGACCCGGAGGCCCCGGCGTGGAACTGGGCCCCGCAGCCGAAGAAGGCCGCCTTCTGGCTGCGCCGGATGGCCCACGAGACAGCGGTGCACCGTTGGGACGCGCAGCTCGCCATCGCCGCGGGCGACCCGGTGGAGGCGAAGCTCGCCGCGGACGGGGTGGGTGAGGTGCTGGACACCTGGCTGCCCGCGGGGCGGCGGGCGGCGACCGGCCAGTGGCACGGGGTGGTGCAGTTGGTCGCGGCCGACGTGACCCAGGAGTGGTACCTGCGGTTGCGCGGGGACGGGGTGGCCCTGCTGGACACCGCCACCGTCTTCGGTCACGAGGACCACCACGCCCGCGCCCAGGTCACCGGCACGGCGAGTGACCTGCTGCTCGCCCTCTGGGGCCGGGTCAGCTTCGACACCCTGGGGGTGGCCGGCGACCGCGCCCTGCTGGCGGGCCTGCGCGTGGGCTGACTCCGCGCCGACGACAAGCGGCCATTCCGGTGCGGAACGGCCGCTTTGTCGTTGCCGGCTGGCGGCCACCTCGTCGAGCGCCCGTCCGGCCCTCGCCGGCAAGCCGCGTGGCGCGATCCGGCGGCACCTGGGAGCGCTCTCTTGACAGGAGGCCAGGCACCTACCACGCTGTCGTGGGAGCGCTCTCTCAGCCTTCGTGACCTGGGCCGGGAACCGGCTGCGACTCGCTCACCCGCAGGTTCTCTCGCTCCACCACCCGATTGACCTGAGAGGAATCCGATCGAAGATGGTTATCTTCTCCCGCCGCCGTCTGGGGGTCGCGCTGGTCGCCACCGCCGCGCTGCTGGGCACCGCCGCGTGCGGCGGCGCCGACGCCGCCGACGACGGGACGGTCACCCTGACCGTCGACGTGTTCGGCCAGTTCGGCTACGACGAGCTCTACAAGGAGTACATGGCCAGCCACCCCGGCGTGAAGATCGTCGAGCGGGGCACCGGCAGCAACCTCGACGAGTACTCACCGAAGCTGACCCAGTGGCTCGCCGCCGGCAAGGGCGCGGGCGACGTGGTCGCCATCGAGGAAGGGCTGCTGGTCGAGTACAAGGCCAACCCGCAGAACTTCGTCAACCTGCTCGACCACGGCGCGGCCGACCTCAAGGGCAACTTCCTCGAGTGGAAGTGGAACCAGGGCCTCACCGCCGACGGCAAGCAGCTCATCGGCCTCGGCACGGACGTCGGCGGCATCGCCATCTGCTACCGCAAGGACCTGTTCGCCAAGGCCGGCCTGCCCACCGAGCGCGACGAGGTCTCCAGGCTCTGGCCCACCTGGCAGGACTTCATCAAGGTCGGCGAGCAGTTCACCGCGAAGAACACCGGCGCCTCGTTCCTGGACGGGGCCACCAACACCTTCAACACCATCCTGCTCCAGACCGCCGGCAACACCACCGGATACAGCTACTACGACACCAGCGACAACCTCGTGGTAGACAGCAACCCGGCGGTCAGGCAGGCGTACGACACCACGATGGACATCATCGACTCCGGTCTGTCGGGCAAGTACGGCTCCTGGTCGGAGGAGTGGGTCTCCGCCTTCAAGCAGTCGAAGTTCGCCACCATCGCCTGCCCGTCCTGGATGACCGGTGTGATCGAGGGCAACGCCGGCGAGGGCGCCAAGGGCAAGTGGGACATCGCCCAGGTCCCCGGCAGCGGCGGCAACTGGGGCGGCTCCTTCCTCGCCGTGCCGAAGCAGACCAAGCACCGGGCCGAGGCGATCGAGCTGGCGAAGTTCCTGACCAGCGCCAAGGGCCAGATCGGCGCGTTCAAGGCCAAGGGCGCCCTGCCGTCCTCGCCGCAGGCGTTGGACGACCCGGCGATCGCCGACTCGACCGACGCGTACTTCTCCGGCGCTCCCGTGGGCAAGATCTTCAGCGCCGGCGCGAAGAGCCTGAAGCCGGTCTACATGGGCCCGAAGAACCAGGCCGTCCGCACCGAGGTGGAGAACGCCGTCCGCACGGTGGAACTGGGACAGCGCAGCCCCGGGCAGGGCTGGACCGACGCCGTGACCAACGCCAAGAAGGCCGCCGCCAAGTAGCCCGAGTCGCCCGTGCGGGCGGGCCCGGAGCACCACCGGACGCGCCCGCACGGCGGAATAGGAGACCACGGCATGGCCGTCCATCTCGACGCCCGGCCGCCGGCCGTACCGGCGCCCCGGCGAAGCCACCCCGACCGGGGCCACCGGCTCGCCCGGCTCGACACCCGGTTCTCGCCCTACCTCTACATCGCCCCGTTCTTCCTGCTCTTCGCCGTCTTCGGCCTCTACCCGCTGGGCTACACCCTCTGGGTCTCGCTGCACGACTGGGACCTGCTCGGCGCGAGCCCCACCTTCGTCGGCGCGCAGAACTACCGCCAGTTGATGTCCGACCCGGACTTCTGGAACTCCGTGGTCAACACCCTCGGCATCTTCGCCCTCTCCACCGTGCCGCAGATGCTCCTCGCACTCTGGCTGGCCAACCTGCTCAACCGGCAGCTACGCGGACGGACCGGCTGGCGGATGGCGGTGCTGGTCCCGAACGTCACCTCCACCGCCGCGGTGGCGATCGTCTTCGGCGTGCTGTTCAGCCGCGAGTTCGGGATGATCAACTGGCTGCTCGACCTGGTCGGGATCGACCCCGTCAACTGGAAGGCGAACCGCCTCGCGTCCTGGGTGGCCATCTCCGCGATGGTCGACTGGCGGTGGACCGGCTACAACGCGCTGATCTTCCTGGCCGCGATGCAGGCCATCCCGCGCGACCTCTACGAGTCGGCCTCGATCGACGGTGCCGGCCGGGCCCGGCAGTTCTGGTCGATCACCGTGCCGCTGCTCAAGCCGACGATCGTCTTCGCGGTCATCATCTCCACCATCGGCGGGCTCCAGCTCTTCACCGAGCCCCGCCTCTTCCACTCCGGCACCAACGCGATCCGCGGCGGGCCGCTGCGGGAGTCGCAGACGATGACCATGTACATGTTCGAGAACGCCTTCGCGCCGCACTACAACTTCGGCTACGGCTCGGCCGTCGCCTGGCTGCTCTTCGCCCTGATCGCGATCGTCGCGGCCGTCAACGTGCTGGTGCTGCGCCGCCTCGGCGGCGGGCGCAGGGAGGAAACCCGATGAGACTCTGGTCTGCCGGCCGGCTCACCTACGCGGCGCTGGTCGTCACCGCCGTCCTGTCGATCTTCCCGATCTACTGGATGTTCGTGGTGGCGAGCCGCACCAGCGACGCGATGGGCCAGGTACCGCCCCCGCTCACCCCGGGGGGCAATCTGGGCGCCAACATCGCCCGGCTCTTCGCCAACACCGACGCGTACTTCCTGACCGGCCTGGTCAACTCGGCGATCGTCGCGGTCTCGGTCACCGTCTCGGTGGTCTTCTTCTCCACCCTGGCCGGCTTCGCCTTCGCCAAGCTGCGGTTCCGGGGACGCAACGCCCTCCTGCTGGTCATCATCGCGACGATGATGGTGCCGACCCAACTCGGCGTCATCCCGTTGTACATGCTGATGACGAAGTTCAACTGGAACGACCGGCTGCCGGCGGTGATCGTGCCCGCGCTGGTCACCGGGTTCGGGGTCTTCATGATGCGCCAGTACGCCGGCCAGGCGGTCAGCAACGAACTGATCGAGGCGGCCCGGATGGACGGCTGCCACACCGCCCGGATCTACTGGAACGTGGTGCTGCCCGCGCTGCGGCCGGCCGCCGCGGTACTCGGTCTACTCACCTTCATGACTACTTGGAATGATTTCCTCTGGCCGTACGCCGTGCTCAACGATCCGGAGAACCCAACAGTGCAGTTGTCGTTGCGGGCCCTGTCGGACGGGTACTACCAGGACATGTCGCAGGTGTTCACCGGCACCGCCATCGCGACCCTGCCCCTGCTGCTGGTGTTCGTCGTGTTCGGCCGCCAGATCATCGGCGGCATCATGGAAGGTGCGGTCAAGGCGTGAGCGCGAGGCAAGATCCTCCCCTGCTGGCCCCGCAGCCGCGAATGGAAGAAGGCAACGTGACCGACCTCCGATTCCCCGAGAACTTCGTCTGGGGGGCGGCAACCGCCGCGTACCAGATCGAGGGGGCGGCCCACGACGACGGGCGCGGCCCGTCGATCTGGGACACCTTCAGCCGTACGCCCGGCAAGGTGTTCGCCGGCCACACCGGAGACGTCGCCTGCGACCACTACCACCGGTACGCCGACGACGTGGCGCTGATGGCCGGGTTGGGGCTGAAGGCGTACCGGTTCTCGGTGTCCTGGCCCCGGATCCGGCCGGACGGCACCGGCCCGGTCAACCCGCGCGGGTTGGACTTCTACGACCGGCTCACCGACGCGCTGCTGGAGCGGGGCATCGACCCGATCGTCACCCTCTACCACTGGGACCTGCCGCAGGCGTTGCAGGACCGGGGCGGCTGGACCAACCGGGACACCGCCGCCCACCTGGCCGACTACGCCGTCGCGGTACACACCCGTCTCGGCGACCGAATCCGCACCTGGACCACGCTCAACGAGCCGTGGTGCTCGGCCTACCTGGGGTACGGCAACGGGGTGCACGCCCCCGGCGAGCGCGACGCGGGGGCGGCCTTCGCCGCCGTGCACCACCTGCTGCTGGGGCACGGCCTGGCGGCCCGCGCGCTGCGCGCGGCCGGCGCGGAGATCGTCGGGATCACCCTGAACCCGGCCGACGCGCAGCCGGCGGACCCGACCAGCGCCGCGGACGCCGCCGCCGTACGCCTGGTCGACGGCCTGCACAACCGGATCTTCCTCGACCCGCTGACCGGAGCCGGTTACCCGCAGGACGTGCTGGAGCACGTCTCCCGGCTGGTCGAGCCGACCTTCCTCCGGGACGGCGACGAGAAGACCATCGCCGCGCCGATCGACCTGCTCGGGCTGAACTACTACGCCCCGACCTACGTCGCCGGCCGGCCGGACGGTGCCGGCGGCAGCGCGTACCCGGGCACCGAGGGCGCGGTGGAGTTCCTCCCGCCCACCGGCCCGACGACCGAGATGGGCTGGATGATCGAGGCGGGCGGGCTGACCCGGCTGCTGGAGCGGGTCAGCCGGGACTACCCGGGGCTGCCGCTGATGATCACCGAGAACGGCGCGGCGTTCCCGGACAAGACCGGCGCCCAGGACCCGGACGGCGGCCACCGGGTGCTGGACCACGACCGGATCGCCTACCTCGACGGGCACCTGCGGGCGGCGCACGAGGCCATCGCCCGGGGCGTCGACCTGCGCGGCTATCTCGTATGGTCGTTGCTGGACAACTTCGAGTGGGCCGAGGGGTACCGGAAGCGGTTCGGAATCGTCCACGTCGACTACCTGACCCAGCGGCGCACACCGAAAGCCAGCGCCAGGTGGTACCAGGAGGTGATCTCCCGGAACGGACTGTGACGAGGTGGTGGTAACGGGGATGACGACGGCACAGCGACCGACCCTGGAGGCGGTCGCCCGGCGGGCCGGGGTGTCCCGGGCGACCGTGTCCCGGGTGGTCAACGGCTCCACCACCGTCGCCGAGCCGATCCAGGAGGCGGTCCGCCGGGCCGTGGCCGAGTTGGGGTACGTGCCCAATGCCGCCGCCCGCAGCCTGGTCACCCAGCGGACCGACTCGGTCGCCCTGGTCATGCCGGAGGAGGCCACCCGGGTCTTCTCCGACGACCAGGTCTTCCCGGGAATCATCCGGGGCGCGGCGCAGGAACTGGAGGCCGCCGACAAGCAGTTGGTGCTGATGCTGGCCGGTTCGGCGGCCGGTCACGAGCGGGTCGAGCGGTACACCACCGGCCGGCACGTCGACGGGGTGCTCTTCGCCTCGCTGCACGGCGCGGATCCGCTGCCCGGCAGGCTGATGCGGCTGGGCATCCCGGTGGTCTGCGCCGGCCGGCCGCTCGACGGTGACCGGGTGCCGTACGTCGACGTGGACAACGCGGGCGGGGTGGTCCGGGCCGTCCGGCACCTGATCGGAACCGGTCGTCGGCGGATCAGCACCATCGCCGGCCCGCAGGACATGGTCGCCGGCATCGAGCGGCTGGCCGGCTACCGGGACGTGGTCGCCGAGGCGGGGCTGCCCGAGATGGTCGCGTACGGGGACTTCACCCGGGAGTCCGGGGCGTCGGCGATGCGCCAACTGCTGGCCGCGTACCCCGACCTGGACGCGGTCTTCGCCGCCTCCGACCTGATGGCGCACGCCGCCCTGCGGACGCTCCGCGAGGCGGGACGGCGGGTGCCCGACGACGTCGCGGTGGTCGGTTTCGACGACATCGAGACGGCCGCGTACACCGATCCGCCGCTGACCACGATCCGCCAGCCAGTAGTGGAGCTGGGTCGGGCGATGACCCGCCAGTTGCTGCGGTTGGCCGCCGGCGAGGCGATCGACGAGGCGCTGATCCTCCCCACCGAGCTGGTGCCACGCCAGTCGGCCTGAGGGTGTTCCGGGGGTGTCGCGGCGGGCCGGGACACCCCCGGGGCGGGTCATCCACAGGAGGCGTAAGGGATCGATGGATCTGGTTATCCGGGTTCGGGTTCAGTACGCTCGGTCGTGCCGCCGGCGTATCGCCTATGAGGGTTGCCCGCTGCCTCACCCAGCCCAGGATCACCCGCGCCGGTCGCAGGTCCACCCGTCCACGTCGACGACCGAGACACAGCTGGGAGGCAGTGATGAAGCGCGGCGTCTACTTCCTGGCCAATGACGCGATCCTCGACCGGGTCATCGCCTTCCTGAACAGCTTCCGGTCGTACAATCCCCGCCTTCCGCTGTGCCTCGTACCGTTCGCCGACGATGTCGACCGCGTCCGGTCCCTCGCCGACCGGTACGGCTTCAGCGTGTGGGACGACGACGCGGTGCTCCGGGAGTGCGACGCGATAGGCCGGGAGTTCCACGACGGCGTGACCTGGGGGCACTACCGCAAGCTCGCCATGTGGACGGGCGGCTTCGACGAGTTCCTGTACATCGACTCCGACACGATCGTGCTGGAGCCGGTCGACTTCGTCTTCGACCATCTCGACCGGTACGACTTCCTGACCTCGCACTCGGATCTCCCCGAGATCCGCCGCTGGGTGTGGCGAGACTCCGTCTACGACACGGGCGCGTTGACCTCGGAACAAATCGGGTACGCGGCCAGCACGGGCTTCGTGGCGTCCCGAGCCGGCCTGATCGACCCGGCGGAGGTGCGCCGATCGCTGGCTGCTCCACTCGCGCTGGCGCCGCACATGGAACTGCTCTGCCGGGAGCAGCCGCTGTTGAACTACCTGATGGTGACCTCCGGTCGGCCGTACTCGAGCCTGTCGGCGATCGCGGCAGCGACGAACGACCCCGGCATTCCGCAGGAGCAGTGGGCGGGGCTCGACGTCGGCCGGGTCGAGGCGGGGCGGTTGGTTCCGTCGCGGGTCCAGCGGGTACTGCTGGTGCACTGGGCCGGGGAGTGGCACAGAGCCCAGGCCGAGGGGCAGCCGATTCCCTACCATGACCTGTGGCGGCACTACCGCGCGCTCGGTGACGGGTGAGGCACGACTCCGGGTACCGCCCCGGCCCCGGGAATTATTCGGTGGAGTCTCCGCCACACCGGCGATAGCTTCGCCGGATGAACGGACTCCGGCTGATCCGCGTACCGGCCCTCTCCGACGTCGCCGAGTACGCGTACGCCGCCACCGTCGATCCCGTCACCCGGTTGGTCTTCACCGCGGGCGCGTGCCCGCTGGACGCCGACGGCCGCACCGTGGCGCCCGACGACCCGGTCGCCCAGGCCCACCAGGTGATGGCGAACCTGGAGACGGCGCTGGCCGCCGCCGGTGCCCGGCTCACCGACGTCGTCAAGACCACCGTGTACGTGGCCTCGTCCCGGCGGGCCGACCTGGTGGCGGTCTGGGCGGTGGTCCGGGACGCCTTCGGCGACCACGACCCGCCGAGCACCCTGCTCGGGGTGGCCCTGCTCGGGTACTCCGACCAGCTCGTCGAGGTGGAGGCCGTCGCCGCCGTACGCGAGGCGGGCTGAGTGCGCGTCCGCACCGCCGTTGCCGAGGACGCCGTCAGCCGGTTTCGGCCACCCGCCGGGCGGTGGCGTACGTGTCCGGACCGAAGAGAACCAGCCGGGCCTCGCTGACGTGCACCGTTGCGGCGGCCCGCAGCACCGCGAGCGTCTGGCGTACCGCGTCGTCGACCGGCCAACCGTAGACGCCCGCGGAAATCAGCGGGAAGGCCACCGTCGCCGCGCCGAGTCCGTCGGCGACGGCCAGACTGTTGGCGTAGCAGTCGCGGAGCAGGCCCGACCGGTCCTCGACGGCGGAGTAGACCGGCCCGACGGTGTGCACCACCCAGCGGGCGTGCAGTTCGCCGGCGGTGGTGGCGACGGCCTGGCCGGTGGGCAGGCCCCGGCCGTACCGGGAGGCCCGCAAGGCCCGACACTCGGCGAGGATGGCCGGACCGCCCCGGCGGTGGATCGCGCCGTCCACTCCCCCGCCGCCGAGCAGGAAGGAGTTGGCCGCGTTGACGATCGCGTCGACCCGCTGGGCGGTGATGTCCCCCTCGATCAGGGTGATCTCCATGTCAGCCTTCGGTGACGGGCTGGCCGAGTGACCGGCGGGCCAGCAGGGTGGCCCCGGCGACGGCGGCCGGCATGACCAGCACCGCACCGAGCGGGATCAGGAAGCAGGCGAAGACCGCCACACCGAAACCGAGTGTGGCGGGCCGGTCCGCCCTGAGGATGGATCGACGGTCGGCCAGCCGCAACCCACGCCGGGAAAACGGTGCCCCGGTCAGCTCCACGGCGAGCAGCCAACCACCCACCAGCCCTCCGATCACCGGCACCACCGTCTGCCCGACCACCGGGACGAAGCCGGCGGCGAAGAGGGGGATTCCGAAGAGCCCCGCGCGGCCGACCAGCCGCAGGGAGTCGACGAGGCTGCGCCGCAGGGACGCCCAGAACGGCACGTCCACCGCTCCCGGCGTGCCGCCCAGACGCTCCTCCACCCGCTCGGAGATCTTCTCGTAGAACGGGTCACCGATGACCAGGGTGACCGCGGTGAAGCTGACCACCGCGAGCAGCCCGCCCAACCCGAGGAAGGCCAGCGCGGCGATCACCCGGATCAGGTTGCGGGCGCTGGTGGGCCAGCCGTCGGCGAACGGCGTGACCCAGGCGGCCAGATCCTCCACGAGGTACGCGAGGGCGGCGAACGCGGTCACGAAGATCGCGGCGGAGATCAGCGCCGGGACGATGCCCAGCAGCATCAGGCCAGGGCTGCGGACGTACATGCCGAGGCCGCGCAGGAGCAGCCCGACGCCGGTGAAGAAGCGGCCGATCGCGCCGGTCGCCGGTGCGGCCACGTCACGGGGTGCGTTCACGACCGCAGAGCCTAGTTGTTGTGGGTCAGGACGTTGGTGACGGCGCATAGTGGTGGGCAAGGTTGGTGGCGAGGTCGCGGAGGTGAGCCCTGGCTTCGGTGGGGCCGTGCACAGTGATGGCGCTCCCGAACGGCAGTAGTGCTCGCACGTCCTCCAGACGCTGAAAGCGGATTGTTACCTTGTGGCCGATAGGGGATTCTTCATGGTCGTCCCGGACGAGTTGTAGGCCAAAGATCCGTTGCGCTCGCTCGATCTGGGTCTGGTCGATGGTGGCGCTGACCTCGATCGCGTGGTTGTGTTCCCACTGGGCAACAAGCGCTGCGGCGACGGTGGACAGGGTCTGGCTCTCGCGGATCCGTCGTGGCTGGTCGACTTCTTTCCACGTCGTGAGCCGTTCGAGTCGGTACATCCGTGGCACTCGCGCACAGTCGGCGACGAGGTACCAGGTGCCGGCCTTGGCGAACAGCCCGTAGGGATCCACGACCAGGTCGCGTGGGCATGATTCGCGTGGGCTGTCGTACTCGATCCGTAGCCGGCGACCTCGCCGCACTGCGCCGATCAGCGAAGCAGGAGTCGTGCCGGAAGCTCGTGCCTGACGCCAGGGACGGTTGTCCACGTGCACTACGTCGGTGAGCGGCAGGAGCTCATGAACTCGACGTGGCTGTGTAGCGGCGATCTTGGAGAGCGCCCGCTGGCTTTCGACCGATGCGTTGAGCTCCGCACGTTGCTTCTCGTCCAGCCCGGTGAGCGACAGATGATCACGCTCGACCGGTGTGAGTCGCGTGAGGTCGAGCCGGGACCCGGGCAGCATGGTCACGCCTCCGAGGCGGCCCCGGTGTGCGGTCACCGGCAGTCCGGCGTCGCGGAGCCAGTTCAGGTCCCGGGTGATGGTTCGAAGGGACACCCCGAGCGCCGAGGCAAGTTCCTGTGTGGTCACGGCATCCCTCGATTCGAGGAGCAACATGAGGGAGAAGAAGCGGTCTGGGGTCACACACCAAGTTTTTCAGGAATTGCGACACGATCCGGCGCATATCCCGGTCAGGCTGGTGGACGCGTACCTACTACCTGTGGAAGGAACAACCATGACCACATCCGTCGTGTCCATCGTCTACGTGAGCGACGCTCCCGCCGCAGCTCGTTTCTACGGTGACCTCCTCGGCATGAGCCCCTCGTTCGAGACTCCGGGATACATCACCTTCGACCTCGGGCCAGGCGCTGACCTCGGTCTGTGGTCTGGCCAGTTCGAGGATCTGTCACCGGATGTCCCGCGCACCAGTGAGGTGTGCCTGGCCGTCGACGGTGGACCCGACGAGGTCAACGCGACCTTCGAGCAGTGGCAGGCCAAGGGTGTCAAGATCCTGCGCGAGCCTCATGATGCGGGGTTCGGGCTGACCTTCCTCGCAGCCGATCCTGACGGGAACCGAATCCGCGTCGCACCGCAGGACTGAAAGGCCACAATGCGGCAGGCGCCGCTTGCGGCGAACGGACACCTTCCCACCCACGCGAGGCCACGGTTGCCGCAAGCTGAGTTGATTATGCGGTGGTCCGGCGTCGGGCCGATGGCCGGGACGGCAGGATGGAACGGTGCGCGTGTCCCGGTTGATCTCCTTGGTGCTGCTGTTGCAGTCACGGGAGACGATGACCGCCGCGGAACTCGCCCGCGAGCTGGAGGTCTCCGAGCGGACCGTCTACCGGGACGTGGTGGCGCTCTCCACCGCCGGGGTGCCGGTCTACGCCGACCGGGGGCGAAGAGGTGGCTACCGGCTGATCGGTGGCTACCGCACCCGGTTGACCGGGCTGACCCGGGACGAGGCGGAGGCGCTGTTCCTGGCCGGGCTGCCCGGCCCGGCCGGCGACATGGGACTTGCCGAGGCGGTCGCCGCCGCCGAGCTGAAGGTCCTCGCCGCGCTGCCGCCCAACCTGAGGGACGCGCCGGCCCGCGCCGGCCAGCGGTTCCACCTGGACGTGCCCGGCTGGTTCCGCGAGTCGCCACCGCCGCCACGGCTGGCGGAGTTGGCGCGGGCCGTCTGGTCCGACCGGGTGGTCGAGCTGCGCTACCGGCGCGGTGACCGGGAGGTCGTCCGCCGGGTCGAGCCGTACGGGCTGGTGCTCAAGAGCGGCACCTGGTACCTGGTCGGCCGGGTCGGCGAAGGAACGCGCACCTACCGGGTCGACCGGGTGCTCGACGTCACGCCGGACACCGCGACCTTCACCCGGGACGGGGGCTTCGACCTGGGTGGATACTGGCGGGAACAGGCGGAGGCGTTTCTGCGGACGATGCTGCGCGAGCGGATCACCGTCCGGCTGAGCTCCGCCGGCCTGCGCGCGCTGCGCTGGGCCGCCGACACCCCTCTCGTGTACGACGAGGCGCTGACCGCGGCGGACGAACCCGACGGGCAGGGGTGGGTGGTCACCCGACTGCCCGTCGAGTCCGTCGACGTGGCGTACGACCTGGTGCTGCGGCTCGGACCGGAGGTGGAGGTGCTCGACCCGCCGGAGCTACGGGCGCGGCTCGCCGACGTGGCCCGCCGCCTCGGCGAGCGGTACGACGGTCAGCGGTAGTCGGCCGGGTCCGCCTTCTTCCCGCCCTCGACGACCTCGGTGATGTAGCGGAAGCCCTGCGGCCGGCTGCCGTCGAGGTCGGTGAAGCCGTACACCGTCGCCAACTCGCCGCTGTCGGTGGACTTGCCGTTCCACCTGGCCCTGTCCGGGTCGGCGGCGAGCGCGGCGACCGCCCGCCCGACGTACGCCGGGGTCTCCGAGATGACGAAGTCCGGCTCCTTGGCGATGGCGTCACGCCAGTTCTCCTCGGTGACGCCGTAGTGCTCCAGCATCGCCTCCGAGCGCAGCCACCCGGGGGTGATCGCCACCGCCGTGCAGCCGTGCGGCTTCAGTTCCTCGGCCTGGATGAAGCCGAGCCGGTTGACGCAGGTCTTGGCCAGATCGTAGAAGGCCGACAGCCGGTAGTGGTCGTCGTTGTACGCCTTCGTCCCGTCGCCGATTTCGACCACCAGGCCGCCCGGGTTGCGGATCAGCAGCGGCAGCGCGAAGTGGCTGGTGATCAGATGGGTGTGCACCGCCAGTTGCAGGGTGCGGAAGCCGTTGTCCAGGGGCTGCTTCCAGATCGGCTCGTTCCAGGCGATCAGGTGATCGCTGCCCCAGACGTCGTTGACCAGCACGTCGAGGCGGCCCTCTTCGGCGTCGATCCGGGCGACCAGGTCACGCACCTGCTCGGGCACCAGGTGGTCGACCCGTACCGCGATGCCGGTGCCCCCGGCGGCGGCGACCAACTCGGCGGTCTCCTCGATGGTCTCCGGCCGGTCGATCTCGGAGCGGCCGGCCCGGGTGCTGCGGCCGGTGGCGTAGACGGTCGCGCCGGCCGCGCCGAGCTGGACCGCGATCTGCCGACCCGCGCCCCGGGTCGCTCCGGCCACCAGTGCGATCTTTCCTTCCAGCGGTTTCGTCGTCATGCCACCGAGGCTGTCAGGGATACCTGACAGACGAAGTCCGGTTTTTGTGAATCGGTGCCGTCCGTCATGCTCGCCGGCACGCACCCACTGCTCGCCGGGATCGTCGACTCGCTCGCCTACGCCCCCGGCCGGGCTCCGGCGATCCCCCGACCACCTGCCCGGCGCGCGCACCACGGGCGGCGGGCGGGTTGGGTCAGGCGTTGAGGAACGTCGAGATCCGTTCCCGCAGGTCGGCGCGGTCCGTCCAGGCGAACCCCGGCCGGTCGTACACGTGCAGGGTGGCGTGCGGCAGGGCGGCGGCCACCTGCTCGGCGACGTACACGGGGTGCAGGTCGTCGCCGGCACAGCCGATGACCAGCGCCGGAGCGGTGACCGCGGCGAGCGCCCCGACGTCCGCCAGCGGGGCCTGCTCGGCCAGGTCGGCCAGGCTGGGCGCCAGCCCGTCGCGGAGCAGCTGGTCCAGCCGCTGCCGCAGGTACGCCCAGCCGGCCGGAGTGTTCCGGACCGGGGGCGGGAGCTCCAGCGAGACGACGTCGGCGACAGCCGAGGCGTCTCCGGTGGACACCGCGTCCAGCAGGTCGGTCAGCCGTTGCCAAGCGCCGGGCCCGCGCGCGGTGTCCAGTACGGCGGGCAGCAGGAGGACCAGCCGCTCGAAGCGGTCGGGGCTGTCGGCCAGCAGCCGGCACAGCGCGCCGGCCCCGAGACTGGCCCCGAAGGCCCGGGTCGCGTTACCGAGGTCGGCGACGGCCCGCAGGTCCCGGGCGAGATCCAGATAGCTCCACGGGCCGGGCGGCGCGTCGGAGCGGCCGTGCCCCCGGAACTGGAAGAAGATCTTGCGGCCGACGACCGCGCTGCCGAACGGGCGGGTGGTGGCGATTCCGTTGCCCAGCCCGTGCGCGAAGACGGTGACCGGGTCACCGGCACCGGTGACCAGCCGCTCCAGCCGTACGCCGTGCGGCGTCGCGACGAGCTCGGTCTCCGGGTCGGGCAGCGCCGGTCGTCCGGTACGCGGGGCGCCCGGCCCCGGCCCCCAGGTGCGGGGGCCGCCGTCGGGCGGTGGGGGCCAGCGGAAACCCCTCACGAGAACCCTTTGCCGTCGTGCAGGTCGCGCAGCCCGACCCGGACGTCGAGCAGATAGATCAGGCCGGCCGCGATGCCGATCAGCCCGAAGATGCTGAGCGCGCCGAACCCGAGGAGGGTGAGCGCCAGGCAGACCGCCAGGATCGCCACCCAGCCCCCCTTGGGCAGGGTGCCGATCGTCGCGAACCCGTCGCCCCGCTGGGTGATCGCGTGCACCAGAGCGACGCCCTGCACGATCAGCGCGAAGACGAGCAGAACCAGGTTGATCACGGAGACGACGTCGAAGACGAAGATCGGCGCGGCGATGGCCATGACGGCCAGCATACGGCGACGACCCCGGAAACGTCCCACAGGACGCCTCCGGGGTCGTACCGGTACGGTCGGGCTACTCGGCGGCCGGGCGGGCCCGCCGGGTGGTCTTCGGCAGCTTGGCCGACGGGGTGGCCGGCTTGGCGGCGTCCTTCGTGGCCTGCGTGCGGACGGCCTTCGGCTTGGTCGCCACGGCCTCGGCGACCTCGGTCGGGCTGGGCGCGACGTCCTCGGTGGACCCGGTCTTGGCCTCGGGCGCCACGCTGGCGTCGGTGGTCTCGATGTCGGCGTTGACGGTGTCGGCGGCCTCGAGGACGCCGGCGCCCACCACCCGCTCGCCCCGGGCGATCAACGCGCCGTACGCGGCCAGCGCCCGCTCCTGGGCGGCCTGCGCGCCGGCCAGGACGGCGGCGGCGTTGCGGGTGGCGACCGCACGCAACTTGTCCAGTTCGAGATCGGCCGGGACCGCCTTGGCGCGCAGCTCGGCCGCCGTGAGGTTGGCGGTCTTGAAGGTCTCGGTGGCCTTCTGGCGCAGCTCGACGCCGGTGACGACGGCCTTGCCGCCGAACTCGGTGACAACCTTGGCGCCGTCGGTGACGACCTTGTCGCGCAGCTCGCCCACCACGGTGGGGAGCTTGCGCAGCTGCTGGTAGGCCAGCTCGCCGGCGCCGGCGGCGGCGTAGAGCGGGGCGGGGATGCGGTTGGTCTTCGGCTGGGTCATGACTGTTCCTCCTCGGCCGACACGGCGGCCTTCGGGGCCGCCTGCGGGGCGGCCTTCCTGCTGCGGACGCTGGCGGTGGGAGCGGGTGCGGCGCCGGCCTCGGTGACGGCGACCGATTCGAGGACGGCCTCGGTCGGGGTGCCGTCGGGAGTGGTCGGGCCGGTTGCGGCCGGCCCCGCGGTGGCCGAGGCCTCGGCCGGTGTCGCCGGCGCGGTCGGCTCGGCCGGTGTTGCCGGCGCGGTCGGCTCGGCCGGTGTTGCCGGCGGGGTCGGCTCGGACGGTGTCGCCGGCGCGGTCGGCGTGCCGGTGGACGCCGGGGCAGAGCCCTGGCCGGCGGTGGCCTCGGCGAGCCGGACGTTCTCCCGGCGGAAGGTCTCGTAGATCTGGCTCAGTGACTGCTTCTGGGCCATCGTCAGGTCGGGGTCGACGGCGATCGCCGCGAGCACCCCCTGCCTCTCCTTGTCGTCGAGCAACCCGGCCCGTAGGTACATGGCCGGGGTGGAGACCCGCAGCGCGCTGGCGAGCTGCTGGAGCACCTCGGCGCTGGGCTTGCGCAGGCCTCGCTCGATCTGGCTCAGGTACGGGTTGCTCACCCCCGCCTGCTCGGCGAGCTGGCGCAGCGAGATCTTGGCGTTCCGGCGCAGGTCACGGATGAATCCGCCGACGTCGGGTAGATCCTTGGGTGCGGCCATGCCCCAACGGTAGCCCGCGCTGCTAACTCCAGCAAGCAAAGTGCTAGCCAGAGTTAGCAATGCCACAGCAGGGATGTTGCCTGCCGATTGTCCGGTCCGTAGCTTGTTCGGAATGGCGAAGATCGACATCAACGGGGCCCGACTGGCGTACGACGACCTGGGCAGTGGCACCGCCGTGGTCCTGCTACACGCCGGGATCGCCGACCGGCGGATGTGGCGGGGACAACTCTCCACCCTCGCCGAACGGCACCGGGTGATCGCCCTCGACCTGCGCGGCTACGGCGACTCCGAGCTTCCCCCCGAGCCCTTCGCCCACCACGACGACGTGGTCGGCCTGCTGGACGCGCTCGGCGTCGGGAAGGCCGCCCTGGTCGGCTGCTCCTTCGGTGGCGCGGTGGCCATCGACACCGCCCTGGCCCACCCGGACCGGGTGAGCGCGCTCGCGCTGCTCGGCTCGGCCGTCTTCGGCAACGAGTGGTCCACGGAGACCGAGGAACTCTGGGAGAGGCTGGTCGGCGAGGTCGACCCGGAGGACTTCACGGCGAGCGCCGCCGGTGAGGTCCGGTTCTGGGTGGTGGGCCCGAGCCGCGACCCGGAGGGCGTCGACCCGGAGCTGGTCGCGTTCGCCGAGGAGATGGACCAGCGGGCCCTCGCCGCCGAGCTGGCGCTCAGCGCGGTGGAGATCGAGGAACTGGACCCGCCCGCGATCGACCGACTGGGCGAACTGCGACTGCCGGTGCTCGTCACCGCCGGCGCGGACGACGTGCGGGACATCGCCCGGCTCGCCGACCGGATCGCGGCCGAGGTGCCCGGCGCGGTCCGCCTTCCCGACATAGCGGACGCCGCTCACCTGCTGCCCCTGGAACGCCCGGAGGCGGTCAATGCCGCCCTGCTCGGCTTCCTGCCCTGACAGCCTTCCCGATCGACTCCGTGTGCCGGAACAGCGGTGTGCGGCGTCACCGCCGTGCGCGGCATCCCGGGTCGAGTGAACGCAGATCGCGTCCTGCCGTGGGGACCGTCCGGGGCGCGTCCAGCGGACCAGGAACGGCGGCCGAGGTCACCAGGTGGCGCGGACCGCGCCGACCGGTAGGCCGCCGCCGAGCAGCGGCAGCTGCGCGTACTCGACCAGCACCGGGGCCTCGACGCCGAGCCGGCGCAGCGCCGAGACCAGCACCGGCATCCGGGCCCGACCCGCGCCGTCGTCGATCTTCAGGGCGACGGCGCCGACGCCGGGAACCGCCGCCGCGACGACGCCCTCCGCGCCGACCTTGGTCAACACCCCGGGTACGCCCCGCATCAGCCGGGTGTCGTCCGCCTGGGTTCCACCGACCAGCTCGGGATACGCCCGCATCGCGTCGGCGACCGTCCGCTCGACGGTGCCGGGCTCGGCCTGGACCAGCCGCAGGTACGCCCGGGCCAGCCCGGTCAGCGAGACCGCGAGCACCGGAGCGCCGCAGCCGTCCACCCCGACGGCCGCCGCCATCTCGCCGGTGAGCTCCTCGATGGTGGCGGTGAGCCGCTGCTGCAACGGGTGCTCGGGCCGCCAGTAACCGTCGAGCGGCCAACCGGCCGCGAGGCAGGTCAGCAGCATCCCGCTGTGCTTGCCGGAGCAGTTCATCTGCACCCGGGTCGGCCCGCCCCCGGCCCGCAGGACCGCCGACCGGGCGGCCTCGCCGATCGGTAGGTCCGGCGGGCAGTGCAGCGCTTCGGCGTCCAGGCCGACGCCGGCCAGCAGCGCGCCGACCCGGGCCAGGTGGAACTCCTCGCCGGCGTGGCTGGCCGAGACCAGCGCGAGGTCGGCCGGGTCGGTCAGCGGCAGCCCGGCACGAAGCATCCCGACGGCCTGCATCGGCTTGCTGGACGAACGCGGGAAGATCGGCGAGGTCACGTCTCCCGCGCCGGCCACCGGCGCACCGGCGGCGTCGAGGACCACCACGGAACCCCGGTGGACACCCTCCACGAAACCGGACCGGACCACCTCGACCAGCGGCACACCACCCTCGTACGTCTCTGCCACGTCGTGGACGGTACCGGCCGGCCCGGCGGCGGGTTGACCAAGGGTGTGACCCCGCGTCGTACCAGCGGTGCGCGGCGGGGCCCTCACAGGCCGAGGAGTTGCCGGGCCTCGGCAGTGGTCAGCGGCGGGCGCTGGGCGAGCTGGGCGAAACCGACGGCCCGCGCCACGAGCTGCATGTTGGACTCCACCGGCTGCCCCTTGGCGTACGTGACGGTGTCCTCCATCCCGACCCGCAGGTGGCCGCCGGCCGACAGCGAGGCGAGCAGCACCGGCAGGGTGCTGCGGCCGATGCCGGTGGCCGAGAAGGTGGTGCCGTCGGGCAGGTCGCGCAGCATCTGCTGGGCGGCGACCAGGGTGGCGGCGGTGCCCGGCATTCCGCCGGGGACGCCCATCACGAAGTCGACGTGCACGTGCCCACCGTGCGGCAGGCCGTACTTCCCGAGCAGCCGTTGCAGGGCGGTGAGGTGACCGAGGTCGAAGATCTCGTACTCGGGCACGATGCCCCTCTCCTGCATCCGGGTGTGCAGGTCGACGATGAACTCCCACCGGTTGAGGAAGACGTCGTCGCCGAAGTTGACCGTGCCCATGGTGCAGGAGGCCATGTCCGGGCCGGCGTCGAGCACGGCGAGCCGGTCGGCCTCCGGGTCGGTGACCGCGCCGCCGGAGGAGAGCTGCACGACGAGGTCGGTGCCCTCCCGCAGCGCCGCCACGGTCTCCCGCAGCCGCCCCTGGTCGAGGGTGGGCCCCGCCTCGTCGTCGCGGACGTGGACGTGGATCACGGCGGCCCCGAGCGCCTCGCACTCCTTCGCGGTCGACAGCAGCTCGTCGAGGGTCACCGGCAGGGCCGGCACCTCCGCCTTGGCCGACTCCGCACCGGTGGGGGCAACCGTGATCAACGTCCCTGTGGTCATGCCGGGATGGTAGCCGCCCGGCTCGGCTCCGGTCGACAGCCGCGACCCGCCGCAGCGAAAGAAATACCCTCAGGGACACACGAAGAAGGAAGAATTCCCGCTTCCTGCAGGTGGTGGCGGCATCCTTACGTGGGGTCGATCGCGGCGGCGCTCTCCCCCACCAACAGCCGGGCGTCGTCGGCGACGTTGCGCTTCACCACCGCGAGGGCGACCTGACCCAGCTCGTGGTGGTGCACGGCGGTACCGACGAAACCGACCGTCCGGCCGTCCAGGGTCACCGGGGTGCCGGCCGCCGGCGGCTGGTCGGTGGTCACCCCGTCCAGGTGTAGCAGGACGAGCCGACGAGGCGGCTTGCCCAGGTTGTGCACCCGGGCCACCGTCTCCTGGCCTCGGTAGCAACCCTTGTCCAGGTGGACGGCGGAGCCGACCAGGCCCACCTCGGCGGGAATGGTGCGGTGGTCGGTGTCCACCCCGGCCCGGGGTCGCCGCGCGGCCACCCGCACCGCCTCGTACGCCCACAGCCCGGCCACCGGCACCCCGGCGCCACGCAGCGTCGCCACCACCTCCCCGGTGGCGGGACGGGGCACCAGCAGGTCCACCCCGAGCGGGCCCCGACGGGCCCAACCGCCGCCGGGCAGCGGCCGCACGTCGTACACCACGCTGGGCCGTGGCGGTAACTCGCCGGAACGGAACTTCGGACCCGGCACCGCGACCACGTCCGATCCGGCCAGCCCGGTGACGCCGAGCGCCGCGACGGCGGCCTCGGCCTCCGGGCCGACCAGCGACAGCAGCGCGTGGTCGACGGTGACGTCGCGCGGGTCGACCTTGCTGAAGAACCGCATCCGCTCCAGGTACGACAGCAGTCCGGAGGCCATCCCCGGCTCGGTGTCCAGCCAGGTGGTCGCGCCGTCCTCGGCGACCATTGCGTGCTGCTCGACATGGCCGTGCGGGCTGAGCACCAGCAGCTCGGTGCCCTGCCAGGGGCGCAACCCGGCCAGGTGCTGGCTGGTCAGGGTGTGCAACCAGCTGATCCGCTCCGCGCCGTCGACGGCCACGACGCCGCGGTGGGACCGGTCCACCAGCCCGACGGCTGCCTCCAGGGCGCGCTGCTCGCGCATCGGGTCGCCGTAGTGCGCGGCCACCCCCCGGACCCCGGCCGCCCGGTGCTCCGGGGCCGGCTGGTCCCGGCTGACCTCGTCGATCGCCTCGACAGCCACCGCTCCCGCGATGTCGATCATTTCGGTTCCCCGTCCTCGCAGTGGCCGCAGACGCCGAAGAGCGCCACGTGCCCGATGTCCACCCGGAAGCCCCGCTCGGTGGCGAGCCGGTCGACGAGCGGGCCCAGCAGCTCCGGCCTGATCTCGTCGATCGCGCCGCACTCCCGGCAGACCAGGTGCACGTGCTGGTGCTCACCGGCGGCGTGGTAGGTCGGCGCGCCGTGCGACAGGTGGGTGTGGGTCACCAGCCCCAGCCGCTCCAACAACTCCAGGGTTCGGTAGATGGTGGTGATGTTGACCCCGGCGGCGACTTCCCGGACCGCCGTGTGCACCTGCTCCGGCGTGGCGTGGCCCAGGTCGAGCACCGCCTGGAGCACGAGCTGCCGCTGCGCCGTCAGCCGCAGCCCACGGGAGCGGAGCATTTCCGCGAGGGAGGATTCGGACACCGTCCGATCATAGTTCGCCCGCCGCACCGGCCCGGAGGACGCCGGACGCGCGCCACTACGCTCGGCGGTCATGGAGGCGTCGAGGATCGCGGTGCTGGGCCGGGGGCTCGTACCGACGGGAGAGCCCGTGCTGCGCGGCGACGACCTCGGCGCGCTGCACGGCGACGGGTTGTTCGAGACCATGCACCTGCGCGAGGGCCGCCCGTGGCTGCCGGCCGCCCACCTGGCCCGGCTACGTGCCGGCGCCGCCGCGGTCGAGCTGCCGCTTCCGCCGGAGGACGCCCTGGTCGGGCTGCTGGACACGGTGGCCGCCGGCTGGCCGGCAACGGTGGAGGGGGCGCTGCGGCTCATCTGCACCCGGGGCCCGGAGGGCGGTGGGCCGCCCACGGTCTACGCGACGCTGGCCGAGGTCCCGGCCGCGTCCCGGCGGGCCCGGCGCGACGGCGTGACCGCGGCCACCCTCCCCCTCGGGGTGCCGGCGACGGCCCGACCCGGGCTGGGTTGGCTGCCCACCGGCATCAAGTCGACCTCGTACGGGGTGAGCGGGGGCGCTGCCCGCCGCTGGGCCGCCCGCCACGGGGTGGACGACGTGCTCTGGGTCTCCACCGACGGGTACGCCCTGGAGGGGCCGAGCGCCAACCTGGTCTGGCTGGCCGGGGACGTACTGTGCACGGTGCCGGCCGCGGCGACCGGCATTCTGCCCGGCACCACCTCCACCTGGCTCCTCGCCCACGCCGACACGCTGGGGTTGGCCGCCGAGGAGCGGATGGTCACCCCGGCTCAGCTGCGCGCGGCCGACGGCCGCTGGCTGACCTCGTCCGTGCGCGGCTTGGTCGAGATCCGCGCCCTGGACGGCGTGGCGCTGCCGCACAGCCCACTCACCGCCCCACTCCAGGCCCTCCTGGCC
>NZ_SMKD01000098.1 GCF_004348595.1 Micromonospora sp. KC723
CGGCTCCTCTGCCCAAGGGTGACACCGGACCGCCCCGGTCGCACAGGGGATAAAACCCTGATCGGGCTGCCGGGGTGACGCGTCAGGTGCCGGCTCGGCGACCGAAGAGCACCACCCGGGAGCCGACCGAGCCGAGCTGCCACCAGCGGACCGCGTCGGCGGCCAGCAGGTTGACGCAGCCGTGCGAGCCGATCGATCCGTCGTGCAGGTAGGTGGTGGTCTCGTGGAACCCGATCCCGCCGTTGAAGCGCTGCCAGTACGGCAGCCACACCTCGTACGGGTCCGACCACTCCTTCAGGTTGCGGAAGTTGATCCGGTACGTGCCGGCCGGGGTGGCGTAACCGGACATGCCGGTACGGGTGACGGTCGGGCCGGCCACCACTTTGCCGCCCTTCATCACCCAGGCGGTCTGCCGGGTCAGGTCCACGCAGAAGGTGACGCCCGAACCGGCGTCGCAGCGGCTGGTGTCGGTGGTGGCCAGCCGCTTCGCCACGGCGTACGTGAGGGGGCCGGCGCGGCCGGCGGCGGGGCGGATGTCGTACCGCTGCTGGAACTTCTTGATCGCGGCGCAGTCGGCGTCCGACTGCCTGCCGTCGACCGTGACCCGGCCGAAGCCGCCGAGGCGGGCGAGGTAGCCCTCGACCTCGCGCTGGTGCTCGCCCTGCCCGCAGCGGGTCTTGTTGGCCGGCTTGGGAGTGATCCGCCGGTTGTCCGACGGCACGGGCGGGGTGCCGCGTGCCGGCGCGGTCCGGGCCCGCTGGTCGGGCCGGGAGCCGTCGTTCGCCCCCGTTACCTGTTCCGCCTTGCCGACTGGGGCGAGCCCCCCTCCGGTGCCACCCGGGTCGGCCGGCGGATCGAACGCGCACCCAACGGCGCCGACCAGCGTGACCACAGCCAGGGCGGCGACCCGGGTGGTGAGATTCCTGTGCCTCATGTGCCCCTCCCGGTGCCGGCCGTCCCATTGCTAGACGTGCGGAACGCGGGAAACGTTGCGTCGTTCGGGCAATTTTCTGTGCGGTCCCGGGGCCGTGCAAGACTGGATGGTCGGCCTGCGGCGCGTACCGCGCCCCAGGGGTGGCCGACGACCCCGGTCGAGGAGAGGACGCTGGCGTGAGCGGTGGACCACTGATCGTGCAGTCCGACAAGACCCTGCTGCTGGAGATCGACCACCCTGACGCGCAGGCCTGCCGGATGGCGATCGCCCCCTTCGCCGAGCTGGAGCGGTCGCCGGAGCACGTGCACACCTACCGGCTCACCCCGTTGGGGCTGTGGAACGCCCGGGCGGCCGGCCACGACGCCGAGGGCGTGGTGGACGGGCTGATCAAGTACTCCCGCTACCCGGTCCCGCACGCGCTGCTGGTCGACGTGGCCGAGACGATGGACCGATACGGCCGCCTCCAGCTCGCCAACGACCCGGCGCACGGCCTCGTGCTGCGCGCCCTGGACCGGCTGGTGCTGATCGAGGTCGCCAAGAGCAAGAAGCTCGCCGGGATGCTTGGCGCGAAGGTCGACGACGACACGATCGCGGTGCACCCGTCAGAGCGGGGCCGGCTCAAGCAGGCGCTGCTCAAGCTCGGCTGGCCGGCGGAGGACCTGGCCGGGTACGTCGACGGCGAGGCGCACCCGATCGAGCTGGCCGAGGGCGGCAAGGACGGCGGGAAGCCGTTCACGCTGCGGTCGTACCAGCGGGAGGCGGTGGAGGCGTTCTGGGCCGGCGGGTCGGGTGTGGTGGTGCTGCCCTGCGGCGCGGGCAAGACCCTGGTCGGGGCGGCGGCGATGGCCGAGGCGAAGGCGACCACCTTGATCCTGGTCACCAACACCGTCGCCGGCCGCCAGTGGAAGCGGGAGCTGATCGCCCGCACCTCGCTCACCGAGGACGAGATCGGCGAGTACTCGGGCGAGCGCAAGGAGATCCGTCCGGTCACCATCGCCACGTACCAGGTGCTCACCGCGCGGCGCGGCGGCGCGTTCACCCACCTGGACCTGTTCTCCGCGCGCGACTGGGGGCTGGTCGTCTACGACGAGGTGCACCTGCTGCCGGCGCCGATCTTCCGGTTCACCGCGGACCTCCAGGCCCGCCGCCGGCTCGGCCTCACCGCCACCCTGGTGCGCGAGGACGGCCGGGAGGGTGACGTGTTCAGCCTGATCGGCCCGAAGCGGTACGACGCGCCGTGGAAGGACATCGAGCAGCAGGGCTGGATCGCCCCCGCCGAGTGCACCGAGGTACGGGTGACGCTGACCGACGCGGAGCGGATGTCGTACGCGACGGCGGAGGCCGAGGAGCGCTACCGGATGGCGGCGACCGCCCGGACGAAGCTGCCGGTGGTCCGCGCGCTGGTGCAGCGGCACGCTCAGGAGCAGGTGCTGGTGATCGGCGGCTACATCGACCAGCTGCACCAGCTCGGGGAGTACCTCGATGCCCCGATCGTGCAGGGGTCCACCACCAACAAGGAGCGCGAGCGGCTGTTCGACGCGTTCCGTTCCGGCTCGTTGCGGACGCTGGTCATCTCCAAGGTGGGGAACTTCTCCATCGACCTGCCGGAGGCGGCGGTGGCGATCCAGGTGTCGGGCACCTTCGGTTCGCGGCAGGAGGAGGCGCAACGCCTGGGCCGGGTGCTGCGGCCCAAGGCCGACGGCCGGCAGGCGCACTTCTACACCGTCGTCTCGCGGGACACCATCGACACCGAGTACGCGGCGCACCGGCAGCGCTTCCTGGCCGAGCAGGGGTACGCGTACACCATCGTGGACGCCGACGACGTCCTCGGCCCGAAGCTGCCGACCGTCGACTGACCACGCACCCGCGCCCCGCCGCGATCCGGCCCGCTCCCGTGCGGACCGAGCTGGCCGCCCGGCGACGTTGCCGGAAGCGTAACCCATCGGTTACGCTTTCGGTGTGGACGAGGTGGCGGCCGCGATCGCCGATCCGGTGCGGCGGGAGATACTGCTGATGCTGCGCGACGAGCCACTCTCGGCCGGGCAGATCGCCGACCGGTTCGTGATCAGCCGGCCGGCCGTCAGCCGTCATCTGCGCGTTCTGCGCGAGGCCGGCCTGGTGCGCGACACGGCCGACGGACGCCGGCGTGTCTACACACTGGTCACCGGCCCACTCGACGAGCTGGCCGGGTGGCTGGGACGACTGATGCGCCCGTCCGGCTGGCAGCACCGCCTCGATGCGCTGGAGACCGAGGTCTACCGCACCCGCCGCGAGCGGCACACGGCCGCCGGGCGACCCCCATCCCGGAAGGAGACCGCATGAGCCCCACACCCACCGGCCGGCTGTTCGGCGACGACCTCGTGCTGACCCGCACGTTCCGCGCTCCGCTGGCTGACGTCTGGGCGAGCCTCACCGATCCGGCCCGCACGGCACGCTGGTTCGGCCCGTGGCAGGGCGATGCGGCGCCGGGACGCACGATCAAGGTCCAGCTGGTTCACGAGGAGGGTGAGCCCTGGATGGACATGACCATCGACGCGTGCGAGCCGCCGCGCCGGTTGGCGGTTTCCGCCGTGGACGAGCACGGCAGCTGGCACCTGGACATGGTGCTGGTCGAGAGCGCGGGCGTGACCGAGTTACGGTTCACGCAGCACCTGACCGGCACGGAGAGCGTCGGCGAGGTCGGACCAGGCTGGGAGTACTACCTGGACGCGCTGGTCGCCTCGCGTGACGGCCAGCCGGCACCAAACTTCGACGACTACTATCCGGCGATGAAGAAGCACTTCGAGGCGCAACGATAGCCACAGCGCAATGCCCCTCGCCACTCAGCACCGTCGATCGCGCGGATGTCAGGGAGCTCCTTCCAGGGTGCGGCCAACCGCTGCTGACGAGCGACCTGGGGGCAAGTCCTCCGGCTGACCACGAGCGACCTGAAGCACCTGAGTACACAGGCGAGTCAACCGGCGAACGGCATGCGCCGACTCGTCTACGTACTCAGGTGCTCTACTCGGTCCGACCGGTGGTGTCTCCACCTCGGTGAGCAAGCCGCGCTCCCGCCGGGGCGGTAACGGACGGCTCCCTCTCAGAGGACGCGGGTGACCTGGTTGACGGCGATGCGGTTGTCCAGGCGGCGCCGGTCGAGGTTGGCGCAGAGCACCACCGAGGCGCCCACGGACAGCGGGGCGAGCAGCCACCGCACCGGCTGCTCGTGCCCGGCCACGTCGACCAGCAACCGGTCGCCGGCCCGCAGGTTGAGTTGGTCGGCCACGGCCCCGGCGACCCGGCCCCACTCGTCGTAGCTGGTGCCGTCCGGAGTCGCCGCCAGCCCCGGGTGGATGGCGGCGTGATCGGGCGGGGCAGCCGAATGCCGGAGCACCTCCACGGACCAGTCGAGCCAGCCGAACGGCACGTCGGTCAGCGGCCCGGACGCGGTGCCGACCAGGTATCGGTGCACCCCCTCGGGCACGTCCTCCAGCCAGTCGTCGAGCCGCTCCGGAGTGACGAACACCGCGTCGTACGGCCGGCCGCCGCCCGGTTCCAGAACCGGCAGCCCAGCCGTCGCCCGGGGCCGGAGCGACACCGCCATCCCGACCGACCAGGCACCGAGCAACACCGCGGCGGTACGCCAGTGCGGCGGCAGCAGCACCGCGACGCGGCTGCCCGGGGTCAGCCCGCAGCCATCTCGCAGCAGCCCCGCGCAGCGGGCGGCCCACTCGCCAAGCTGGTACGCGCTCAGCTCGGTACGCTCCCCGGTCGCGTCGTCGAGGTAGGTCAGCAGTGGACGATCGCCCCCGGCCGGTACGGCGGCCGGAACAGGCAACTGCGGACGGACACCCATGACGAGATCGTAGCCGGAGGCCGATGGTGTGGTCGTCCGCCGCGCTGCCGTGTGCCGCCGCCCCAACAGGTCCTGGCGAGTCGCTGTTCCTGACGATCGGAAGGTCGCCAGGATCTCGCTATCGCAACCGCCCAACGGTGTTGACAGGCGTTGGCAGACTGGCGGCGCGGGGGCGGGCGTACGGCCGCCTGCCCGAGGATGCCGACACGTCCGGGACGGAGGGCCGCCACCATGCGACCAGGAACGCGCCGACTGGTGTCCGCGCTGACCGCCCTGCTGGTCGGGATGGTGCTGGCCTGGGCGTCGCCCGTCCGGGCCGAGCCGCTGCCCGACCTCGACCCCACGGTCACCGCCACCGTCTGGGCGCATGCGCCGACCACCGCCGAGTACCGTCCGAGCTGGGGCTACACCGCCACCAACACCGACGGTGGAGTGCTGGTCCGGCGCACCGGCACCGGGGCGTACACGGTGGTGCTGGAACAGGCGCCGGCCCGGGGCGGCGTCGCGCACGTCGTGGCGTACGGCGGCGGGCCCGTCTTCTGCACGGTCGCCGGCTGGTACCGCAGCCTCGTCGCCCCTGACCTGCTGATACAGGTGCGCTGCTTCGCGGCGACCGGCGCGCCGGTGGACAGCCGCTTCGTGGCGACCTTCACCAACGTGCGGCAGATCAGCCGGGGCCGCCTCTCCTGGTTCGTCACCGACCAGGCTGTACCGACGGGCCTGCGCGCCCTGGCCGCCCCCGACCGGTACGACTCCACCGGCGGCGCGGTCGCCTACGAACGGCTCGCCACCGGGCACTACCGCTTCCACATGAACCGCCAGTGGGACTACTCCTTCCCGATGGCGCACGTGACGGCGGTGGGCAGCGCGGCCGTGCACTGCCAGATCGACTCGCCGGACGCCTGGGACGTGTGGTGCCGCAACGCCGCCGGCAACCCGGTCGACGCGCGGTTCGCGGTCACCTACGGCAACAAGGTGGACCTGCTCGGGTACGCCACCGGGCCGCGCTTCCACACCGGGGTCCTGTACGGCGAGGAGGCGTCCGGCGGCTGGGTGGGCGGGGAGGACTGGAACTCGACCCTCGACAACTTCGGTGGCGGCGTCGGTTACCACCTGGGCGCCGGGCGCTACCAGTTGAAGATCACCGGCACCGGCACGGCGTACGGCACCGCCTTCGTCGACGACTTCATCACCGAGCACCGGCCCAGGCCCAACGGGTACTGCGTGGTGGCGGACTGGTCGCGGTCCGGCACGGACACCATCGTCAACGTGCGCTGCTACGCGTACGGGGGCGTGCCGGCGAACATCAACGCCCGGGTGTCATACACCAGTTGGCCGGCCGCCTGACGGTGGCAGCCGTCGCGCAGCGGACCCGACGCGCCCCACACCACAGGCGCCACATCCGATCGGGAACGGAGCAGTCGAATGCGCCGGCAGGGTGCGCAGTGCGCTGACGAGTTCACCGCTGTCCATGGGCAACTGTAGCGGGACATCGACCAGCGAGAGTGCCCCTCGCGCTCAGGGCGCGGGCAACTCCGGGCCGCCGTCGAGCAGGGGCGCCAGCAGGTCTCCCTGCTTCTCCACCCGCTTCAGCACCTCCGTCGCGGTGTACGGCTTCGCCGACGGCCGTCTGCCGGCCGCCCCGGCCGCCACCTCCTCCCAGGTGAGCGGAGTCGACACCGACGGCACCGACTGGGCGCGCAGCGAGTACGGCGCGACGGTGGTCTTCGCCGCGTTGTTCTGGCTCCAGTCGATGAAGACCTTCCCGGGGCGCAGGTTCTTCGCCATCTTCGACACGATCAGCTTCGGGTGCGCGCGTTCGAGTTCCTGGGCGACGCGGCGGGCGTAGGCGGACACCTCATCGGCGGACTGGGTGCCACGGATGGGGCAGCAGAGCTGCATGCCCTTCTTCCCCGACGTCTTCGGATAGGAAGCCAACCCGTCGTCGGCCAGCCGGTCGCGCATCAGCAGCGCCACCTGGCAGCACTGCCTCAGGGCGGCCGGCGCCCCGGGGTCGAGGTCGACGACCATCACGTCCGGGTGTTCGCCGATCTTCCACTGCGGCGTGTGCAGCTCCAGCGCGGCGAGGTTGGCCAGCCAGACCAGGGTGGGCAGGTCGTCGGCGACGACGTAGTCGATGGTCTCCCGCCCCTTGCTCGACCCGGGGGCGGGCAGCGTCTCGGTGCGTACCCAGTCGGGGGTCGCCGCCGGGGCGTTCTTCTCGAAGAACGAGCCGCCGGTGACGCCGTTGGGGAAGCGGATGCGGGTCAGCGCCCGATCGGTCAGGTGCGGCAGGAGCACCGGCGCGATGCGGGTGTAGTAGTCGATCACCTCGCCCTTGGTGAAGCCGGCCTCGGGATAGAGCACCTTGTCCAGGTTGGACAGCTCCAGCGGGCGTCCCTCGACCTCGACCTTCAGCCGCTCACCCGGCATCGTCCACCTCCTCCGGCGGCTTGTCGGGCCGCAGCCGCAGCACCCGGGGGAACCGCAGCCGCCCGTCCGGGGTGCGCTGCCCGTACTTGACCTCCACCACCACCTGTGGGGTCACCCAGATCGCCCCCCGGGCATCCTCGCGCGGCACGTCCCCGGCGAACGGCGACGCGCCGGTGCGCAGTGGTTCGAGTTCGCGCAGCAGTTCCCGCTCCAGCGCCGCGCCGATCCCCCCGCCGACCCGACCCCGGTAGGTGAGCCGGCCGTCCGGGCGGGGCACCCCGACCAGCAGGCCGCCGATCTTCCGCGCGCCGGGTCGCCAGCCGCCGACCACGAAGTCGCCGGTGATCTCCAGCTTCACCTTCACCCAGTCCGGCGAGCGCACCCCCGGCCGGTAGACCGAGTCAATCCGCTTGGCCAGCACCCCCTCCAGACCGTGCTCGCCCGCCGCCTCGTAGGTGGCGGCACCGTCGGCGAAGCTGGGCGGCACCGCCCACCGCGCCGCGCCCAGGCCCAGACCGTCGAGCGTCGCCCGCCGCCGGTGGTACGGCCACCCGGTGAGGTCGTCGCCGCGCAGCCGCAGCAGGTCGAAGATCATGTACGTGACCGGAGCGGTCGCCGCCAGCCGGGCCGCCTTGGCCCGGTCCCGCACGTGCATCCGTTCGGCCAGGGCGGTGAACGAGGGCTGCCCGGCCTGGTTGAAGAGCACCACCTCGCCGTCGAGCAGCGCGTCGTCGACCTGCTCGGCCAGCGGGATCAGTTCCGGGTACGCGGTGGTGATCTCCACACCGCTGCGCGCGTACAGGTGCTGCCGGCCGCCGGTGATGTCGGCGAGCGCCCGGACCCCGTCCCACTTGAACTCGTACGCCCAGCCGGCACCGACCGGGAGCTGCCCGGTCATCGCGAGCATCGGCTTGAGCGGCGCGCCGGGCACGTTCTGACTCTAGTTGCGCACGGAAGCGCGTGCGTGCGCTTCGATCGTTTGGGATCCTGGTCAGACCGGGGAGAGGAGTACGGCATGCGCGCCATCTGGAAGGGGGCGGTGTCCTTCGGGCTGGTCTCCATAGGGGTGAAGCTCTACTCGGCCACCGAGGAGAAGGACATCCGGTTCCACCAGGTGCACCGGTCCGACGGCGGCCGGATCCGCTACAAGCGCACCTGTTCGGTGTGTGGGGAGGAGGTCACCTACGACGACATCGCCAAGGGGTACGACCTGGGCGGCGGCGAGATGGTGATCCTCACCGACGAGGACTTCGCCGACCTGCCGTTGAGCACCTCGCACGCGATCGACGTGCTGGAGTTCGTGCCGGCGGAGCAGGTCGACCCGATTCTCTACAACAAGGCGTACTTCCTGGAGCCGGAGGGTGCGGCCACCAAACCGTACGTGCTGCTGCGCGACGCGCTCGCCGACTCGGAGCGGGTCGCGATCGTCAAGGTGGCGATCCGCCAGCGGGAGCAGTTGGCCACCCTGCGGGTGCGTGAGGGGGTGTTGCTGCTCAACACGATGCTCTGGCCGGACGAGGTGCGTACGCCCGACTTCGGCTTCCTCGACGAGGATCTGAAGGTTCGCCCGCCGGAGCTGGCGATGGCCGCCTCGCTGATCGACTCGATGGCCGGGGAGTTCCACCCGGACGCCTTCACCGACGACTACCGGGCGGCCCTGCAGGAGGTCATCGACGCCAAGGTCGAGGGGCGCGAGGTGGTGCAGCCGGAGGAGGAAGAGGCCGCTCCGGCCGCCGCCGTGGACCTGATGGCCGCGTTGAAGGCGTCGGTGGAGCGGGCCCGGGCCGCCCGGGGCGAGGCGCCGTCGGGCGGTGCCGGCGAGCCGACCCCGATCTCGGCCGCCCGTTCGGCGAAGAAGGCGGCGCCGGCGAAGAAGACCGTCGAGAAGAAGGCGACCAAGAAGGCCGCACCGGCGAAGAAGACCGCCGCCAAGAAGACCACGGAGAAGAAGGCGGCCAAGGCTCCGGCGAAGAAGGCCGCCGAGAAGAAGGCGGCTCCCCGCAAGACCGCCTGACGGCTCCGGAGCGGACCTCCCGGCGCCGTCAGGCGGGTGCGGGGGGGCCGTCAGCCCTGGCCGAGCCTTCCGGTCGGGGTGATCCGGACGATCACCCGCTCCTCACCCGGCTGCCGGAACGGGTAGGTGTCCTGCCCGAGGTACTTCTTCGCCAGCCGGTCGATGTGCTCGTCCGCCCCCTCCGTGACGAACTCGGCGGTGCCCTTCACCCACAGGGTCCGGAAGTCGTCCGCCTTGTCCACCACCGACACCGCCACCACCGGGTTGCGCTGGATGTTCACGTACTTCTGCCGCCCCTTGGCGGTGTTGAACACGATGTGCTCGCCGTCGGTGTCCACCCAGACCGGGGTGACGTGCGGGGTGCCGTCGGCCTCGACGGTCGCCACGTGGGCCAGCTGCGGCTCGGAGAGTAGGGCCAGATCTTTGTCCGTGAGGATCGCCATGGTCGAAACCTACCTCCGCCGGGTCCGCGGGCCGGGACGAGGCCGGACGGCGGAAGACTGTGCGGGACGGCCGGTGGCGTACCCGGCAGGCGACGGCCCACCGACGGCATCGATCCGGGTACCGTGTGCGCTGGCCACGGCACCGGGTCGCCGGGCCGGTCACCCAACCAGCAGGGAGTCGAGGACGTGAGCGAGCGTACGGAGAACCGGTCGACGGGCCAGGGCCCGGAGACGAAGGCGCAACGACGACTGGCCGACCAGCTGGCCGCGCAGAAGGCCGCCGAGGCGAAGAAGCGCCGGCAGGCGTGGCTCGGCGCGCTCGCCGGTGTCGCCGTCATCGCGGTGATCGTCGGGGTGTTCGTGGTAACCCGGGGTGGCGAGCAGGAGCCGAAGCAGGCCGCCGCGCCCGCCGGCTGCTCGGGCGGCTTCCCCACCCTGCCTGAGGGCGCCGACCAGGCGCTCTGCACCAAGCCGCAGGTCGGCAAGGGCGAGGGCGAGCTGACCGGCCTGAAGGCCACCCCGCTGATCCGCGGCACCGGTCCGGCCGTGCAGCCGGGCCAGCAGGTGACGGTCAACTACGTCGGAGTTCGCTACCGCAGCGGGGAGGAGTTCGACGCGTCCTGGAAGCGGTCGGAGCCGATCTCCTTCGTCCTCGGCCAGGGCAACGTCATCCCCGGCTGGGATCAGGGCATGCAGGGCCAGACGGTCGGCAGCCGGGTGCAGCTGGACATCCCGGCCGAGCTGGCGTACGGCGCCAACCCGCCGGACGGTTACCCGGCCGGCGCGCTGCGTTTCGTCGTGGACGTGCTCGCGGCGAGGTAGCACGGGCTCTGCCACCTGCCGCGGCGTTCGAGCGGGGGTCGCGGGGCGCCGGGCTCACCCGGCACCCCGCGACACGACGTCATCCCGCGTCCGATCAGCTCCGGTAGTAGGAGTTGGTGGTCGACTCGTTGTACGGCGTGTAGTTCCAGAGGTGGTAGATCAGGCCCATCTGCCCCCACTTGGAGCGGACGTAGTTGCCGGTGCCCACCCAGATCCCCGAGTGATCGTCGCTGGCGTAGGAAATCCTCATGCCGGAGTACCACACCAGGGGCGTGTGCCACTGCTTGTAGCTGCCGTCCTGCCAGTACTTGTCGTCGCCGGGGGTGTTCATCCAGCGGTCGTTCGACGTGGAGGTGGAGTACCAGGCGTAGGAGTGGCAGTTGTACTTGCGCGACGCGCTCCGTTCACGCGTCGCATTGGGGTAGTTCGTCGCCACGTAGTTGTTGAAGCTCGTGATCTGGGCGCTGGTCAGTTCGGTGGTCATCGTGGTGACGGGAACCGCCGTACCCTTCGGCGTGTAGACCGTGCTCGCATAGTCCTGCGCGCTCAACCCGTCGGTCACCTCGTGGCGGGCGGACGGTTCGGCCAGGTGCTGCCGCACGGCGTCCACGGTGGTGTCCGTAGCGTCGGGTACGAGCTGGACCGCTTCCCGCAGCAGCTGCGACTGCTTCCAGTCCCAGCCCTCGCGCTCGCCGAGCGCACGACCGAGCAGGACGGCGGTGGGTTCCAGCCCCGCTTCGCCGTACACCGCGGCGTGGCTCTGCTTGACGGCGAACTTGTCCAGCCCCAGGCGCAGGAGCGATTCGAGCTGACCCGCCGACATGGCGTCGAGCACCTGCGGTTGCGCGAGCAGGCTCTCCAGCTTCCAGGCGTCGAGCGTCCGGTTACCCGCCTGCAGTTCGGTGTCCGCCGGCGAGATGCGAACATCCAGCTTCTGATAGCGGTCGAGCAGCACAGCGGCCGCGTCGGGGCGGCGCAACAGCTCGCGGAGCCCGGTGAACCGGGCGGCGACCGTCTCCAGCCCCTGCTGGACGTTGTTGAACGCCAGCGCGTCGGGCAGCAGAGGGTAGTCCAGCACCACCGTGGTGAGCTGTTCCGTCCTCATTCGCGCGAGGGTCGGACGGGGGATCTGAAGGGCATCCACCATGGCGTCGTGCGTGGTGAGGCTGCGCCACTCCGGCGTGCCGCTCTTGATCGCGTAGTGGAACGACGGAGCCGCCGCGTCCGCCGCCTGTGCGGGCACGAGCCCGGTGGCCACCACCGCTGCGGCCACCGAGAGAAGTACCCTTCTTGTGACCCGACTGGGTCTGCCCATTGCTGATCCTTTCGGCCCGGCGCCGGCCTGCCGGCACACTGAGTGACTCGACGCATCCTCCTGAACGCATTGAGTGATGGAAGGCTATCGGCCCCTGTCGTTCTCCGCTGCCCCGTCGGGCGCCTCGGCAGGTTCCCGACAGTGGGCGCTTCTCGCGCAGTTCGTCATCGCGGGGTTCCGTACGTTCACCGAGCGGCAGTAGGTTCAAGGTCGCCGTGGGCGGTCCGCCGTCCACGGCGGCCTGCCCACCGACGCGGAGGTGCACGTGGCGGCGCTGGACGATCCCGGGCTGGCCCGGGTGATGTGGACGCACTTCGAGCCGGTCCACGCGGTGACCTACTTCCACCCACGGGCCCGGGCCGCGTACGAGGCGGTCGGGTTGCGCGGCTACTGGCGGGGCTACTTCGCCGGGCGGGCCGCGCCGCTCGGGTTGGTCGACGCGCCGGCCGTGGCCGCCGCGTTCTTCACCTTCGCCCCGCCCATGGTGGCCCGGGCGCTGCCCTCGGTGTGGCGGCTGGTCACCCCCGAGGAGGCGCTGCGGGCCCGGCTGACCGGGGCCGTGCAGGCGCTCGCCGAGCTGTTGTACGAACTGCCGCAGAGGCACCTGGCCGAGGCGGCCGAGCTGCTGGAGGCGGCGGCCGATGGGGTGGACACCGCCGGCCGGGTGCTCGGCGCCGCCAACGCGGCCCTGCCCCGGGGCGACTACCCGCTGGCCCGGCTCTGGCAGGCGGCCACCACACTGCGCGAGGCGCGAGGTGACGGGCACGTCGCCGCCCTGGTCGCCGCCGGGCTCGACCCGGTGGAGGCGCTGGCCTGGCGGGTGGCGGTCGACCAGCCGCCACGGAACCTGCTCGGCCGGGACTGGTCGGAGGAGCAGTGGCAGGCGGCACAGGGTCGGCTGTCGGAGCGTGGCTGGCTGGACGCGGACGGCCGGCCGACCGACGCCGGTCGGGCCGGCTTCCAGGCGGTCGAGGACGCCACCGACCACGCCGCCGCGCGCCCCTGGTTGGTGCTCGGCCCGGACCGCACCGCCCGCCTGTGCGAACTCCTCGATCCCCTGGCCCGTGCCTGCCACCGGATCATCCCGGACGACAACCCGATCGGCCTACGGCACCCCCGGTCCTGACCACTCCCCGCCGGGACGGCGCGGCCAGCATGCCCGCGGAGCAGCGCGCCGATTGCCGCGTCCGTGCTGTTCGGAAGCCGCGATCCCGCACGACGCCGCGATCGGCGAGATCCGGGCGTTGGCAGACAAGCGGGGCGGGTCACCGTGCGAGAGGATGGGCGGGTGACGGTGGATGCGGTGATCTTCGACCTGGACGGCGTGATCGTGGACTCGGAGCCGGTCTGGGAGGAGGTCCGGCGGGCGTACGTCGCCACCCACGGCGGCACCTGGCAGCCGGACACCCAGCGCCGGCTGATGGGGATGAGCACCGGCGAGTGGGCCGGCTACCTCAGCGGCGAGCTGGGCGTCGACCGCACCGCCGAGCAGGTCGCCGCCGAGGTGGTCGAGGAGATGACCCGGCGGTACGCGCGGCGGGTGCCCCTGATCGACGACGCGGACGCGGTGGTGCGCCGGATGGCCGACCGGTGGCCGCTGGGGTTGGCCAGTTCCTCACCGACCCGGCTGATCGCGGCGGCGCTGGCCGCCACCGGCCTGACCGACGTCTTCCGGGTCACCCTCTCCACCGAGGAGACCGCGCGGGGAAAGCCGGCGCCGGACGTCTGGCTGGCCGTCGCCGAACGGCTCGGCGTCGACCCGGCCCGCTGCGTCGCGATCGAGGACTCCTCCAACGGGGTACGCTCCGCGGCCGCCGCCGGCATGCGGGTGGTCGCGGTGCCGCACGGGGCGTACCCGCTGGACCCGGACGCGGCCGCGCTGGCCGCCGTGACGCTGCCCTCGGTGGACGCGCTGACCCCGGAGGTGGTGCGACGGCTCGGCTGATCCGGCAGTCGTCGCGGGTCGTCCTCGCGGAACACCCTGCGCGATCCTGCCCGGCCACGCCGGTGGGCGGACCCGTGTCAGCCGGCGCGGCGGGCGGTGACCGCGCAGAAGGGTCCGTCAGCGGCTCCCTCGTCAGATTCGCCGGCTGCGGCTGGAACACGGCAGGAAGGGCCGCCCCGGCTCGTCCGCCGCCGGGCGTGGTGAGGCCGGTCCCGGACCGTCCGCCGCGCGGTCGTCCCCGATTCCCTCCGCGCCGGACGGCCTCGGCGCCACCAGTACCGATATGTCCCGCATGATCACTCCCCTGTCGGCGACTACCGGGCTATACGGTTTGCACGGCGAGCCGGATCGGAATGATCACGTCCGGGCCGGGTAGGGCTTCGATCCGAGCTGAGGAGACCGCGATGAAGGCGATCGTGTACGAACGCACCGGTGATCCCGCCGTGCTCCAGCTGGTCGACCGGCCGGTGCCGACGCCGGGTCCCGGCGAGGTGCTGGTCCGGCTGGCCGTTTCCGGGGTGAACCCGACCGACTGGAAGGGGCGGCGGCAGTGGCCGCTGCCGGCCGGCTGGCAGACGCCCGGCCAGGACGGCGCGGGCGTGGTCGAGGCGGTCGGCGGGGGTGTCGACCAGGAGCTGATCGGCGAGCGGGTGTGGGTCTGGGAGGCCGCGTGGCAGCGCCCGTGGGGCACCGCCGCGGAGTACACGGTGGTGCCGGTCCGGCAGGCGGTGCCGCTCGGCGCCGCCCCCTTCGACCTGGGCGCCTGCCTGGGCATCCCCTTCCTGACCGCGCACCGCTGCCTGACGGCGGGCGAGTACATGCCGGACACGCTGCACCCGGGGGCGCTCAGCGACCACGTGGTGCTGGTGCAGGGCGGCGCCGGCGCGGTCGGCAACGCGGCGATCCAGCTCGCCCACTGGGCGGACGCCTGCGTGGTCGCCACGGTGAGCAGCCCGGAGAAGGCCCAGCTGGCGGCGGCGGCCGGAGCGTCCTTCGTGGTCAACTACCGGGAACAGGACGTGGTCCAGGAGGTCCGCAAGATCGCACCTGACGGGGTGCACACGATCGTCGAGGTGTCCGCAGCCCGCAACGCCGCGGCGGACGTCCAGTTGCTGCGGGCCGGCGGCGCGGTCTGCGTGTACGCCGACGACGGCGGGGACGAGGTCACCCTGCCGATCCGGCCGCTGATGGTGCCGAACGCCCGCTGGCAGTTCGTCCTCGTCTACACCGCGCCGAGGGCGGCCAAGGCGCAGGCGGTGACCGACGTGGCGGCGGCGGTCGCCCAGGGCGGCGTACGGGTGGGCGCGGACGCCGGGTTGCCGCTGCACCGGTACCCGCTGGCCGAGACCGCGGCGGCGCACCGGGCGGTGGAGGAGTCGGTGGTGGGGAAGGTCCTGGTCAGCACCGCCGACGAGTAGTTCGTGAGGCTGTTTCATGGATTGTCCGGACAGCGGCGGGCAGCCTTGGCGAGAATGACGGTGCGGGTCGCCCCGCACAGGAAGGCGGCCCCGGCGCGGTGCGAACGCCGGGGCCGCCCCTGGGGAGGGATGCCTGAGGAGTAGGGTCCCTACCCGATCGGCGACGGATCGCCGGAAAACGTTACGGCCCCGCCAACTCCCGGACATCGAACGCGCCGTCGGCGTACCGGGACCGGACGACCTTCTTGTCGAACTTGCCGACGCTGGTCTTCGGCACGGCGTCGATGAACGCCCACCGCTCGGGCAACTGCCACCGGGCCACCGACGTCGCCAGGAACTCACGCAGTTCCTCCGCGGTCACCGAGGCGCCCTCGCGGACCACCACCGTGGCCAGTGGGCGCTCGTCCCAGCGCTGGTCCGGGACTCCCACCACGCACGCCTCCTGCACGTCCGGGTGGGCCATCAGGGCGTTCTCCAACTCCACCGAGGAGATCCACTCCCCGCCGGACTTGATGACGTCCTTGGCCCGGTCGGTGAGGGTGATGAAGCCGTCCGGCGAGAGCGTGCCGACGTCCCCGGTACGCAGCCAGCCGTCGCGGAACTTCGCCGGGTCCGGCTTCTCCTCGCCGACGTACCGGGCGGTCACCCACGGCCCCCGGACCTCCAGCTCGCCCACGGACGTCCCGTCGGCGGGCAGCGGCTCACCCGCCGGCCCGACGATCCGGGCGGTGACGCCGGCCGGCACCCGACCCTGGGTGTAGCGGTAGCGCCAGGCCTCGTCGCCGGTGGCCCCGGCCGGCGGGCGGGCCACCGAGCCGAGCGGGGACGTCTCCGTCATCCCCCAGGCGTGGATCACGTCGATGCCGTGCCGCTCGGCGAACGCGTGCATCAGCGCCGGCGGGCAGGCGGAGCCGCCGACGATCACCTCCCGCAACGAGGAGGTGTCCATGTCGTGGCTGTCCAGGTACGCCAGCAGGTCGTTCCAGATGGTCGGCACCGCCCCGGCCAGGGTGGGACGCTCGGTGGCGATCATCTCGGCGATCGGCGCGGCCTGGAGAAACCGGTCCGGCATGACCAGCGACGCGCCGCAGAGGAACGCCGCGTACGGCAGCCCCCAGGACATCGCGTGGAACATCGGCACGATGGCCAGTTCCCGGTCGGTGGGGCCGAGCCCGAAACCCTCCGGTACGCAGATCTGGAGCGAGTGCAGGTAGATCGAGCGGTGCGAGTAGGCGACCCCCTTGGGGTTGCCGGTGGTGCCCGAGGTGTAGCAGAGCGCGGCGGCGTCCCGCTCGTCCACCTCCGGCCAGTCGTAGCGCTCGGGACGGCCGGCGAGCAGGTCGTCCCAGCGGTGCACGGTGATCCGGTCGCCGGCCGCCGCGACCAGCGGGGCGGGATCGCCACCGCCGACGACCACCACGTGCCGCACCGTGGTCAGCTCGCCGATCACCCGGGCGAGCAGCGGGACCAGCGTCGAGTCGACCAGCACCACCCGGTCCTCGGCGTGGTTGGCGATGTAGGTGAGCTGGTCCGGGAAGAGCCGGATGTTCAGGGTGTGCAGCACCGCGCCCATGCTGGGCACCGCGAAGTACGCCACCAGATGCTCGGTGTTGTTCCACATGAGGGTGGCGACCCGCTCGTCCCCGGTCACCCCGCACTCCTCGCGCAGGGCGTGGGCCAGCCGGGCGGCCTGGCGGCCCACCTCGGCGTACGACGTCCGGCGCGGCCCGGCGCCGGTCCACGTGACCACCTCCGCCGCGCCGTGCACGCTGGCGCCGTGTTCGAGGATCCGGGAGACCTGCAGGGGGGCGTCCATCATCGTGCTACGCATGGCAACAAGCTAGTGTCGCCCGTCACACGTTGGGAACCCCCGAACTCCCCGAGCGAGCTGGCTCGGCTGCGTAGATTGTCCGGGTGAGTGTTTCCTGGGCCGACTCGTACGTGGGGCAGTTGCGTGCCCTGGCCGGTGACCGGACGCTGATGTTCGTCGGCGCCCGCGCCGTGGTCCGCGACAACGCGGGCCGGGTACTGCTGATCCAGCGTTCGGACAACGGCCACTGGGCGCTGCCGGCGGGCGCGATGGAGCTGGGCGAGTCGATCGCCGACTGCGCGGTACGCGAGGTCCGTGAGGAGACCGGGCTGCGGGCGCTGCGGGTCAGCGCGTTCGCCCTCTACACCGGCCCCGACCGCACCCACACCAACATGTACGGCCACACCTACCAGATCTTCACCACCGCGTTCCGGGTGGAGGACTGGGACGGCGAGGTCACCAGGGTGACCGACGAGACCACCGACGCCGGCTTCTTCCACCGTGACGCGTTCCCGTCGCCGCTGTCGGCCTCGGTCCCGGAGACCCTCGCGGACCTGGACGTCTTCGAGCAGACCAACCGCCTGATCCTGAAGTAGCCAGCGGTCCGGCCACCGACGACAATCCGAAGACCGCGCCGAAGAGCCCCTGGTAGCGGCCCCGCTCCCGGGGTGAGACGACGTCGGAGATGATGGTGAACGCCAGCGTCATCAGCCCGCCCGCGCCGAGGCCCTGGACGCCCCGGGTGACGATCAGCTGGGTCATGTCCTGCGACAGCCCGGCCAGCAGCGAGCCGAGCAGGAACGTACCGATCGAGAAGAGGAAAACCGGGCGACGCCCGTACAGATCGGCCATCTTGCCGTAGAGCGGGGTCGAGGCGGTGGAAGCCAGCAGATACGCCGTCACCACCCACGAGTAGTGGTTGATCCCGCCGAGCTCGCCGACGATGGTGGGCAGCGCGGTGCCGACGATGGTCTGGTCCAGCGCCGCCAGCAGCATGCCGGTCATCAGACCGAACATCAACAGCCGGATCTGACGGACGGTGAGCACCGGACGATCCTGGGGGTGGGTGGTCTTCCGCCTTCTTTCCCGTCGCGGGCAGAACATGCGTCGACGCCGACAGCCGAGCCCTTCACGCCGGAGAGACGGGCTCGCCCCGCCGGCCGGTGGGCAGGTTTGGCCCGGGGCCCTCGGGGGAGTCGGGAAGGCATGGCAGGAGCAGCAGCGGAACAGCGCCGGCTCGCCACCGTCGTGGAGAGCTGGCTGGGGCGTCCCGTTCTGGTCGTCGGCGACGCCATGCTCGACGAGTGGCGGTTCGCCGAGTCCGACCGGCTCTGCCGCGAGGCGCCCGCCCCGGTCCTCACCCTGCGCCGGCGTATCTCCGCCGCCGGTGGCGCCGCCAACACGGCGGTCAACGTCGCGGCCCTCGGCGGCCGGGCGCTGCTGGTCGCCCCGGTCGGCGCCGACGTGGCCGGCGACGAACTGCACGACTGCCTCGACCGCGCGGGCGTCTGGGACCGTACGGTCAGCCAGGAGCACCGGCCGACGCCGGTGAAACGACGGATGCTGGCCGGCAACCAGATCCTGCTCCGGGAGGACTCCGGCGATCCCGAGGATCCGCTCGGCGCCGACGGGGTGGGACGGCTGCTCACCGCGCTGGACTGCGCCACCGAGGAGCTGAAGGCCGCCGGCGGGGTGGCACCCACCCTGGTGGTGTGCGACTACGGTCTCGGCGCGCTGCCCGTGCCGGTCCGCGCCTGGCTGGTCGCCAACCGCGACCGGTACCCCACGGTGGCGCTGGACGCCCACGACCTGGCCGACTGGCGCGGCCTCGCCCCGACCGTGGTGACCCCGAGCTTCGCCGAGGCCGCCCGGCTGCTGGCCCGCGCCGCGGCCGGCTTCGGCGCCACGTACGCGCCTTCCCGCGCCGCCGCGCTCGACCTGCACCTCGACCATCCATCCGCCGACCCGTCCGACGGGCCGTCGGAACTCGTCGTCGGCGCGGCCCCGGGCGGCGCCGGTGAACGCCCGCTGAGCACGGACCCGCCCGGCTTCGGCCACCCCCCGATCGACGCGGCCGGACCCGTCGAGCCGACCTCGCGCGAGGGGCGGGTCGCCGTGACCGGCGACGGGCTCGGCATCACCGGCGCAGGTGTCACGGTCGACACCGGCGCGGGCGAGGGCGTGGACCGGGCGGTGCTCGCCGAGTCCCGCCTGGCCGAGCTGCGCGAGCACACCGGCGCGGACGTGGTCGCGGTGACCCTGGACACCGAGGGGGCGGTGGTCGCCGGCGCGGACGGCGAGCCCCGCCGCAGCCACAGCATCCCGGTGCCGGCCAGCCACGCGGTCGGTGCCGGGGACGCGTACCTGGCGGCGATGACGCTGGCCCTGGCGGCCGACGCGCCGCTGGCCACCGCCGCCCAGCTCGCGCAGCTCGCCGCCACCATCACCGTGTCGGACACCGGCACCTGTGTCTGCCGACGCGACGACCTGCTCGCCGCCCTCGGCACCACCTCGGACGGCGTCGCCCACCCGACGCTGGTCGGCAGGGGCGAGCTGGACACGATCGTCGCCGACCACCGGCGGGCCGGCAGGTCGATCGTGTTCACCAACGGTTGCTTCGACGTGCTGCATCCCGGCCACGTGCGGTACCTGGAACAGGCGCGCGCGCTCGGTGACCTGCTGGTGGTGGCGGTGAACTCCGACGGCAGCGTCCGCCGGCTCAAGGGCCGGGACCGGCCGGTCAACCCGGTCGAGGACCGGATCGCCCTGCTCGCCGCACTGTCCTGCGTGGACCATGTGGTGGTCTTCGAGGAGGACTCGCCGGCCGCGCTGATCGAGGCCGTCCGCCCCGACGTGTACGTCAAGGGTGGCGACTACCCGCCGGACATGGTGCCGGAGGCCCCGCTGGTACGCCGGCTCGGTGGCCAGGTCCGCACCCTCGGGTACGTGCCGGACCGTTCCACCTCGGCCATCATCGACCGGATCCGCGCCCAGGGGGCCGCGTCGCCGCAACCCGGTCGGACCGGCAACGGCGGACCGCCGTCGTCCGGCGGGACCGGGACCACCACCACACCGCAGCGTATGGGCAGGACAGCGTGAACCGACCGCTCGACCTCGGCTCGGCCGGGGACTTCCGTCGACCCCGCCAGCTCGACGTGCTGGTGCCGACCCGCAACCGCCCCGCCGAACTGGCGGTCACCCTCTCCGGGCTGGCCGCCCAGGAGGGGGTCGGCGGGTTCGGCGTGGTGGTCAGCGACCAGTCCGACGGGGAGCCGGCGTACGCGCACCCGGCGGCGGCCACCATGGTCCGGGTGTTGCGCCACCGGGGGCACCCGGTGCTGCTGACCCGGCGGCTGCCCCGGCGCGGGCTGGCCGAACACCGGGCGTACCTGCTGGACCGTTCCGTGGCCCGGTACGTGCTCTGCCTCGACGACGACGTCTGGCTGGAACCGGGCACCCTGCACCGGCTGGTCACCGCGATCGGTGAGCTGCGCTGCGGTTTCGTCGGCAACGCGGTGCACGGGCTGTCGTACGTCGACGACGTGCGCCCGGAGACCCACGAGCACTACGAGGAGTGGGACGGCCCGGTCGTCCCGGAGCGGATCCGTCCCGACACCCGGGAGTGGCAGCGGGCGTCGATCCACCCGGCGGCGAACCTGCTGCACGTGACCCGGAAGCTGAACCTGCCGCCGGGGGCCTGGCGGGCGTACAAGGTCTCCTGGGTCGGCGGCTGCGTGCTGTACGACCGGGCGGCGCTGGTCGACTGCGGCGGCTTCGAGTTCTGGCGGCGGGTGCGGGAGAAGCACCAGGGCGAGGATGTCGCCGCGCAGCTCGCGGTGATGGCGCGGTACGGCGGCGCGGGTGTCCTGCCCAGCGGCGCGTACCACCTGGAGTCGCCGACCACCGTCACCGAACGCGACGTGGAGGCGTGGGAGGTCGTGCTCGCCGACTCCGACACCCCGCAGCCGGCCTGACCCGGCCGTACGCCGCAGCGGTCACGCGCCGGGCGCGCCCGGTTCCGGGTGCAGCAGTTCGGCGGCGGCCTCCAGCACCTCCACGACCGGCACGTCGGCCACGAACGAGTCCCGGTGCGGGCAGTCGCCGTCGCCGGGGCGGTGCGGGTAGATCCCCGGCGTGCAGTCGACCCCGCAGACCGGGCAGTGCGTCGTCCAGGAGGCGATGGGCCGGTGCCGGGCGCGCAGCGGCGTCGCCCCGTTGATCAGGTTGCCGAGCCAGTACACGCCGACGGTGGCGGTGCCGACCGCGCCGGCCAGGTGCAGCGGCCCGGTGTCGTTGGAGACGACCAGCGCACAGCCCTGGTACGCGGCGGCCAGCCCACCGAGGCTGAGGGTGCCGACCTGTGGACGGACCGGCACGCCGGCCGCGGTCACCACCGTGTCCACCAGCTCCTGCTCGGCGGGGGTGCCGGTGACCAGCACCTCGTACCCGTCGTGGTGAAGAGCCCTAGCGACCTCGCCGAAGCGGTCGGCCGGCCAGCGGCGGCGGCTGTCGGTGGCCCCCGGGTGCAGCGCGACGCGCGGGCGGTCCGGTTCGCCGAGCACCTCGCGGGCCTCGTCGCGGTCGGCGTCGGTGACGGCCAGCGCGGGGGTGATCGTGACGGCGGGCGCGCCGACCAGGGCGGTGACCTCCAGGTAGCGGATCACCTCGTGCTGGTAGTAGACGTACCGGATCCAGCGGTCCAGCGGGGGCGCGCCCTCGGCCCGCAGGCCGGCGGTGACCCGGGCCCCGAGCCGGCCGACGATCGGGTTGGAGTTGCCACCCCCGCCGTGCACCTGCAAGGCCAGGTCGAAGCCTTCCTTCGCCGCGGTGGCCAGGAAGTCGTCCATGGCGGCCGGTTCCTCGTCGGGGCCCGGGTCGCGGATGCCGGGGGCCGGCGGGATCACCAGCACCCGGTCCACCGGGCCGGGCCGGTCGCGCCAGAGCTTCGCGTGCCACGGCGCGCCGAGCAGCACGATCTCCGCCTCCGGGTACGCGGCCCGCAGCGACTCCAGCGCCGGCAGCAGGAAGACGAGGTCACCGAGGGCGTTGGCGCGCAGCACCGCGATCCGGGAGACGTCGGGTACGCGCTCACCCACCGGGCCGAGCAGGGACGGGGTATCCACGCGACCCCTACGGCCGTTCGATGGCGGTGTCCGGATGGTGCAGCTCCCGGTCCGCGGCGGGATCGGTCACGGTGGGCGTACCCCCGGCGGAACCGCCGCTACGGCCGGCGCGCCCGACGACGATGGTGCGCGGGGTGGCCCGCTTAGCCCGCGGTAGGTGGATCCGCAGCAGGCCGTGGTCCATCACCGCGTCGATGGCGGCGGGGTCCACCCGCGACGGCAGGTCGACCCGGTATTCGAAGCCCCGGGTCTCGAACCCGCCGGGGATGCCATGGTCGGCGTTGACCTCGGCCTCGGACCGGGCCCGTACGCACAGCTCCCGGTCGTCCAGTTCGACGGCGACCTCCTCCGGCGCCACGCCGGGCAGGCGCACGACCACCTCCCAGCCGTCGGTGGTCTCCACCAGCTCGACATCCGGGGAGCTGCCCCGGCCGCCGACCAGGCGGCTCAGCTCGGAGCGCAGCGACTGGAGTTCCCCCATCGGGTCCCAGCCC
>NZ_SMKD01000099.1 GCF_004348595.1 Micromonospora sp. KC723
AGTTGTGTATAAGAGACAGGACCGCCCGCTGATGGGACAGCCCTACCGCCCGAGCCAGCCACCATCGACGGGGACCACGGCCCCGTTGACGTAGTCGGATGCCGGCGAGGCGAGGAAGACGACGGCTCCGGCGAGGTCGTCGGGGCGGCCCCAGCGGCCGGCGGGGATGCGGTCGAGGATCGCGGCGTTGCGAGTCGCGTCCTCGCGTAGCGCCTGGGTGTTGTCGGTGGCGATGTAACCGGGGGCGATGGCGTTGACATTGACACCACGGCTGGCCCATTCGTTGGCCAGGGCCCGGGTGAGCCCGACGAGGCCGGACTTGGCGGCGGTGTAGCCGGGAACGTTGATGCCGCCCTGGAAGCTGAGCAGCGACGCGGTGAAGACGATCTTGCCGTGGCCGCGTTCGACCATGCGGCGGCCGATCTCGCGGCTGAGGACGAACTGGGCGGACAAGTTCACCGCGATCACCTCGTCCCAGTCCTGGTCGGAGTGTTGGGCCGCGGGTCTGCGTTTGATGGTGCCAGCGTTGTTGACCAGGATGTCGACGGGACGGCCGTCGCGTTCGAGTCGATCGGCGAGCGCGGTCACGGCGTCGCGGTCGGCGAAGTCGACCTGGTACCCGGTGAAGCCGCGGCCGTGGCCGCGCACTCGCTTCTCGATCTCACTGCCGGTGGGTTCGAGGTGGGCGCTGACGGCGATGATGTCGGCTCCCGCGGCGGCGAGGGCGTCGGCCATGGCGAGCCCGATGCCGCGCCGGGCACCGGTGACGACGGCGAGTCGTCCGGTGAGATCGAAGGGGTTCACGCGGTGGCCTCCTGGCAGTCGACGAGGACTTTCATGACGTCGCCGCCGGCGCGTAGGGCGGTGAACGCGGCGGCGGCGTTGTCGAGCGGTTCGACGCGGGAGATGAGCGCCTCGGCCGGCACCTTGCCCTGGCTGAGCAGGGCGATGGCGGTGTCGTAGTCACCCCGGTCGTAGACCCGGGCGCCGACCATGGTGAGTTCCCGCCAGAAGAACCGGAACAGGTCGACCTGCCGTGGCTGGTTGTGGATGCCGACGACGACCAGCCGACCGCGTACGGCGAGTAGCCGGACGGCCGTGTCGACGCCGGGGGCGGAGCCGGAGACCTCGAAGGCGACCGCGGCGCCGGCGCCTTCGGTCCACGCGTCGACCTCGGCGGCGATGTCGTCGTGTGCCGGGTCGAGCGTGCGCAGCCCTGAAGCTTGGGCGACGGCGCGCCGGTGTGGGTCGAGTTCGAGGATGGTCACCTGCGCCCCGACCGACCGGGCGACCAGGGCGATCAGCACGCCGACCGGTCCACCGCCGATCACGACAGCCTTCTCGCCGGACCGCAGTTCGGCGCGGCGTACGTCGTGTACCGCGACCGCCGTGGGCTCGACCAGCGCGCCGTGGGTGAGCGGCAGCTCCGCCGGCAGGGGCACGACGACGCCGGCCGGTACGGTCCAGCGTTGCTGCATCGCACCGGCCGAGTCGATGCCGATGAAGTTGAGCCGGTGGCAGATGTGGTGGTGTCCGGCGTGGCAGGCGGGGCAGGTGCCGCACCACTGAAGCGGCATGACCGTGACCGGCTGGCCGACGGTCAGATCGTCGACGCCGGGGCCGAGGGCGGCGACCCGGCCGGACATCTCGTGGCCGATCGTCTGTGGTGTTCGGACGCGGTGGTCCATGGCACCGTGCAGGATGTGCAGGTCGGTGCCGCAGATGCCGGTGTACGCCACCTCGATCTGCACCTGCCCGGGCCCGGGGGTGACGGGGGGCCGGTCCTCGACCACGATCGTCGCGTTGCCGGCGTACACCGCTGAACGCATGAGAGACCTCTATTCGGATTGGTGTTCTGGGCGGCCGCTGTGGTGTGCACCGGGCGCGACAATGCGCCCGTCCGGATGTGCCGGCTGCTTCCGGTCCGATCCGCCCGGCGGTCACGGCGCCCACTCCCGGACGGCCCATGAGCCGGATGGCTCGGACCGTTCGGTCGTCAGATCGGCCGTGGTGCCGGCGCGCCGTCACGTAGGTGCGCTCGGAGCCAGGTCTCGGTCGTGGTGATGTGCATCAGCGCCGCGGCCTGGGCCACGATGGCGTCGCCGGCGACCAACGCGGCGTAGATCGCCTCGTGTTCGCGAAGCGTCTGTCCGGCGGCGTCGGCGTCGACCAGGCCCCGCCACACCCGAGCGCGCAGCGTCCGACTGGATATGCCCTCGAGCACCGTCGAGAGCGTCTCGTTGCCGGTGGCGGCGATGACCGCGCGGTGGAACGCGGCGTCGTGCTGGTTGAGCAGTTCCACGTCGTCCGCCGCCGCGCGCATGGCGTCGAGGTGACCTCTGATCTCGGCGAGCTGCCTCGGGGAGACGCGAGTGGCGGCCAGCGCGGTGGCGACGGGTTCGAACAGCCGGCGCACCTCGGTGAGTTCCAGCATGGTGTCGCCCTGTAGCAGCTCCACGGCCTCGCCGATGCCTTCCAGCAGCAGCTTCGGCTGCAGGCTGGTGACGAAGGTGCCGTTGCCGCGTCGTACCTCCAGCACGCGCGCGGCGACCAGCGCCCGGACGGCTTCGCGCATGATGTTGCGCCCCACACCGAGGTCGGCGGCGAGTTGCTGCTCCGGGGGCAGCCTCGATCCCGGCGGCAGCTCACCCGACTGGATGAGCTCCCGGATGCGCGTCATGGCCTTGTCGGTCAGCGACATCTACGGCGCCCTTGGCGGTCGGCCCCGGCCACGAGGTCAGGGAGGTGAACGGAGGTTCCTGGTGGCCGGAAAGCCTAGCAGAGTAATCCCATGTCCCGAAACGGTTAGTAGCTAGAAGGTGACTTGCTCTGTCCAGAGTCGCCTAAGGTTTTCCTGGTGAAGGCGAGGATGTGAAGCGGTGTCTAGACGAGACGCATCGCTGCGGCTATAAAGACATCCCATGGCAAGGGAGTGCTGTCGGGATGATGGCGCAGTGCGTAGGAGCGGCGTGGGACAGCGCCCACCCGGTGGTCGGCAGGGCCGGGCGTGGGGAAGAGGTACGCAGTCATGGCTGAGGTGATCAACGCGATCGAGGCGGTGGACGTCCGCTTCCCGACCTCCCGTGAGCTCGACGGGTCGGACGCGATGAACCCGGAGCCCGACTACTCGGCGGCCTACGTCACGATCCGTACCAGCGGTGGCCAGGAAGGCTACGGCCTGGCTTTCACCGTGGGGCGCGGCAACGACGTCCAGGTCGCCGCGGTGCAAGCACTCGCGCCACTCGTGATCGGTCTACCGCTGGCGGACATCCTGGCCGATCTCGGCGGGTTCTCCGACCGGCTGACCGGCGACAGTCAGCTACGGTGGCTCGGCCCGCACAAGGGGGCGATCCACATGGCCGCGGGCGCTATCGTCAACGCGACCTGGGACCTGTACGCCCGCAGGGAAGGCAAGCCAGTCTGGCGGCTGCTGGCGGCGATGACGCCGGAGCAGCTGGTCGACCTCGTCGACTTCCGCTACCTGCGGGATGCCCTGACCCCTGAGGAAGCGCTGGAGATCCTGCGGCGTGCTGAGCCCGGGCGCGCCCAGCGCGAGCAGCACCTGCTCGCCCGGGGGTACCCGGCCTACACCACCACTCCGGGGTGGCTTGGCTATACCGACGAGAAGCTGGTACGCCTGGCGAGGCAGGCGGTGGCGGACGGATTCGATCTGATCAAGCTGAAGGTCGGCGCCGACCCGGACGCCGACGTACGACGGCTGCGGTTGGCGCGCGAGGCGGTCGGCCCGGACATCCGCATCGCCATCGACGCCAACCAGGCCTGGGGAGTCGAGCAGGCGATCGCCTCGTTGGAGCCGTTGGCACCGTACCGCCCGTACTGGATCGAAGAACCGACGTCGCCGGACGATGTGCTCGGCCACGCCGCGATCCGGAGGGCGGTGGCGCCGATCAGGGTCGCGACCGGCGAACACTGCCACAACCAGGTGATGTTCAAACAACTGCTGCAGGCCGGCGCCGTCGACATCCTGCAGATGGACGCCAGCCGGGTCGCGGGGGTGACCGAGAACGTCGCGATCCTGCTGCTGGCCGCCAAGTACGGCGTGCCGGTCTGTCCGCACGCCGGGGGCGTGGGTCTGTGCGAGATGGTGCAGCACCTGGCGATGTTCGACTACGTCGCGGTCTCCGGTAGCACCGAAGGTCGGGTGATCGAGTACGTCGACCACCTACACCAACACTTCGTCGACCCGGTCGTTGTCCGCGACGGTCACTACGTGGCGCCGACCGCCCCGGGTCTGGGTGCCCGGATGCGCCCGGCGTCGATCGCCGCGTACCGCTATCCGGACGGCCCGCAGTGGGTGTCTGCCGAACAACCGCCCAGCCCGCGATTCGAGCCTGTGCCCCGATAGGAGCTGTGATGAACCGTAGGAGACTCTCGGTGGTCGCGGTGGTCGCCGTGTCCACGCTCCTGGTGAGCGCGTGCGCCGACACCGACACCACCACCGGCGGTGGCGCACCCGTGGTGGGTGTCGACTACCCCCGGTCGGACACCGACTTCTGGAACTCGTACATCAAGTACACGCCGCAGTACGCCACGGAACTCGGTCTGGACCTGAAGACCACCAACTCGCAGAACGACGTCGCGAGGCTGACCTCTAACGTGCAGACCCTCATCAGCCAGGATGTCAAGGGCATCGCGATGGCGCCGCAGGACACCGCCGCCATCGCCCCGGCGCTGCAGACCCTGGCCACGAAGAAGATCCCGGTGGTGACCATCGACACCCGCCCGGACCAGGGTGACGTGTTCATGGTGGTTCGCGCCGACAACCGCGCCTACGGCGAGAAGGCGTGCCAGTTCCTGGGCGCCAAGCTCAAGGGCGCCGGCAAGGTCGTCATGTTGCAGGGCGACCTGGCGTCGATCAACGGCCGTGACCGCACCGAGGCGTTCAACGAGTGTATGAAGAAGAACTTCCCGGGGATCACCGTGTTCGGGGAGGCGACGAACTGGGACGGGGCGATCGCCTCGCAGAAGCTGCAGATCCGGCTCACCGAGCACCCCGACATCAAGGGCGTCTACATGCAGTCGAGCTTCGCGCTGGCCGGTACGCTGCAACTGCTCAAGCAGCGTGGCCTGCTGACCAAGCCGGACGATCCCAGGCACGTGTTCGTGGTCTCCAACGACGGTATTCCGAAGGAACTGCAGGACATCGCGGCCGGCAACATCGACGCCACCGTGTCGCAGCCGGCCGACCTCTACGCCAGGTACGCGCTGTACTACCTCAGGGCGGCCATCGACGGTAAGACCTTCCAGCCCGGGCCGACCGACCACGACAGCACGATCATCCAGGTACGCCCCGGAGTGCTCGAAGACCAGCTGTCCGCCCCGCTGGTCACGCTCGACGGCGGCGTCTACGGCGGCGTGCCGAGCCTCAAGCCCGACGACAAGTCCCTGTGGGGCAACAACATCGGCTGATCAGCCCTAAGGACGGTACGCACATGAGTGGCAGCGGGGAGCGTCCGGCGCGTTCGGTATCCACCCCCACCGGCGACGGGCAGACCCGGCGGGACCTCCCCGTCGCCGAGGCGGCGAACATCACCAAGCGGTACGGCTCCACCGTGGCGCTGCACGACGCCGGGATCACCGTACGCCCGGGTGAGACGCACGCGCTGGTCGGCCGCAACGGCGCGGGCAAGTCCACCCTGGTGTCGATTCTGACCGGGCTACAGGCTCCGGACTCCGGCTCGATCCGGTTCTCCGGCGTACCGGCGCCGCGGCTGTCGGATCGCGACGCGTGGCGGCGGCACGTCGCATGCGTCTACCAGAAGTCGACCATCATCCCCGAGTTGACCGTGGCGGAGAACCTGCTGCTCAACCGGTACGACCGGGGACGCGGCGGGCTGATCAGCTGGCGTTCGCTACGACGGCGGGCGCAGGAGCTGCTGGCCGCCTGGTCGGTGGATGTCGACGTACAGACCAGAGCGGGCGACCTGAGCGTCGAGCAGCGCCAGTTCGTCGAGATCGCCCGGGCCCTGTCGTTCGGAGCCCGGTTCATCATCCTGGACGAGCCGACCGCCCAGCTGGACGCCGCCGCGATCGCCCGGCTGTTCACCGGTATCCGTGACTTGCAGGAGCAGCGGGTCACCTTCCTGTTCATCAGTCACCACCTGCAGGAGATCTACGAGATCTGCGACATGGTGACCGTCTTTCGCGACGCCCGCCACATCGTCACCGCACCGGTCGGCGAACTGCCTCGCCACGACCTGATCGCCGCGATGACCGGAGAGGCCAACAGTCTGCAAGCGCCACGTGCCCGTACCGCACCAGCCGCGTCGGCGCAGGTGGTCCTCGACGTGGCTGCCCTGTCGACGGCGGGCGCCTTCGACGACGTGTCGTTCCAGGTGCGCGCCGGTGAGATCGTGGGCCTCGCCGGCTCAGGCGGCAGCGGCAAGACCGAGGTCGCCGAGACCATCGTGGGGCTGCGCACCGCCGATGCCGGCACCATCGATGTCGCCGGCCGCCGGCCACGCGCCGGTGACGTCAGTGCGGCCCTGGCCGCCGGCGTCGGATTCGTCCCGCAGGACCGCCACCACCAAGGACTCGTCGCCGGCATGTCGATCGCCGACAACGCCACGTTGACGATTTCCGCCCGGCTCGGCTCGGCCGGCTTTCTCAACACCCGGCGCCGCGACGCGGTCGCGGCCGCAGCGATCGACGACCTGGCGATCAAGACGCCCGGACCGCAGCTGCCCGTGTCCGGGCTGTCCGGCGGCAACCAGCAGAAGGTCGTCATGGCCCGCGCGCTGGCGAACGACCCGCGCCTGCTGGTCCTTGTCACCCCCACCGCGGGCGTGGACGTGCGGTCCAAGGAGTTCCTGCTCGGCAAGGTGGAGCAGGTCGCCGAAACCGGCACCGGTGTCGTCATCGCCTCTGACGAGCTCGACGACCTGCGACTGTGCGACCGGGTCCTGGTGATGTTCCAGGGTCGCGTCGTCGCCGACATGCCCAGCGGCTGGCGGGACCGGGACGTCGTGGCCGCAATGGAAGGACTGACCATCGATGCCTGAGACCACAACTGCGCCGAAAGCACCGACGACGGGTGTGGCCACGGAGGGCGTACCCGGCCAGCGCCGGATCGCCGGCAAGGTCGCCCTCGCGCGGTTGCGGGATCTCGCACTGGTGCCGGCCATCGTCATCATCGCTATCGTCGGCCAGCTCATCAATCCGGTCTTTCTGCAGCCCGACAATCTGATCAACATCGTTCAGACGATGTCGGAGATCGCCCTCCTCGTGCTGGCCCAGACCATCGTCCTGGTCGCCGGCAAGATGGATCTGTCGCTGGAGTCCACCTTCGGCCTGGCCCCGGGCGTCGCCGCCTGGGTGACCGTCGCCGTCGGCGCCGGACACGGACTCGGACTGGTACCCGGCGGCTGGGCCATCCCGATCACCCTGGCGGTCGGCGCACTGATCGGCGTCGCCAACGCCGTGCTGATCGTCCGGTTCGGCCTGCACGGTTTCATCGTGACGCTGGGCATGCTCATCGTCCTGCGCGGGCTGCTCACCGGCATCTCCGGCGGCCAGACGTTCTTCAACCTGCCCGAGTCGATGATGTATCTCGGCACGGCGGTGTGGTGGGGCATCCCCGCGTCGATCTGGATTTGCGTGGCACTGTTCGCCGCCGGCATCGTCCTGCTCGGCTACACCAGTTTCGGGCGCTCGCTCTACGCCATCGGCGGCAATGTCGACGCGGCCAGAGCCGCCGGTATCCGCACCGACCGCGTACTGTGGGTCGCCCTGGTCAGCGCGAGTAGCCTCGCCGCCCTCGGCGGGTTGATGCTGTCCGGCCGTCTCGCCTCCGTGGCGGCCTCGCAGGGAAACGGCGCCATCTTCACCGTGTTCGCCGCCGCGGTCATCGGTGGCGTCAGCCTCAACGGCGGCAAGGGCACCATGTTCGGCGCCTTCACCGGCATCCTGCTCCTCTTCATGATCCAGAATGTGCTGACGCTGGCCGGCGTACCGGCTCAGTGGATCGGCGCGCTCAACGGCGCCATCATCCTCATCGCCCTGGTCGTGTCCCGCATCACCGGGGGCAAGGCGCAGGAATAGCCGACCCGCGGCCGCTGCCGGCGGCGGGTCGCCGGGCACGCCGTGACTAGCGTTTTCTGGCAGCCTGGTGCTTCCATCGCGGCCACTGGGCATCCTGGGCTGCTTCGGGTCCGTCGGGGCGGACAGGAGTATGGACAGGTCAGCCGGAAGTCCTCTACCCTCGTCCAAAGACCGTTATGGTCGTCGATGTGTTCCGACGGCGCGGCAGCCATCGACCCTCACTGTCTCCGAGCTGTTGCCCCCGCTCGGCGGTAGCGGCCCGTCGGCATGGCACCCGGTAGGCCGACAACAACCTCCGGCTACGGCCTCGGCGCGTCGGCGCGCGCCCCAGCCTGGCAGTCACCTGTTCAGGAAGGGGATTGCACCCTCATGTCCACCCGGATCCAGAGAACTCTCGTCGTGCGCTGGCAGGCCGCGGGTTCGGCCCTCCTGCTGGCCACGGCCACCCTCGTCACCACACTCGCGACCGCGCCCCGAGCCTCGGCGCATCCCATCGTTGCCACCGATTTCCAGCAGGTCCAGCTCGCCCGGGGCGTGCCCGAGGTGGGCGAGCCGATGTCGCTGGCCATCCTTCCCGACCGTTCGGTGCTGCACACCGCCCGCAACGGGACCGTGCGCCGTACGGACGCCAGCGGAAACACGTCGGTGATCGGGACGATCCCGGTCTACACCCACGACGAGGACGGCCTCCAGGGCATCGGCGTCGACCCGGGGTTCGCCACCAACCGGCACATCTACCTCTACTACGCCCCGCCGCTGTCCACGCCGGGCGGCGACGCGCCGGCCACCGGCAGCAACTGGTCGGCCTGGCAGGGCGTCAACCGGCTCTCCCGCTTCACCCTGAACGCCGACTTCAGCCTCAACGCGGGCAGCAAGGTGGACATCCTGGATGTGGCCGCCGACCGAGGGATGTGCTGCCACGCCGGTGGCGACATCGACTTCGACGCGGCAGGAAACCTCTACCTGTCCACCGGGGACGACTCGAACCCGTTCGACTCGGCCGGGTACTCGCCACTGGACGAGCGGACCAACCGCAACCCGGCGTTCGACGCGCAGCGTTCCGCCGCCAACACCAATGACCTGCGCGGCAAGATCTTGCGGATCAAGGTGAACGCGGACGGGTCGTACTCGATACCGGCCGGCAACATGTTCGCGCCCGGTACGACCCGGACCCGGCCGGAGATCTACGCGATGGGTTTCCGCAACCCGTTCCGGATGAGCGTCGACAAGGCCACCGGCGTGGTGTACGCCGCCGACTACGGGCCGGACGCCGGATCGACCTCGGCACGCGGACCGCAGGGCCAGGTCGAGTTCAACCGCGTCACGGGCCCCGGCTTCTACGGCTGGCCGTACTGCACCGGCGCGAACACGAGTTCCGAGACGTATTCCGAATGGAACTTCGCCAACAACACCGCGGGCCCGAAGTACAACTGCTCGGGCGGGCCGACGAACAACTCCTTCCGTAACACCGGCCTGAGCACGCTGCCCGCTGCCAAGCCCGCCTGGATCCGGTACGCCGGCGACGCCGGCAGTCCGCCGGAGTTCGGCAGCGGCGCCGAGTCGCCGATGGCCGGCCCGGTGTACCGCTACGACCCCAACCTGAACTCGCCGACGAAGTTTCCGCAGGCGTTCGACGGGCAGTTCTTCGCCACCGAGTTCGGCCGGCGTTGGATAAAGCCGATCCACGTCAACGCGGACGGCTCCCCAGGCGCGATCGACAGCTTCCCCTGGCGCGGCACGCAGATCATCGACTCGGCCTTCGGCCCCGACGGCGCGTACTACGTGCTCGACTACGGCACCGGGTTCCACAACGGGGACGCGAACTCCGCGCTCTACCGGATCGACTACGTCGGCGCGGGCAACCGGGCGCCCACCGCGGTCGCCAACGCGGACAGGACGACCGGCCAGGCGCCGCTCACGGTGAACTTCTCCTCGGCCGGCTCGTCCGACCCCGAGGGCGGGGCGTTGACGTACGCCTGGAACTTCGGCGATGGCACCTCCTCCACCGCCGCCAACCCGACGAAGACGTACAACGCCAACGGCAACTACACGGCCACCTTGACCGTACGCGACCCGGAGGGCGCCACCGGCACCGCCAACGTGCGGATCACGGTCGGCAACACCGCGCCGTCGGTGACCATCAACACTCCCGCCGCCGGGGAGCTCTTCGCGTTCGGCGACACCGTGCCGTTCAGCATCACCGTGAACGACCCGGAGGACGGCGCGATCGACTGCGCCAAGGTGAAGATGACCTACATCCTCGGTCACGACAGCCACGGCCACCAGATCACCTCGAAGGCCGGCTGCTCCGGCACGCTCACCATCCCGGTCGACGGTGAGCACGACGACGCGGCGAACATCTTCGCCGTCTTCGACGCCGAGTACACCGACAACGCCGGGCTCACCACGCACACGCAGCACATCCTCCAGCCGAAGCACCGGCAGGCCGAGCACTACAAGAGCGCGTCCGGGATCGCGACCTTCGACAAGTCAACCGCCCAGGGCGGCAAGACCGTCGGCAACGTCGAGAACGGCGACTGGATCGCCTTCGAGCCGTACAAGCTGAACAACGCCGCCTCGTTCAGCGCGCGGGTGTCCTCCGGCGCGGCGGGGGGCACGTTGCAGGTCCGGGCCGGCTCGCCCACCGGCACCGTTCTCGGCTCGGCCACCGTCCCGGCCACCGGCTCGTGGGAGACCTTCACCACCGTCACCGGTTCGATGTCCGGCGCACCCGCCGGCACCACCACGCTCTACCTGACTTTCGCCGGCGGCTCCGGGTACCTCTTCGACGTCGACGCGTTCACCTTCAACACCGGTGGCCCGACGCCGACGCCGGGTACGGGGCCGATCGTGGGGATCGCGGGTAAGTGTCTGGACGTGCGTAACGGTAGTGCGGCTGACGGGACGCAGGTGCAGATCTGGTCGTGTACGGGTGCGGCGTCGCAGCAGTGGACGGTGACGGCGGGTTCGACGATCAGGGCGTTGGGCAAGTGCCTGGACATCGCCGGCTCCAGCACGGCGGATGGCGCGAAGGTGCAGTTGTGGAGCTGCCACGGTGGCGCGAACCAGAACTGGCAGGCGCAGCCGGACGGTTCGGTGCGCAATCCGCAGTCGGGTAAGTGCCTGGACGTGTCGGGCAGCAGTTCGTCGGACGGTGCGGTGGTGCACCTGTGGAGCTGCCACGGCGGTGCCAACCAGAAGTGGACCCTGCCCTGATGTCCCGTCATCAGAAAGAGAGCAACTGACATGCGCAGACATCCCCGAACCCTGCTCGGCGGCGCGGTGGCGCTACTGGCCGCCATGGCCTGCACCGTACCCGCCGGTCCCGCGGCGGCCGCGGACGCGCCGTACGACGTCCTGGTGTTCTCCAAGACCGCCGGTTTCCGGCACGACGCGATTCCCGTCGGTATCCAGACCATCCGCGACCTCGGCGCGGCGAACAACTTCACCGTCACCGCCACCGAGGAGGCCAACCACTTCACCACCGGCAACCTGAGCCGCTACGAGGCGGTTGTCTTCCTCAACACCACCGGGGACGTGCTCAACGACACCCAGCAGTCGGCGTTCCAGTCGTACATCGGTTCGGGTGGCGGCTTCGTCGGCGTCCACTCGGCCGCGGACACCGAGTACAACTGGCCGTTCTACGGCAACCTGGTCGGTGCCTACTTCGCCTCGCACCCGGCCATCCAGCAGGCCAACATCAAGGTCGAGGACCGGGCGCACGCGGCGACCGCGCACGCGCCGCAGACCTGGACCCGCACCGACGAGTGGTACAACTTCCGGACCAACCCGCGCGCCAGCGCGCGCGTGCTGGCCACGCTCGACGAGTCGTCGTACTCGGGCGGCTCGATGGGCGCCGACCATCCGCACTCCTGGTGCAAGACCTACTCCGGTGGGCGATCCTTCTACACCGGCGGCGGGCACACCCAGGCGTCGTACGCCGAGCCGGCGTTCCGGGCGCACCTGCTCGGCGGCATCCGGTACGCGGCGGGTCGGACCAAGGCCGACTGCCGGCCGGAGAGCGGCTACACACCCCTCTACAACGGCTCGACCACCGGCTGGTCGCAGGCCGGCCCGGGCGGGTTCACCAACTCCGACGCGACCCTCAGTTCGTACGGCGGCCTGGGCCTGCTCTGGTACGGCGCGCGGCAGTTCACCAACTACTCCCTGAAGCTGGACTGGAGGATGCCCGGCGACGACAACTCCGGCGTCTTCATCGGCTTCCCACCGTCGAACGATCCCAACTCGGCGATGACCAACGGCTACGAGGTGCAGATCGACGCCACCGACGCGCCCGACCGCACCACCGGGTCGATCTACGCCGTCAAGGCCCCGGATACCGCCGCGCGGGACGCGGCGCTCAACCCGCCGGGGGAGTGGAACACCTTCGAGCTGCTGGTCGAGGGGGAGCGGCTCCAGGTCTTCCTGAACGGCGTGAAGATCAACGAGTTCACCAACACCGACCCCGCCCGATCGCTCGCGGGCCACATCGGGATCCAGAACCACGGTACGGGCGACGACGTGTCGTTCCGTAACATCCGGCTCAGGGAGCTGGGCGGGCCGACCCCGACGCCCGGCACGGGGCCGATCGTGGGGATCGGCGGTAAGTGCCTGGACCTGCGCAACGGTAGCTCGGCCGACGGGACGCAGGTGCAGATCTGGTCGTGTACCGGTGCGGCTTCGCAGCAGTGGACGGTGACGCCGGGCTCGACGATCAAGGCGTTGGGCAAGTGCCTGGACATCAGCGGCTCCAGCACGGCCAACGGCGCGAAGGTCCAGTTGTGGAGCTGCCACGGTGGCGCGAACCAGAACTGGCAGGCGCAACCGGACGGCTCGGTGCGCAATCCGCAGTCGGGTAAGTGCCTGGACGTGTCGGGCAGCAGCTCGTCGGACGGTGCGGTGGTGCACCTGTGGAGCTGCCACGGCGGCGCCAACCAGAAATGGACCCTGCCCTGATGGCTCTGCCCATGGATCGCCGACACTTCGTCAAGGCGGCGGCACTGTCCGCCGGTGCCGCCGCCATGCCCTCGGTGATGGTCGCCCGACCGGCCCTCGCTGCCGTCCCGCCGCAGGTCACGCTCCCCGAACGGGGGATCTACGACACCGCCGTCGCCACCGACTGGACCGACGGTTTCCTGACCGGCAACGGCGAGTACGGCGCCATCCTGTACGGCGCTCCGACGCTGGAGAAGGTGATCCTCAACCACCACCGCTTCGTCCTGCCGAACGGCACCCGGAACCTGACCCCACCGGTCCTCTCCGGTCGGCTCGCCGGCGTTCGGAACAAGGCGCTGGCCGGTGACTACCGCGGTGCGAACACCGACTTCAGCTCCGGCTGGAGCCTGCGCTGGACCCAGGCCTTCCACCCGGGTTACGAGCTGCGGATCAGCACGCCGGGCATGACCACGGCCAACGACTACGCCCGGATCACCGACTTCCGCACCGGCGAGGTCACCTCCACCTGGACCGACGGCTCCGGCGTCTGGACCCGGCGGGCCTTCGTCTCCCGGGCCGACAGGGTGGTCGTCCACGAACTCGCCCCCGCGCCCGGCCGGACGATCGACACCACGTTGAGCGTCAACACGGCGCTCGCCGGTGTCGCCAACTCGGTCCGCTTCACGACCCTCACCACGGTCAGCAACGGCTCCGGCTATCTGAACCTGCGGGGCACGTACCCGTCCGGGCAGGGAGCGTTCGGCTACGAGGGGGTCACCCGGGTCGTCGCCACCGGCGGCACGGTGAGCGCGAACGGAACGACGATCGTCGTCACCGGCGCCACCCGGCTCGTGCTGCTGACCAAACTCGACCGGTACGAGTCGTCCACCGCCTGGGACGCCAGACCACTGCACGCCGCGCTGTCCGCGCTGACTGCCGACTACTCCGCGCTCCGTGGCCGGCACGTCGCCCTGCACACCGCGATGTACGACCGTTCCCGCCTCGACCTGAACGTCTCGGCCACCGATCGGCGGCTGTCGACCAGCGAACTGATCACCCGGCAGAACGCCAACCGTGGCGTCATCGACATCGCCCTGCTGGAGCGGCTGTACGACTCCGGCCGCTATCTGTTCATCAGTTCCAGTGGGGTCCTGCCACCGCGGCTGACCGGCATCTGGGCCGGGTCGTGGAACGCCGCCTGGGCCGACGACTTCACCACCGACGCGAACGTCAACCTGCAGGTCGCCGGCGGCAACATCCTCGACCTCACCGACGCCATGCAAGGCTACTTCGATCTGGTCCTCGACCAGCTCGCCCACTGGCGGACCAACGCCCGGAACCTCTACGGCGCCCGCGGGTTCCTCGCCCCGTCCCGCACCGACGGTGAGTACGGCCACATGCTGCACTTCGACGCGGGCTTCCCGGGCCACTGCTGGACCGGCGGCGCCGACTGGCTGCTCTACCCGCTGCTGGAGTACTACCAGGTCACCGGCGACCAGGCATTCCTCCGGGACAAGCTGGGCCCGGCCCTGATGGAGCTGGCCCTGTTCTACGAGGACTTCCTGACCCGCACCGACGCGAACGGCGACGTGGTGTTCGCACCGTCCTTCTCGATGGAGAACTCGCCGGCCAGCACCGGTGTCCTCCTGGCGGTCAACGCCACCGGCGACATCCAGGCCGGCAAGCACGCCCTGCGCGCCGCCATCGACGCCGCCAACGCCCTCGGCGTCGAACAGGGCAGCGGCCAGGGCGTCGAACGCTGGACCGCCCTGCTGGGCAAGCTGCCGCCGTACGCCATCAACGGCGACGGCGCTCTCGCCGAATGGTCATGGCCCGGGCTGACCGACCGCTACAACCACCGGCACGTCCACCACCTGTACGGGGCCTGGCCGCTGCACGAGATAAACCCCGAGGACGAGCCCGCACTCGTCACCGCCTCGCTCAGGGCGCTGGCCCTGCGCGGCGACGAGAACATCTCCGCGCACGGCAGCCTGCACCGGGCTCTGGCGGCCGCCCGGCTGAAGGACGGCACCCTCCTCTACGGCAATCTCCGGAAGATCATCGGCAACAACATGATCTTCCGGTCGCTGATGACCGCACACAACCCGAACCTCGACATCTACAACGCCGACGCGGCCCATGCCCTACCCGGCGTGCTCAGCGAGGCAATCGTCTACACCAGGCCCGGCATCGTCGAACTGCTGCCCGCCCTGCCCGACCAGCTCACGAAGGGCAGCATCACCGGCGTACGCGGCCGCAACCGGGTCCGCGTCGACAGCCTCACCTGGGACCTGGCCGCCCGTACCGTGACGGTGACGCTGACCTCGGCGGTCACCCAGAGGATCACCCTCATCAGTCGCCGCGGAATGGCCTCCGTCGCCACCTCCGTGCCGGTCGCCTCCTCTCCGCTCGGGTCGCATGCCCGGGTGATCTCACTGTCCGCCGGCGAATCGGCGCAGATCGTCGTGGCTCTGCCTGCCGGCTACTACCGGCTGGTGAACCGGCGCAGCGGGAAGGTGCTCGACGTCTCCGGCGCCTCCACCGCCAACGGCGCCAAGGTCGTCCAGTGGGCCTGGACCGGCGGCGCCAACCAGCAATGGCGGTTGGAACCCAATGCCGACCAGTCATTCAGACTGGTCAGCCGCAGCAGCGGCAAGGTGCTCAACGTCCCCGACGGCTCGACCACGCAGGGCATCCAGCTCGACCAGTGGTCCGACACGAGCAGCACCCACCAGTGGTGGCGACTGGTCGACACCGGCGACGGCTACTACCGCCTGGTGAACGTCCGCACCGGGCTCGTCGCTGACGTGTCGGGCGGCTCGTTGAGCGACGGTGCCCAGGTCATCCAGTGGGCCGCCAACGGTGGAACCAACCAGCAGTGGCAACTCGTCGCCGGGTAGCCGGCAGTGGAGGAGACGACCATGCTCCGTTTTCGTGCTCGACCCTTCCTGGCTCGGGTGTTGGCCGGTGCCCTGACCGTTGTCGGCGCGGTGCCGGGCATCGTGCTCGCCGGCGCCTCGCCGGCCGCCGCCGACACGACCCAGTTCCGCGGTGTCAACTGGGGTCGACTGGGTGACAACTTCCACGGCGGACCGCTGGTCCTGCACGGGCTGAGCAGTACCGACAGCTACTCGACGGTCCTGGCCAAGGCCAACGCGATCTACCAAGGCTTCCAGAACAACCTCGACGTCAACACCGTCCGGCTTCCGATCAACACCTACACCGTCGGTACGACCTGGTGGAACGCGTACACGGGCACGATCGACGCCGCCACGGCCAAGGGTTTCAAGGTCGTCCTGTCCTACTGGGACGACGGCGTCGCCGCCAGTGGCGGTCGGATCGTCAACCCGACCGCCTTCAACAACATGTGGAACACCGTGATCGCCAGGTACGGCAGCAACGACCTGGTCTACTTCGAGCCGATGAACGAGCCGGGCGGCCACAGCGCCAGCGACTGGGCGAACGTGGTCAGCAACTGGATCAGCGCCCGCCCCTCGATCCCGCGAGACCGCGTCTTCGTCAGCGGCGCCGGCCTGAACACCGACATCAAGTCGATGTGCGCCGACCGCCGCCTCGACGGGACGTTCCTGTCGCTACACCACTACACGTTCTTCAGCGGCGCGAAGAACTACGACCAGTGGGTGGCGTTCCTGCGGGACGCCATCGGCTCCTGCGCCGGGCGTACCGTCATGGACGAGTTCGGCGCACCGATGGACACCGGCCTCAACTACCACGACGCCACCAGCGCCGACAACTTCGTGCGCTACTTCCGCGCGACCACCACCGTGCTCCGGGAACTGCGGATCGGCTCGATCTACTGGCCCGGCCTCGGCGGCAAGATCACCGCGGGCCAGAGCGACGACTGGTATGCCATGCAGAAGCTGCACGGCACCGGCACCAACCTCACCCTCAGCACCCCGAACGCCAGCGGCGCCGACCGTCTCAGGTACGGCTGGGGCCTGGGTGACGGCGACGGCGCCCCGGCACCGACAAGCCTGCTACGCAACGTCGGCACCGGACGGTGCCTGGACATCCCCGGTGCCACCACGAGCAACACCCAGGTCCAGGTGAACGCCTGCAACGACACGGCCGCCCAGCGATGGACCGCGACGGCTGGCGGGCAGCTCACCGCCCTCGGCGGCCAGAAGTGCCTGGACGCGTACGGCGCGGGGACCGGCAATGGCACGGTGGTCGGCACGTACGCGTGCCACGGCGGCGCCAACCAACGGTGGACGATCGGCGGCGACGGCACCATCCGCGGCGTCCAGTCCGGCCTCTGCCTGGACGTCAACACCACCACCCTCAAAGTCCAGCTCTGGACCTGCTGGGGCGGCGACAACCAGAAATGGCAGGCGCAGAACGCGGTACCCGCGCGGAGTGACCTGTAGGGCCGCGGCCGGACAGCCGGGTCCGCCCGCAACGTCGAACACAACGGCGCACCCGCCGCCGGCTCCTGGACCGGCGGCAACCCGCGCTCGCCACCACCTGCACCGCCACGTGGCCCGCGTCGCCTTCCGGCGGCCTGCGTTCACGCGGTGGGTCACCGCCGCCCGGGCCTGGTCGAGTAGGTGTTCACCAGCAGGGCGGCGACGTCGGCGAGGCGTTCCGCGGTGTGCTCGACCGCGGCGGTGGGCAGCACGATGTGGCTGACCACGAGACGGACGACCGACTCGGCGCCGAACCGCAGATCGTCGTCGCTGATCTCCGGCGCGTGCGCACGCGCCCAGTCCTCGACGACCGCCGTGGCGGCGCCGAGCACCACCTCCGCCCGCGTGGTCAGGAACGGCAGCAGCGGGTCGGCGTCCCGCGCGCTGGTCAGGATCGCCGCACGTCGTCGCCGTGGGCGAACAGCCGCGAGCGCACGTCGGCGACGAAGCCGCCGTCACCTGGCGCGATCCCAAGAAGTACGTCTGGCCGCTGGCGCTGCTCGTGCCGGCACTCCCGTTTCTCGGCTTCGCGGTCTGGCGGTTGACCGGCGGTGCCGCCTGGAGTTGGTGGATCCCCGGAGTCCTCGTGTTCGGGGTGATCCCCGTCGTCGACCTGCTGATCGGCGACGACCGCGACAATCCACCCGAGGAGATCGCTCGCCGGCTACATCTGCTGCGCGGTGTGGGTCCACCGTGGACTGGGGATCGGCGGGATGGCAGGTCTGGTGTCCACCCTCGGCATCGTCAACGGCATCGCCATCAACACCGCCCACGAGCTGGGGCACAAGCGTGAGAAGGTCGAACGCTGGCTATCCAAGATAGCCTTGGCGCCGACCGGATACGGGCACTTCTACGTCGAGCACAATCGCGGCCACCACGTGCGCGTCGCGACCCCCGAGGATCCGGCCAGCGCCCGGTTCGGTGAGAGCTTCTGGATGTTCTGGCCGCGAACCGTGCTGGGCGGCCTCCGCTCCGCGTGGCGGCTGGAGAGCGGCCGATTCCGGATCCGCTCGCGCAGCCCATGGACGTGGCGCAACGACGTGCTCAATGCCTGGGCGATGACGGTGGTGCTCGCCGCCGGTCTGATCCTCGGTTTCGGGGTGCGGGTCGTGCCGTTCCTCGTGCTGCAGGCGATCGTCGGCTTCTCCTTGTTGGAAGTCGTCAACTATCTCGAGCACTACGGTCTGTGCCGGCAGCGGACCGCGGGCGGGCGGTACGAGAAGGTCGACCCATGGCACAGCTGGAACAGCGACCGTGTTGTCACCAATGTCTTCCTGTTCCAGCTACAGCGACACAGCGATCACCACGCCAACCCGGTGCGGCGCTACCAGACGCTGCGTAGCTGCGACGCGGCCCCACAACTGCCGGCCGGATACGCCACCATGATCGTCGCCGCGCTGGTGCCGCCGCTGTGGCGGCGGATCATGGATCCGAAGGTGGCGGCCCACTACGGCGGCGACCTGTCGCTGGCCAATCGGCGGCGGTGACCCGACGCGGAGGCGACTGCCGAACTTCTCGGGCGCCTCGAGCAACCTTTCCGGTCCGCCAGACCACTGAAGTGTGTTCGGGTCGACTGAAACGGTTGAAGGAGAGCACCACCATGACCCCTCTGCACCCGCGTCGCCGGCTGCGCCCAGCGCTCGCGAGCGCCGTGTCCACGGCCATGCTGGCGGTCCTTGCCGGTTGCGGTGGCCCCTCTCCGGCCGGGCCTGTGACCGCCACGCCCACCACCCCCCAGGTGGCTGTCCCGTCCAGCACAGGGTCTCCGACGGCAGCGGCCGGCGCGGGCAGCCCGACGGCCCGACCGTCGGCCACCACCACCGCAACGCCGCAGCCGTCGTCCGCGAGTACCCCGCGGAAGACGTCCGCTGCGGCACCGTTGGCGGGACGGATTCGCCCGAAGGTCACCTACCGGGGTGACGCCACCGTCTACGACGCCGGAAACGGCGATGGGGCCTGCCTGTACGGCGCAAGCCGCGACCTCATGATCGCGGCGATGAACCACACCGACTACGAGTCAGCCAGGGCGTGCGGGGCGCACGTCCTCGTCCGTGCGGCCAACGGCGCCTCTGTCACGGTCCTGATCACCAACGAGTGCCCACTGCCCTGCGCACCCGGCCAACTCGACCTCAGCGCAGCGGCCTTCGCCAAGCTCGCCGACCCCTCGCGCGGCCGGATCCCGATCACGTGGAAACTGGTGAGCCCCGGCACGTCCACCACGATCTCGATCCGGTACAAGACCGGCTCCAGCAAATGGTGGTGCGCCATCCAGGCGATCGACCACCGGAACCCGGTGGCGCTGCTGGAGGTCCGCACCAGCGCCGGCTGGCAGCGCCTGCCCCGCACCGACTACAACTACTTCATCTCCGCCCGTGGCAGCGGGTGCGGCGGCGCGATCAGGATCACCGACATCTACGGCGAGCGACTGGTCATCAACGGGGTAGCGCTGCGGCCGGACGTCGTGCAGCCGACCCGGGTCCAGTTCGCCAAGCGCTGAACCGCCAGCGGACCACGGATCCGCAGGTGGGGGCCTGTCCTTGGGTCAGCCGGCGGCGGTGACCGAAAGCCGGACCGGCCCGCGGCGATGCCGTGGGCCGGTCGTCGGGTTCCTCGGATCTGGTGTGAGGGCGGCCCCGCACCGCGAAACCGCCCTCATCCGTCCACCGTTACGCTCGTGCCCAGCGTTGGTTGGTGCCGCCGTGGCAGTTCCAGACGATGACCGCGGTGCCGTTGGCGGTGCCGCCGCTGTTGACGTCGAGGCAGAGGCCGGTCTGGGCGTTGCTGATCGTGCCGTTGCTGTTGTGGGTCCACTGCTGGTTGGCGCCGCCGTGGCAGTCCCAGATCTGGACCCGGGTGCCGGCGGTGGCGTTGGATGCGACGTCGAGGCACTTGCCCATGGTTTGCAGGGTCGCGCCGTTGGCGGTGAACTGTTGGTTCCCGCCGGTGTGGCAGTCCCAGATCTGGGCCTGCGCTCCGTTGGTGGAGGAGGCTCCGCTGATGTCCAGGCAGCGGCCGGAGGCCTCACCGCGCAGCCGGTTACCGTTCGGGTCCGGCGTCGGAGTGGTCGGGTCCGGCGTCGGGGTGGTCGGGCCCGGCGTCGGGGTGCCGCCCTGGAACTGCGCGAAGAACCGCCACACCTCTGCCTTGGTCCAGGTCCGGGCGCCGTCCTCACAGCCAGAGCAGCCGTCCACCGGAGCTGGCCCGTGGCCGCTGTCGTATGCGGCCCACTGCACCGGGTACCCCGCCCGGCACGAGTAGAGGGTGGTGAAGTGTTGCCCGCTGCCCCGCGACGGTTCGCGCGGGTTCTGGGCGGCGCAGCCATTGTTACGCACGAATGTGTCACGCAGCGAACGGCCCTGGGAGATGTTGAGGACGTTGTCCGAGATCCCGTGGAGGCCGAAGTACGCGATCGGCTGGGTGCCGCCGCTGCATCCGCTCAGCTGTGCGCCGGAGTAGACCGCGACCGCTCGGAAGACGTTGGCCCGGGCGCACGCGAGTGCGTAGCTCATGCCGCCGCCGTAGCTGAAACCGAGTGCGAAGCGCTGCGTCGTGTCGACACAGAGGGCGGCATCGATTCGCCGGATCATGTCGTCGACGAAGGTGACGTCTTGACCACCGGGGTTGGCCCAGCCGTTGCCGTTACCCTGCGGCGCGACGAGGATCGCGGTGTTGTTCGACTGCTCCTGCATTCCGTAGTAGGACCAGGTGCTCCCGCTGCTCCCGCCCGAGGAGACGTCGTTCATGGTGCCACCGCGCCAGTGAAAGGCGAAGATCAACCGGTACGGGTTGTTGTTGTTGTAGTTGGCGGGAACCCGCAGGATGAAGCTGCGGTTCTGGCCGCCGCTCTGGATCGTGTGCGTACCGCTGTTCATACCCGGCGCCTTGCCGCAGCCGGCCGTCGCCGCGAGGGGGACGACGTCCGCGGCGGCGGACGCCAGGCGGATGCCGGCGGCACCGGCGCTGGCCAGTAAGGCTGTGGTGGCGATGGCGACCAGCAGACGCCATCGGTGGCGATTGGTGCCCTGTGGCATGGGTGTGCTCCGTTCTCTTGGGTGGTGGTTTCGGTTGGGCGTGGGCTCAGCGGTAGCCGGCCGCGACGATGTTGGCCTGTACCGCGTTCTCGGTCGCGTCGGACGGGTAGCCGGCGACCATCGCCCCTTCGTAGAAGGTGCCGGCGCTGAGGTTGGCGCCGCCGCCGGGCTTGCAGCAGTCCCCGCCGCTGCCGAGGATGATCGCGCCCTGCTTCTTCATCGGGCTGTATCCGGGAGGAAGAGCTCCGTCCCAGAGCGTGTAGAGGTTGCCGGACTGGGCGTTGCTGCCCTTGATGGCGAAGCGGGACGTCCCGTTGTTCTTCAGGGTCGCCGTGACGAACTTGCTGGTGAAGGAGCGCTGGTTGGGGTTCCAGGTCTGGCTGCCGCCGGGGTAGAGGCCCCATTCCAGGTCGGCCTGGACCCAGGGCCCGGTACCGGAGCATCCGCCGAACCAGCACTGGGTGCTGAAGTTGATGGCGTCCATCGCTCCGGCGGCGTCGGCCGATCGGGTCGTCTCACTGTTGCCGTAGTCGAAGCAGCAGCCGTTGTTGACGTGGGTGCCGCTGGTCACCATGTACATGCCTTCCGGCGCGCTGCCGGTCGGCACGCCGGTCAGGTGGCCGTCCCGCCAGTAGCTGTTACCGGGGTTGATGTAGAGGGAGTAGGCCTTGTTGCCCCCGATGGTCAGCGATTCGGAGGTGGCGATGGCCGGACGGCTCTGCGTGGAGCCGGGGACGACGCTCGACCCCTGGTACCACAGGTCGTTGCCTCTGCCGGACTGGTCGAAGACCACGGTGATGACGCAGGTGGTGCCGGCGCAGAACGAGTCCTGGGCCGCCGCGTTGGCAGCGCCCCCCGCGGCCAGGACGGCGATGTTCCGGGTCGTGTTGTCGGACGAACGGCGGACCTGGTAGAGGTTGCCGTTGTATGCGCCGTAGAGCGCCCGTACGGTGCTGTGCGCGGCGACGCAGGGAGTGCCACCCGAGGCGTAGATGTCGCAGGGGCCGCCACCGGCCGGCGGTGTGGGGGGCGGCGTGGTGGTGG
>NZ_SMKD01000009.1 GCF_004348595.1 Micromonospora sp. KC723
GTGGGGATGGTGGAGCCGCCGGCCAGGAAACCGAAGGTGGTCTCGGCACCGGGGGTCAGCGCACCGTTCCAGCCCACGTTGCGCGCGGAGACCGCGGTGCCGGTCTGGGTCAGCTCGGCGTTCCACACCTGGGTGATCCGCTGACCGTCGGAAAGGGTGAACCCGACCCGCCAGCCGGTGGTGCGGGCGGTGCCGGTGCTGCGGACGGTCACCTCGCCCTGCCAGCCGCCCGGCCACTGGCTGATGGTCCGGTAGGTCGCGGCGCAGGCCACCGACGGCGGCGCCCCGGTGGGGCTCACGGTCGGACTGGTGCTGGGGCTCACGGTCGGACTGGTGGTCGGGCTCACGGTCGGACTGGTGGTCGGGCTCGGGCTGGCGCCGGAGAGGGCGGCCACCAGGGCCGGGTACCAGCGGTCGGACATCTTCCGGTCGCCGGCGGCGTTGGGGTGCACCCCGTCGTAGGTGTCGGTGGCCGTGCTGAAGCCGGTCCACTGGTCGACCACCACGACCGGCGACCGCTCGGTGGTCTTGCCCGCCGCCCAGCCGTCGATGGCGTTGTTGAGGGCCACCACCCGCTGCCCGCACTCGGCGCAACTGGCCGGAGCCATCGGGATGATCTTCGCGACGATCACCCGCATCGCCGGGTTGCTGGCCCGCATCTGGTCGACCAACTTCGAGTAGGCGGCCAGAATGGTGCTCGGCGGGATGTTGCTCCACACGTCGTTGGTGCCGAAGTGCATGAGCACGATGTCGGGGCGGGTGGCCGAGAGCCAGCCGGGCAGCAGGTTCTGGTTGGCGACGTTCGTCGCCAGGTATCCGCCGTGGCCCTCGTTGTCCCCGTCGTGCGGCTGGCCGCAACCCTGGGGGCCGAGGGTGCCGACGAAGTCGATGTCGGTGTGGCCGGCGGACTGGAGCCGGTTCCAGAGAATGGCCCGCCAGCAGCCGGGCGACCCGGTGATCGAGTCGCCGAGCGGCATGATCCGCACCGGCGCGGCGGCCGTACGGGCGGGAGCGGCGTCGGACAGCCCGAGCAGGGTGAGGGGGACGGCCGCGAGCGCGGCGAGCAGGGCGGAGACGAAGGACCTTCGGCGCATGGTGAGGGAACTCCTGTCGCGTCGACGACGTGCGATGGATGACGGCCCTTGCTCCCGGCGTCATTCCAGCATCGAACATCGTCGAACTCAATGTTCGTACCCGTCGGATCACGCGGGCGGGACCGGTGCCGGCAGGGCGGATCCGGCCGCGAGGCGCCGCCCGACACCGCCCGGTCGCGCCGAAGAGTCAGTCCCCGTCGACCCGCCGGTCCCGTTTGCGCTGCGACTGGCGCTTCTTGTCGGCGAGCCGACGCTCCTTGGCGCCCCGGGAGGGCCGGGTCGGCCGACGGGGCGCAGGCGGGGGCGCGACGGCCTCGCGCAGCAACGCCGCCAACCGCTCCCGGGCCGCCTCCCGGTTGGCGAGCTGGGCCCGGTGCTCGCTGGCGGCGACGGTCAGCACCCCGTCGACCAGTCGCCCGGCGAGCCGGTCCAGCGCGCGGGCGCGCAGCGCCGGCGCCAGGCTGGCGGTGCCCGCCAGGTCGAAGCTGAGCTCCACCCTGGAGTCGGTGGTGTTGACCCCCTGCCCGCCCGGACCGGACGATCGGGAGAAGCGTTCCCGCAGTTCGGCGGAGGGAACGACCCACCGGTCGGTCACCCGCAGTCCATCGTCCACAGCTGTGAGGCTAGCGCCCCTTCACGCCGGCCTTGGTGGAAGCGGTCGGAGAAGGGCTGGGGGCCGGCTCGGCGCGCTCGTGGTCGGGGCCGACTGCGGCGTACGCGACGGCGCCGACGAGCAGCAACGCGATCACCCCGACCTTGGTGGTGACCGCCCGGACCAGCAACCACGCGGTCCGGCGGGCGCCGGGCACCGCTTTCTTGGCGGCCTTGTAGTCGGTCCAGCCGCGTCTGGCCCGGGCGTACTGTGCGCCCACGCCCCATCCGAGGAAGAGTCCCACCGCCAGCAGGACCCCAACGAGAGGAAGCTCCACCCACGCCAGTATCCACACCGTGCGTGATATTTCTATGGTCCGATGGTCCCACGCCGTATATCTGACAGTTCTGCCGTTACGGCCACTCTCCGGCGGGCCTGCCCGGTTCAGCCACCTTTGCCGATGATCGTGTCGGCGGTCTGCTGGACCTGGTCGATCGGGATGGCGAATCCGATGCCGATGGAGCCGTTGCCGTCGATGGTGGCGATGGCGGTGTTGACCCCGACCACCTCACCCCGGGCGTTCACCAGCGGACCGCCGGAGTTGCCCGGGTTGATGGACGCGTCGGTCTGCACCGCGCTGCGACGGTTGGTGCCCAGGCGCACCTGACGGTCCAGCGCGCTGACGATGCCCGCGGTGACCGTGCCGGGCAGCCCGAGCGGCGAGCCGACCGCCAGCACCGGCTCCCCCACCCGGGTCGAGCGGGGCTTGGCCAGCGGCAGCGGGGCGAGCCCGGCGTCCGTCGGCACCTTCAGCACCGCCAGGTCGCTGCCCGGCTCCCGGCCGACCACCTCGGCGGCGTACCGGCGGCCGTCCGGCAGCTCCACCGTCACGGTGCCGCCGCCACTTCCCTTGGCCAGGATGTGGTCGTTGGTGATGATGTGCTGCTGGTCGTCGATCGCGAAACCGGAGCCGCTCGCGCCGGTCCCGGCCCCACCGGCCATCACCGACACCACGCCCGGCACCGTCCGCTGCGCGGCGGTCACCAGTTCCGCGGGCACCGGCGCGGCGGAGGCCGGCGTCGCTCCCGGGCCGCCGTCGTGGCCGGCCACCCAGGCGCCGGCCGCCGCGCCGGAGACGGTGGAGAGGGCGACCACCGCCGCCGCGGTGAGCAGCCGCCCGCGCCAGCGGCGCCTCGACGGGTCCTCCCCCGACCCCGGTACGTCCCACCGGAACCGTCGGTCCGGCCCCAGCTCGGGCGAGACGAACCAGGGACCCCGCGGCTCACCCAGACCGGTCTGTGCTGCCATCCACCCGCTCCTCACTGTCGCTGTGCCCGGCCCCACCCCGGTCGGTCCTCCAGCGGGGCGGGGCGGTCGTCGTGCCGGCTCAGGGCAGCCGGGAGAACCACCGCATGGACCCGGCGGCGGCGGCCATGGCGAACACCAGCCCGAGGCCGATGAACCGGGCGGAGATGTCCTGGCGTTCCGTGCGCCAGCCCACCGAGGAACCGATGTCCTCGTACACCTCGCGCAACTCCCGACTGCTGCTGGCCTCGTGGAACCGGCCCCCGGTGTCCTCGGCGACCGCCTTGAGGGTCTGCCCGTCCACCGGGACCTGGATCGGCCGACCGCCCCGGTCCACGAAGCCGCCGGGCGTGCCGAAGGAGATGGTGTGCACCGGAACCTTCGCGGCCACCGCCGCCGAGGCGGCCTCCATCGGGTCCATGCCCGAGGTGTTCGCGCCGTCGGAGAGCAGGACGACCCGGGCCGGCGGCGGCTGTTTCGCCGCTTTCCCGTCCAGGCTCTTCACCGCGCCGAGGCAGGCGCTGATCGCCTCGCCGATCGCGGTGCCCTGCACGCCGGTGATCCCTTCGGCGAGCCGGTCGATCCCCTCGTGCAGGGCCTCCCGGTCGGTGTTCGGCGGCACCAGGACCGCCGCGCTGCCGGCGAAGGCGACCAACCCGACGTTGAACTCGTCGGGCAGTCCGTCCACGAAGCGGCGGGCCGCCTCCTTGGCCGCCGCCAGCCGGTCCGGCTCCACGTCGGTGGCGAGCATCGAGGTGGAGACGTCGACGGCCACCATGACGGTGGCCCGTTCCCGAGGCACCCGCACCTCGGCCTCCGGCCGGGCGAAGCCCACCACCAGCAGTGCCAGCATCGCCAGGAACAGGCCGGCCGGAACGTGCCGCCGCCAGGCGGGCCGGACCGGTGCGACCTGGTCGAGCAGCCGCAGGTTGGTGAAGCGGACGGCGTACCGGCTCCGTCGGCGCTGGGCGAGCAGGTAGCCGACGGCCAGCGCGAGCACCCCGAACAGCAGCAGCAGCCGGGCGGGTGACTGCCAGGTCACGCGGAACCTCCCCGGGTCGCGGCGGGCGCCGCCGCGAGGCGGCGCTGGGTGTGCACGTGGCGCACGATGTCGGCGGTCCAGTCCCGGTCGGTGCGCAGCGCCAGGTGGGTCGCGCCGCACCGGCGCAGCATCCGACGCACCTGGTCGCGTTGGGCTGCGGCGGCGCTGGCGTAGCGGCGGCGCAGGGCGGCGTCGCCGGTCCACACCTCCCGCCGGTGACCGGTCTCGGGATCGACCAGCGTGATCAGTCCGACGTCCGGCAGTTCCAGCTCACGGGGGTCGGTGATCTCGACCGCGAGCACCTGGTGGCGGGCGGCGAGCCGGCGCAGCGCCGGCTCCCACGGGGCCGGCTCGTCGTGGTGCGCGGGCAGGCCGTCGAGAAAGTCGGAGACCACCACGACCAGGCCGCGCCGGGTGGCGACCCGCTGCACCGCGGCGAGCGCCGCGCCCAGTTCGGGCGGGGCGGCTGGGGGCTGCCCGGTGTCGTGCCCGCCGGCGCGAGGAGCGGCCAGCAGCGCCCGGAGCAGGCTCAGCAGGTGGGTACGGCCGCCGCGTGCCGGGAAGCGGCGCAACCCGCCCGAGGTGAGCACCTGGGCGCCGAGCCGGTTGCCGGTCCCGGCGGTGAGGAAGCCGACCGCGGCGACGGCGGCCACCGACAGCTCCCGTTTGTCCAGTTCCGCGGTGCCGAACTCCATGCTCGGGCTGGCGTCCACCAGCAGCCAGGTGGTGAGTTCCCGGTCGGCGTCGACCTCGCGGACGTGCGGTACGGCGGTACGGGCGGTGACCGCCCAGTCCATCCGGCGTACCTCGTCCTCGCCGGGCCGGTACTCACGGCTGCCGGCGATCTCGCTGCCCGGTCCGGGCAGCAGGCCCCGATGCTGCCCCTGGAGCAGCCCGTCCAGGCGGCGGGTCACGGTCAGTTCCAGCCGGCGCAGCCGCTGGTCGGGGGCGAGGTCGGCCAGTCCGGGGGCGGGCGGCGGCGCGGCGGCGCGCCTCATGCCGCCGCCAGGTCACGGGCGTGCTCGGGCTGCCCGGCGGCCAGCGTCGGCGGTGGCACGGCCTGGACCAGCCGGCGCACCACCGCCTCGGGGGAGATCCCGTCGGCGACCGCGTCGAAGGAGAGCACCAGGCGGTGGGCGAGGACGTCCACCGCGAGTTCCCGCACGTCCTCGGGGAGCACGTACTCCCGGCCGCGCAGCAACGCCTGGGCCCGCGCGGCGGCGACCAGGCCGAGGGTGGCCCGGGGGCTGGCCCCGTACGCCAGCATCGGGGCGATCTCGGGCAGCCCGAACCGACCCGGGTCGCGGGTGGCGAGGATGAGCCGGACGACGTACTCCGCGACGGCGTGGTGCACGAAGATGTGGGCGGCCCGCCGTTGCATCTCGCGCAGCCGTCCGGGGTCGAGCACCTGGCGGGGCCGGGGCCGGTCGCCGCTCATCCGGTAGAGGATGGCCAGTTCCTCGGCATCGTCCGGGTAGTCCACGACGATTTTCATGAGGAAGCGGTCGCGCTGCGCCTCGGGGAGCTGGTAGACCCCCTCGGACTCGATCGGGTTCTGGGTGGCGAGCACCAGGAAGGGCTCCGGTACCGGCCAGGTGCGGCCGCCGATGGAGACCTGCCGTTCCGCCATCGCCTCCAGCAGCGCGGACTGCACCTTCGCCGGGGCCCGGTTGATCTCGTCGGCCAGCACCAGGTTGGCCATGATCGGGCCCAGTTCGACGTCGAAGCTCTCCGTCGACGCGCGGTAGATGCGGGTGCCGACGATGTCGGAGGGGACGAGGTCGGGGGTGAACTGGATGCGGGAGAAGGTGCCCCCGACGACCGTGGCGAGGGTTTGCGCGGCGAGGGTCTTGGCCACGCCGGGTACGCCCTCCAGCAGGCAGTGCCCATCGGCGACAATCGCGGTGAGCAGGCGTTCGACGAGCCGATCCTGCCCGACGATCACCCGTTTGACCTCGATGAGCGTCTGTTCCAGCCCGGTGCCGGCCGGGTCCTCCGCGGCCGGGGTGGGCAGGCTGGCCAGGGTGTCCGAGATGTCCGTCACGGTGCTTGCTTCCCGGGCCGCCGGGTGGGCAAACCTCGGAATTCACGCGCAGGCCGGGCGATTGGCCGCCAACCGGTACGACCCGCCCGCTGGCCGTCGCAACCGCCGCAAGAGCCCCCAACCCGGCCGTCACCGGGACAGACGGGTGCCGGCCCCCACGTCCGCGGGGGCCGGCACGTCGCCTGTGGTCAGTTGGCCACGAGGAGGTGGAACGGACGGTCCGCCGGGGTGCCGGCCGAGTTCCGGGTCTGGACGAAGACCCCGTTGATGGTCGACAGCCGAGGGGCGACCGAGATCTCGCCCGCCGGCGGGATGTTGAACTGGTCCGTGGTGCCGATCGTCGCCTGGTACGACTTGCGGCTCACGTCGTAGTTGAACAGCACCTGGTACTGGCCGGGGCCGTACCGGGTGACCGAGACCGCCTCGGGGGAGCCGCGCAGCAGGCTGCCGCCGCTGCTGCTGACGGCCCAGGCCACCGTGCCCGGAGCGGTCGCCTGCGCGCCGACGGCGTCGAGCGCCGCGCGGGCCCGCTTGGCGTCCGCCGCCGAGACGGGCGGCTGGCCGGCGCCGGAGGACCGGGCAGCGGGCTGGGCGATCTCGGCAGAAGCCTTGGTCGTCGGCTGGGCGGTGGCGATCCCGCCGCCCGCCAGGGTGAGCGCCAGGACGCCGAGCGTTACCGCCGCCGCCTTGCGCCTGAAGAATGTGGCCATAGCAGGTCTCCCTTTGTGTGACCGTGGTGATACGGCCGACTCGCGTTCCCCGCGGGTCGGATAACAGCTGCGGAAAGGCCGGGAAAGCGAGGGAAAACCCCTTGCCCCGCACCGCGAGAGGTCGACCGTGCCACCTCCCGCACCCGGTCTGACCAGGCATTACTACGCTCTGTTGGGGCGCCTCAACCAGGAGGAACGTAACCCTCTAAAAGCTGCCCGTCAATAGCTGGTCAGCGCGTTTCGGCATGGTGTCGACAATTGGCGAGAAACGCGAGCGGGGAAGGGCGCGCCATTCATGAAACGACGGCGCACCGATTGACGGGGGATTCCCGCTACGCTGGCTCCGTGATCGACACTGTCGTGCCGCACCGCCTCGACCACCGAGCCGCGACCATCGTTTGCCGGCTCGCGGTGGTACCGGGCGCGGCCTGGGCGGTGGTGCGCCTCGGCGGGCTGGAACGCGGGCCCCTGGTGCAGGCGCTGGCCTTCACCCCGTACGTCGCGGCCGGGAGCGTGCTGGTGCTGGCGCTGACACTGGCCCTGCGCCGCCGCTGGCCGGCGGTGGTGGCCGCCGTGACGGCGCTGACCCTGGTCGGCGTGGTGGCCCCACGGGCCGTCGCGTCCGGGCAACCCGCCGTCGACGGGCCGGCGCTGCGGCTGCTCACCGCCAACCTGCTCAAGGGTGGGGCGGACGCCCGTGCCCTGGTCGACCTGGTCCGCCGGCACCAGGTGGACGTCCTGGCCGTGCAGGAGTTCACCCCGCAGGCGCAGGCCGCGCTGGACCGGGCCGGCCTGGCCGACCTGCTCCCCCACCGGCAGCTCAACCCGGAGGCCGGCACCACCGGCTCCGGGCTCTACGCGCGCCACCCGCTCGCCGCCGGCGGGTTCCGGCGCAACAGCGGCTTCGCCTTCACCCAGGCGTACGCGACGGTCACGGTCCCCGGTGCGCCGCCGGTACGGGTCGAGTCGGCCCACCCGGCCGCCCCGTACGCGCTCGACGTGGTCGACGACTGGTTCACCGACCTGCGGGCGCAGCCGCGCGCCACCCCCGCCGGGCCGTTGGGCATTCTCGCCGGCGACCTCAACGCCACCCTCGACCACGCCCCGCTGCGCGCCCTGCTGGACAGCGGGTACGTGGACGCGGCCGACGCGGCCGGGGCCGGGCTGGCCGGCACCTGGGGTCCGTACGACGGCGACCCGATCCCGCCGGTCACCATCGACCACGTCCTGGTCGACCGCCGCATCGCCGTGGACGCGGTCGAGGTGCACCGCGTCCGGGGCACCGACCACCGCGCCGTCCTGGCCCGCCTGCGCCTGCCCGGTTCCTGACCCGCCGGCACGGCAGGCAGCCCGGCCGGCCCCGTGTGGGCGATCAACCGGCGAGCCGGCGACGCCGCCGGGGCGGGCGGGTCAGACGCGGGTGCGGTCGAGGCCGTAGGTGAGGGCGTCGACCAGGGCGTGCCAGGATGCCTCGACCACGTTGGGGTGGACGCCGACGGTGGTCCAGTCCCGGCCCGCGCCGTCGGCGGTCTCCACCAGCACCCGGGTGACCGCGCCGGTGCCGTGGCTGCCCTCCAGGATGCGGACCTTGTAGTCGGCCAGCTCGAAGTGCCGCAGCTCCGGGTAGTGCCGGGACAGTCCGACCCGCAGCGCCTCGTCCAGGGCGTTGACCGGCCCGTTGCCCTCGGCGGTGGCGATCACCCGCTCGCCGCGTACCCGGATCTTCACGGTCGCCTCGGAGACCACCGAGCCGTCCTCACGGTGCTCGACCAGCACCCGGTACGACTCCAGCGCGAACGGCCGCACCGGTTCGGCGCCCGGCAGCTCGGAGCGGACCAGCAGCTCGAACGAGGCGTCGGCGGCCTCGAACGACCAGCCCCCCGCCTCCAGCTCCTTGACCCGGCTGGTCACCTTCGACAGCGCCTCCGGATGGCCGGCCAGGTCCAGGCCGAGCTCGCGGCTCTTGAGCTCGACGCTGGCCCGGCCGGCCATCTCGGTCACCAGGATCCGCATGTCGTTGCCCACCACCGACGGGTCCACGTGGTTGTAGAGCAACGGGTCGACCTTGATCGCGCTCGCGTGCAACCCCGCCTTGTGAGCGAAGGCCGCGGCCCCGACGTACGCCTGGTGGGTGTCGGGGGCGATGTTGGCGATCTCGGCGATGGCGTGCGAGACCCGCACCATCTGTGCCAGGCAGCCGTCCGGTAGGACCGGCAGCCCGAGCTTGAGCTGGAGGTTGGCGACGACCGCGAAGAGATCGGCGTTGCCGGGGCGCTCGCCGTACCCGTTGGCGGTGCCCTGGAAGTGCCGGACGCCGGCCTCGACGGCGGCGATCGTGTTCGCCACGGCGCAGGCGGTGTCGTTCTGGCAGTGGATGCCGAGCAGTTCCGGGGCGACCCCGGTGCGCGCGGTGAGTTCGGCGATGGCCCCGCTGATCTGGGACGGCAGCATCCCGCCGTTGGTGTCGCAGAGCACGAACCGCTCGGCACCCGCGGCGAGCGCGGCCTCCACCACGGCCGCGGTGTACGCGGGGTCGTGCCGGAATCCGTCGAAGAAGTGCTCGCCGTCGACGAAGACCCTGCGCCCCTCGGCCACCAGGTGGGCCACCGTGTCGCGGATCATCGCCAGGTTCTCCGCCCCGGTGGTGCGCAGCGCCCGCTCGACGTGCCGGGTGTCGGCCTTGGCGACCAGCGCGACGGCCGGGGTCTCGGCGTCGAGCAGGCCGCGTACCTGCGGGTCGTCCTGCACCGCCACGCCGGCCCGGCGGGTGGCGCCGAAGGCGACCAGCACGGCGTGTTTCAGGTCCAGTTCGGTACGCGCCCGGCGGAAGAACTCGGTGTCCTTGGGCACCGCCCCCGGCCAGCCACCCTCGATGAAGCCCACTCCGAACTCGTCGAGCAGCCGGGCCACCGCCAGCTTGTCGACCACCGAGTAGCTGAGCCCCTCGCGCTGGGCGCCGTCGCGCAGCGTCGTGTCGTACACCTGGAACGTCATGGGAGTCCCTTCTTCGCGGGCTGGAAGCAACTGGGGAGCAACAAAAAGACCCCCCGCGGGGTGCGGGAGGTCTGCGCGCTCGGCGGAGGGGAGGCCGGCGCGCTAGGTGCCAATAATCAGGACGGTGCTGCTCACGGTCGCCACTCTGCCACTGCTGACCGCTTTCTGGGAGCACAATCCACATGGCAGGACGGCGACTCGAGGTACGCAATACCTGATCCACCCCCGCATTGCGGGCAGAACTTGCCATTGGTGATGGACTTCACAAGTCACCCGGTCGCCACCAGGAGGAAACATCGCTACGAAAGTATCCGGAACCGATCCAGTTACCGGCCCCGGTGCCGCTGTCAAGGAGGACCAGTGCTCACTGTCGGTGATCGCTTCCCCGAGTACGAACTCACCGCCTGCGTCTCGCTCGACGCCGACCAGGCGTTCGAGACGATCAACCACAAGTCCCACGAGGGCAGGTGGCGGGTCGTCTTCTTCTGGCCGAAGGACTTCACCTTCATTTGCCCGACGGAGATCGCCGAGTTCGGCCGGCTCAACGGCGAGTTCGCCGACCGAGACGCCCAGGTGCTCGGCGTCTCGGTGGACAACGAGTTCGTGCACTACGCCTGGCGCAAGGACCACCCGGACCTGCGCGAGCTGCCGTTCCCGATGCTCAGCGACATCAAGCGCGAGCTGACCGCCGCCTGCGGCGTGCTCGGCGAGGACGGCGTGGCGCAGCGGGCCACCTTCATCGTCGACCCGGACAACGAGATCCAGTTCGCGATGGTCACCGCCGGTTCGGTCGGCCGGAACGTCTCCGAGGTGCTGCGGGTGCTCGACGCGCTGCAGACCGACGAACTGTGCCCGTGCAACTGGAACAGGGGCGGCGCCACCCTCGACGCCAACGCCCTCCTCGCCGGCGCCGGGGCCTGACGATGGGTCTGGACGCGATCAAGGCGGCGTTACCCGAGTACGCCAAGGACATCAAGCTCAACCTCGGCTCGACCGTCGGGACCTCCACGCTCAAGCCGGAGCAGGCCTGGGGCACCGCCCTGGCCTGCGCCGTCGCCGCGCGCAACCCGCGGGTGCTCGCGGAGATCGCCGACGAGGCCGGCACCCACCTGACGCCGGAGGCGGCCGAGGCGGCAAAGGGCGCCGCCACGATCATGGCGATGAACAACGTCTACTACCGGGCCAAGCACCTCATCGGCGACGAGCAGTACGCCTCGATGCCGGCCCGGCTCCGGATGCAGATCATCGCCCGACCGGGCGTGGACAAGGGCGACTTCGAGCTGTGGTGTCTCGCCGTCTCGGCGGTCACCGGCTGCGGGGTCTGCCTGGAGTCGCACGAGAAGGCGCTGCGCGCCGCCGGGTTCACCCGAGAGCAGGTGCACGAGGGGCTGCGCATCGCCGCCGTCGTGCACGCCGCCGCGGTGGCGCTCGACGCGCAGGCCGCCCTGGCCTGAACCGTACGGTCCGACGGGCCGGCGCCGCCACCGTGCGGTGCCGGCCCGTCGGCGTTCTCGCCCGGACCGGTCGGACAACCCGGCCGGGCGTGACGGGTACCGGGGTGTGGGAAACCGCCGGACCGGGTACCTGATCTTCGAACGAGGAAGCCTCACCGCCGAGACGGCTGTCGACAGCCGAGGCAGGAGTTCACCCATGGACCGGCTCGACCCGCAGGCCACCCACGGCACTACCGACCCGATCGTCGACGACGGCCAGGGCGCGGTCGCGGGCGGTGCGCCCGGCGGCGCCTTCAACCCGTGGAGCTACCGGGACGAGGCCGGGGTGACCGACGCCGACCTGGTCGGCTACAAGGTCGAGGCCACCGACGGCGGTATTGGCAAGATCGACAGCGCGAGCCACGAGGTCGGAGGCAGCTACCTCGTCGTCGACACCGGTCCGTGGGTCTTCGGCAAGAAGGTCATGCTGCCGGCCGGCACCGTCAACCAGGTCGACCACGACGACCGGAAGGTCCACGTCGACCGCAGCCGGGACCAGATCAAGGCCGCCCCGGAGTACGACGAGACCAGCCACAGCGACCCGGCGTACCGGGACACGCTGGGCGGCTACTACGACGAGACGTACGGCAACCTGCCCCCGGGCACGGCCCGCTGACTCCGACGGCCGGTGCGGCGTCCGGCGCGCCGGACGCCGGGCCGGGACTGGCCGAGCACGGACGGCCGGTGGCCGTGGCCGCGCCACCCACTACCCGTCCGGTGTGGACGACGTCGAGCCCGCCCGCCATCTCCCCTTCGTCGTCATGTTCAACCGCCGCGACGTGGGCGGCTATCCCGCCCGCGACGGCCGTGCCGTGCGCTGTGGGCGGCTCTACCGCTCCGACACCCCGCACAGGCTCAGCCCGAACGGTGACCGCCGGACACCCGCGGGGCGGGCCGGCGGTCACCGTCGACGGCTCAGAGGACGCGCTGCACCCAGCCGTACGGATCCTCGGCCTCGCCGCGCTGGATGGCGACGAGTTGCTCCCGCAGCGCCATCGTGGCGCGACCGGGACCACCCTCCCCGACGAGGAACTCCCCGTCGGGGAACCGCACCCGGCCGATCGGGGTGATCACCGCGGCGGTGCCGCAGGCGAAGACCTCACGCAGTCGACCACTGGCCGCGTCGGCCTGCCAGTCGGCGAAGCTGACCGGCCGCTCCTCGACCCGGTGCCCGGACCGGGCGGCCAGGGCGAGGACGGCGTCCCGGGTGATGCCCGGCAGGATGGTGCCGGTCAGCGGCGGGGTGACCAGGGTGTTGTCGTCGTACACGAAGAAGACGTTCATGCCGCCCAGTTCGTCGACGAAGCGGCGCTGCACCGCGTCGAGGAAGACCACCTGCTCGCAGCCCGCCTCGATCGCCTCGGCCTGCGCGGCCAGCGAGGCGGCGTAGTTCCCGCCGCACTTCGCCGCGCCGGTGCCGCCCGGGGCGGCACGGGTGTAGTCCGGGGAGACCCAGACCGTGACCGGCTCGACCCCGCCGGCGAAGTACGCCCCGGCGGGCGAGGCGATGACGCAGTAGAGGTACTCGTTGGCCGGGCGGACGCCGAGGAAGACCTCACTGGCGAACATGAACGGGCGCAGGTAGAGGCTGGCGTCGGGGCCCTCCGGGATCCAGCCCCGGTCGATCTCCACCAACCGCCGCAACGACTCGACGAACGTCTCCGCCGGCAGCTCCGGCATGGCCAGCCGGTGCGCGGAGGCGATGAACCGGGCGGCGTTGGCCTCGGGCCGGAACATGGTGACCGAGCCGTCCGCGGCCCGGTACGCCTTCAACCCCTCGAAGATCTCCTGCGCGTAGTGCAGGACGGCGCTCGCCGGGTCCATCGGGATCGGGGCGCGGGCCTCGACCCGGGCGTCGTACCAGCCCTTGCCCTCGGCGTAGCGGACGGTGACCATGTGGTCGGTGAAGACCCGGCCGAAGCCCGGATTGGCCAGCAGGGCGGCCCGGTCGCCGGCGGATACCGGGGCGGGATTCGGACGGATCTCGAAATCGAGCTTGTCACCACCGCTCATCGCGCTGACCTCCCTGAAGGTTGAACGGCGCGCGGGACCGCACGCCGACGTCGTGCCAGAAACCTACCCCGAACGGTCGTTCAGCGGATAGCTCCACACCGGCGGATCAGGGGTACCCGATCGGCGTGGCGGGAGCGTCGGATCCACCCGACAGCGGGGGTGACACGGCCCGGCCCGGGATCTGGCGGACCCGGTGCCGGACCGGCGGAAACGGGCGACGCTGCGCCCGTCAGGTTACGGCGTACCCGGCAAGCCGGTCGCCGACCTCCTCGGTGCGCAGGGGTACGCCGCAGGTGCGGTTGGCCAGCTCGGTGGCGACCGCGGCGGTGACCCGGGCGGCGGCGTCCGGGTGGCCCAACTGGTCGAGCAGGAGGGCGACCGAGAGCACCGCGGCCACCGGGTCGGCCAGCCCCTTGCCGGCGATGTCCGGCGCCGAGCCGTGCACCGGCTCGAACATCGACGGGTACGCCCCGGTGGGGTTGATGCAGCCGCTGGCCGCCAACCCGATACCGCCGGTGACCGCGGCGGCGATGTCGGTGAGGATGTCGCCGAAGAGGTTGTCGGTGACCACCACGTCGTACCGTTGCGGCTGGGTGACCAGGAACATCGCGGCCGCGTCGACGTGCTGGTACTCGGTGGTCACGTCCGGGTGCTCGGCGGCGACCGCCTCGAACGCGCGCGCCCAGAGCGACCCGGCGTGGGTCAGCACGTTGGTCTTGTGCACGAGCGTCACCTTGCGCCGCTCGCGGCGGGTGGCGCGGGCGAAGGCGTCGCGGATCACCCGCTCCACCCCGTGCCGGGTGTTCAGGCTCTCCTCGGTGGCGACCTCGGCGGGGGTGTCCCGGTGCAGGGATCCGCCGGCGCCCGCGTAGAGCCCCTCGGTGCCCTCCCGGACCACCACCAGGTCGACCTCACCCGGCTTGACGGTGGCCAGCGGGCCCGACACGCCCGGCCAGAGCCGGGAGGGACGCAGGTTGACGTACTGGTCGAAGGCGAAGCGGAGCTTGAGCAGCAGACCCCGCTCCAGCACGCCCGGCGGCACGGTGGGGTCGCCCACCGCGCCCAGCAGGATGGCGTCGTGCCCGGCCAGCTCGGTCAGCACCGAGTCGGGCAGCACCTCGCCGGTTCGGTGGTAGCGGGCCGCGCCGAGGTCGTACTCGGTGGCCTCGATCCCGGGGAGGACGGCGTCGAGCACCTTGCGGGCCTGCCCGACCACCTCGGGTCCGATCCCGTCCCCGGCCACCACCGCGATCCGTGCCACCTGGCGCTCCTCACCTCGTCGTTCCCGTGCACCGTACGTCGCCGTCCCGCCTCCCGGTACACGTCTTCCAACATGCGGGAAATCAGCATGCTCAGCAGGCTCCCAGGTGGCATTCATGGTGCGGTCATCTCCACTACCTAGGGTCGACCACGTGCGGGTCACGGGGGCTCGCCACGGATCCGTCGCGACGACGCGACGCGGTCAGCGAAGGAGCAGCTATGCGGATCGACCAGCGCCGCGGGGCGGCGGGACTCGACGAACAACCGCGCACCCGGTGGATGGACCAGGCGGCGTTCACACTGCGCCGGCCGGATCTGCGCCTGGGCACCCGCAGTCACCGTGTCGACCGGGCCGGTGAGCCCACCAGCGACCGGATCGCCGCCACGCACACCGTCCGCACCAGCACCGCCGAGTACACCCTGCTGCTCAACGCCGCCGAGCACGTCGGCCGCCGGGCCATCGGTGACGCGTTGCGTGACGCCGTCGCCGAGCTGCGTGCCATCGACCTCACCTACGGCCCCAGCCGCCCGGACAGCCTGGTCTCCCGGCTGCGCCGGGGCGAGATCAGCCCGGAGTCGTACCCGCCGCTGGCCGACCTGGTGGACCGGTGCGCCGCGATGCGCGCGGCCACCGACGGATGGTTCGACGCCTGGGCGGTGCCCGGCGGCTTCGACCCGGGCGGCCTGCTCAACGGCTGGGCGGTGGAACGGGCCGCGGCCCGGCTGCGCGCCGCCGGCATCACCGACTACGCGGTGCTCTCCGGGGCCGACCTGACCGTACGCGGACACGCCGCGCACGGCGGCCCGTGGCGGGTGGCCGTGCACCACCCGACCGACGGGCGGCGCGCTCCCCTGGTGCTGGAGATGACGGCCGGCGCGGTCGGCACCTCCGGAGTGAGCGGCCGGCACGGGCACGTGGTCGACCCGCACACCGGTGAGCCGGCCGCGCACATGGTCGCGGCCACCGTCGTCGGGCCCGACCTGGCGGTCGCCGACGCCTACGCCACGGCGCTGTACGCCGCCGGCCCCACGGGTCTGGCGTGGTTCCGCAACGGATCGGGATATCAGGCTCTCTTCGCCCACCGGCGCCGCTGAGCGCGCCGGGGCGCGTCGGCCGGCCCGTGGAGGGGGTCCACGGGGTGGCGCGGTCGACGGGCCCGCGATCGGCCCCCACGGTTTCGGCAACGACCGTGGGGGCCGTTCAGCGACGAGTGCGCGTGGCTCGCGCAATCGAGGGGTGCGGACCCGGTCGGCCGGACGCCTGACCTCGCCACCCGAAGACGGGCCGGGCGCCTCCACTCAGGCCGGTGACCGCACGGGTACGCTAGCGAATCGGCGCAACTCGACGCAAGAGTCTCCACAGCGGACCAACACGGTGACCGCCGACGTGTCACGTTCCCGCTAACCTCGGCGGGGTCGTTGCAGGAGGGTGAACGGCGGATGGCACGCTGTCCGCCGTGAGTTTCGATCTGAGCGTGTGGGCCGTGCCGGCCGGAGCCACGCCCGACGACGTCCGGGCAGCGGTACGACAGTGCCGCGAGGGGGGACGCCACGGCGACCGGCACCCGGACCCGCGGGTCGTCGCCTTCTACCGGGCCATCACCGCCACGTACCCCGACCGACCCACCGGCGGAGGCACCCCGTGGGCGACCCTCCCGCTGCACACCGCCAACGACCACATCGAGCTGTACCTCGTCCCGACCTGCGCGGACCAGGTGCTGCTCGACATCGAGCGGCTGGCCGGCGAACACGACCTGATGCTCTTCGACGCCCAGGACGGCTCGGTCTACCCGCCGCCGTCCCGCCTCGCGCGCTGACCACCCGGCCCGCCGCGCACCGCCCGGCCCCAGCCGGCGGCGCGCCGGTACGGGCTGACCCGGGACACGCGCGGGGGCCCGGCCGAAACGGCCGGGCCCCCGCGACGTCGTGTCCGGACTACTCGTCGCGCAGGTCCGCCGCGCTCGCCGCGGTGGCCCCGATCGAGTCGGCCGCCGAGGTGAGCAGGTCCGCACCCAGGGCCTGGTCGACGGTGAGGGTCATCAGCGTCTCGCCGCCGGCCTCCCGGCGCGCGACCTGCATCGCGGCGATGTTGATGCCGGCCGCGCCGAGCAGGGTGCCGACGGTGCCGACCACCCCGGGGCGGTCGGCGTAGCGCAGGAAGAGCAGGATGCCCTCCGCGCCGATCTCGACGTCGAAGCCGTCCACCTCGGTCAGCTTGACGACGTCGCGGGCGCCGGTGTGGGTGAGCGTCCCGGAGACGCTGACCGTACGGCCGTCCGGCAGTGCGCCGCGGACGGTGACCAGGTTGGGGTGGTCGATCGTCTCGGCCTGGGTGACCAGGTTGACCTCCACCCCCCGCTCGGCGGCCAGGTGCGGGGCGTTGACGTAGGTGACCTGCTCCTCCACCACGGAGCTGAACAGCCCCTTGGTGGCGGCGAGCTTCAGCACCGACACGTCGTTGTTGACGATCTCGCCGCGTACCTCGACGGTGACGCTGGCGGCGACCCCGCCGGCCACGGCGGTGAACGCCCGGCCCAGCTTCTCGGCCAGCGGCAGCAGCGGGCGGACGTCCTCGGCGACCACGCCGCCGGCCTGGACGTTCACCGCGTCCGGCACGAACTCGCCCTGCAGGGCGAGCTTGACGCTCTTGGCCACGGCCAGGCCGGCCTTGTCCTGCGCCTCGTGGGTGGACGCACCCAGGTGCGGGGTGGCCACCACGTTGTCGAAGGCGAACAGCGGCGAGGAGGTGCAGGGCTCCTTGGCGTACACGTCGACGCCGGCGCCGGCGACCCGGCCCTCGGCGATCGCGTCGGCCAGGGCCTGCTCGTCGACCAACCCGCCCCGGGCGGCGTTGACGATCCGCACGCCCGGCTTGACGATCGCCAGCTCCTTCTCGCCGATCAGGCCCACGGTCTCCGGGGTCTTCGGCAGGTGGATGGAGATGAAGTCGCTCTCTCGCAGCAGCTCCTCCAGGCCCACCAGGCGCACGCCGAGCTGGGCGGCGCGGGCCGGCTGGATGTACGGGTCGTACGCGATCAGCCGGGTGCCGAAGGCGGCGATCCGCTGGGCGAACAGCACGCCGATGCGGCCGAGGCCGACCACTCCGACCGTCTTGCCCTGGAGTTCGACGCCGGTGTACTTGGACCGCTTCCACTCCCCCGCCTTCAGCGCCGCGCTGGCGGCGGCGGTGTTGCGGGCCACGGCGAGCAGCAGCGCGACGGCCTGCTCGGCGGCGGAGACGATGTTGGAGGTGGGGGCGTTGACGACCATGACGCCCCGCGCGGTGGCGGCCGGCACCTCGACGTTGTCCAGACCGACGCCGGCCCGGGCGACCACCTTCAGCCGCGGCGCGGCGGCGATCGCCTCGGCGTCGATCTGGGTGGCACTGCGCACGATCACCGCGTCGGCCTCGGCAAGCGCGGAGAGCAGGGCCGGACGATCGGCGCCGTCGACGTGGCGTACGTCGAAGTCGTGCGCAAGCACCTCGATGGCGGCGGGGGCGAGTTCTTCGGCGATCAGTACGACAGGATTCATCGGTCCTCGTAGACGTCGTATGTGGTCGGCCTGGAGCGTCGGGACGCCGCGCTGAGCCCCGCGCTGATCCGTGCCATGGCCGTCAGGTGCCGGCTACGCACCTATTCATGGATCGTAGGGGGCGCTCCGGCCGAGGTGCCTTGAGGTGCGGGGTGAGGGCCCTCACACAGTCCGTCGCACGCCGGTCATCCCCTGTTCATCCGCCGCCCGCGGGCGGACGTGCCGCAGCCGCAGCCGCTGTCCGGGCGGGGCCGGCGGGGCTCCTTCGCGAGCCCCTGCCACCACGCCGGACCGAGGCCCTGGTCACCTCTCCCAGCACGTGGGAAGCCGGCCGGCATCGGGATTGATCCACTTGGTGGGTGGCACCGGTGCTCCGGACCCCCGACGGCGCGTCCCGGGGCAGCCGGAGTCGATCATGCGGCGGGATCAGGACGCACGACGGCCCGCGACCCGGCGCCGGGGAGAGCGCCGAATCGCGGGCCGCGGGGTGTCAGGCCGTCTCGGTGATCGGGCGGTCGACCCAGCTCATCATCGAACGCAGCTTCTGGCCGGTCTCCTCGATCGGGTGCGCCGCGCCCTCGGCCCGCCACTTGGCGAAGTTCGGCCGGCCGGCCTCGTCCTCGGCCACCCACTCGCGGGCGAACTCGCCGGACTGGATCTCGCCGAGGATCTTGCGCATCTCCTCCTTGACCCGCGCGTCGACGACCCTGGGGCCGCGGGACAGGTCGCCGTACTCGGCGGTGTCGGAGACGCTGTAGCGCATCCGGGCGATGCCGCCCTCGTACATCAGGTCGACGATGAGCTTCAGCTCGTGCAGGCACTCGAAGTAGGCCACCTCGGGGGCGTAGCCGGCCTCGGTGAGCACCTCGAAACCGGTCTGCACCAGCGCCGCCGCGCCACCGCAGAGCACCGCCTGCTCGCCGAAGAGGTCGGTCTCGGTCTCCTCCTTGAAGGTGGTCCGGATCGCCCCCGCGCGGGTGCCGCCGATGCCCTTGGCGTACGACAGGGCCAGCTGGAAGGCGGTGCCGCTGGCGTCCTGTTCCACGGCGATCAGACAGGGCACACCCTTGCCGTCGACGTACTGGCGGCGGACCAGGTGACCCGGACCCTTCGGGGCGACCATCGCCACGTCCACCTCGGCCGGCGGGGTGATCAGGCCGTACCGGATGTTGAACCCGTGGCCGAAGAAGAGCGCCTTGCCCGGGGCCAGGTTCGGCGCGATCGCGTCGGCGTACAGCGCCCGCTGCGCGGTGTCCGGCGCCAGGATCATGATGACGTCGGCCTCGGCCGCCGCCTCGGCCGGCGTGAGCACGCGCAGGCCCTGCTCCTCGGCCTTCGGGCGGCTCTTCGAGCCGGCCGGCAGACCGATCACCACGTCGACGCCGGAGTCGCGCAGCGACAGCGCGTGGGCGTGGCCCTGGCTGCCGTACCCGATCACCGCGACCTTGCGGCCCTGGATCAGACCCAGGTCGGCATCGTCGTCGTAGTACACCTCAACGCTCATTGACTTCCCTTTCGTACGGCGGTCCGGGTCGGCCGTCGTGGATTTGTGCGGGGCGGATCAGGCGGCGCGCAGCGCGGGACCGGCGGTGATGGAGCGCGAGCCGCGCCCGATCGCCACGGTGCCGGACTGGACCATCTCCTTGATGCCGAACGGCTCCAGGTCGCGCAGCATCGCGTCCAGCTTGTCGGGGGTTCCGGTGGCCTCGATGGTCAGCGTGTCCGGGGCGACGTCGACCACCCGGGCCCGGAACAGGCTGACCGTCTCCAGCACCTGCCCGCGGGCGTTACGGTCCGCGCGGACCTTGACCAGCAGCAGCTCCCGGGCCACCGAGACCTGCGGATCCAGCTCGACGATCTTGAGTACGTTGACGAGCTTGTTGAGCTGCTTCGTCACCTGCTCCAGCGGGGACGACTCGGCGTTGACCACGATGGTGATCCGGGAGACGTCCGGGTTCTCGGTCTCGCCCACGGCGAGACTGTCGATGTTGAAGCCGCGCCGGGAGAACAGGCCGGAGACCCGGGCCAGGACACCCGGCTTGTTCTCCACCAGCACGGAGAGCGTGTGCATAGTCATTGCTGTGCCTTCCTCGTCATGCCCTCACGGCCCTCGCTTCGCTCGGTGCGATCGGTCATGACCGAGCCTTCCTCGTCATGCCCTCACGGCCCTCGCTTCGCTCGGTGCGATCGGTCATGACTAAACCTCGTCGTCGAAGGCCGGGCGGACGCCGCGGGCGAACATGATCTCGTCGTTGCTGGTGCCGGCGGCCACCATCGGCCAGACCATCGCATCCTTGCCGACCACGAAGTCGACCACCACCGGGGCGTCGTTGATCGCCATGGCCGCCTCGATGGTCTTGTCGACGTCGTCGGCGTTCTCGCAGCGCAGACCCACGCAGCCGAGCGCCTCGGCCAGCTTGACGAAGTCCGGGATGCGGTGCTTGTGGGTGCCCAACTCGGTGTTGGAGTAGCGCTCACCGTAGAACAGGGTCTGCCACTGCCGGACCATGCCGAGGTTGCCGTTGTTGATTACGGCGATCTTGACCGGGATGCCCTCCAGCGCGCAGGTCGCCAACTCCTGGTTGGTCATCTGGAAGCAGCCGTCGCCGTCCACCGCCCAGACCACCGCGTCGGGCCGCCCCACCTTGGCGCCCATCGCCGCGGGCACGGCGTACCCCATGGTGCCGAGCCCACCGGAGTTGAGCCAGGTGCCCGGCTTCTCGTACGAGATGAACTGGCTGGCCCACATCTGGTGCTGGCCGACGCCCGCGACGTAGATGGCGTCCGGGCCGGCGATCTCGCCCAGCCGCTTGATCACGTACTGCGGGGAGAGGGTGCCGTCGGACGGCTCCTCGTAGCCCAGCGGGTACCGCTCACGCAGGTCGTCCAGCTGGGTCCACCAGTCGGTGAGGTCGGCCCGGTGGCCGGTCTTCTGCTCGGTGGCGACCGCCGTGAGCAGCTCGTCGATGACGTGCCGGGCGTCACCGACGATCGGCACGTCGGCGTGCCGGTTCTTGCCGATCTCCGCCGGGTCGATGTCGGCGTGCACCACGGTGGCGTCCGGGGCGAACGAGTCGAGCTTGCCGGTGACCCGGTCGTCGAAACGGGCCCCGAGCGCCACGATCAGGTCGGCCTTCTGCAGGCCGTAGACCGCGGCGACGGTGCCGTGCATGCCGGGCATCCCCAGGTGCTGGCGGTGCGAGTCGGGGAACGCGCCCAACGCCATCAGCGTGGTCACCACCGGGATGCCGGTCAGCTCGGCGAGCCGGCGCAGCCCCTCGGTGGCGCCGGCCTTGAGCACACCGCCACCGACGTAGAGGATCGGGCGGCGGGCGGCGGCCATCAGCCGGGCGGCCTCGCGGATCTGCTTGCCGTGCGGGTGCAGGGTCGGCCGGTAACCGGGCAGGTCGAGGGTGGGCGGCCAACTGAAGGTGGTCGGCGCCTGGAGGACGTCCTTCGGGATGTCGACCAGCACCGGGCCGGGCCGCCCGGTGGAGGCCAGGTGGAACGCCTCGGCCAGCATCCGCGGGATCTCCTCCGGGGTCTGCACCAGGAAGTTGTGCTTGGTGATCGGCAGGGTGATGCCCTGGATGTCCGCCTCCTGGAAGGCGTCCGTGCCGATCAACGGGCGGGCGACCTGGCCGGTGATCGCCACCATCGGCACCGAGTCCATGTACGCGTCGGCGATCGGGGTGACCAGGTTCGTCGCGCCCGGCCCGGAGGTCGCGATGCAGACTCCGACCCGGCCCGTGGCCTGCGCGTACCCGGTGGCGGCGTGACCGGCGCCCTGCTCGTGACGGACCAGGATGTGCCGGACCGTGGAGTCGTACAGCGGGTCGTAGGCGGGCAGGATCGCCCCACCGGGAATGCCGAAGACGACATCGACGCCGAGCGCCTCGAGGGACCGCACGAGCGAGCCGGCGCCGGAGACCTGGGCCGGCGCGGACTGCCGTACGGCCGGGGCGGCCGGGACGGCGCCGGAGCGCGGCGCGGAGGTGTGGTCGGCGTCGCCGGTCGGCTCGGTGACCGTACGCGCCCGGCGGGCGGAGTGGGCGAGTGTCTCTGGCGTGGGTCTCGTCATGGCGGTTCAGGCCTTCGGCTGGAGTGGGTGGAGCTTCTGCGACAGGTGCTACGGGGGCGGCGACCGCCCCGACAGGGTCCGACGGCAATAAAAACGGCCCTCGTGCAGACGCACGGGGCCAGCGCACTCTCGACGGGAGAGAGTGCGCTCAGGTAAGTACTCGCAGCGACCGGATCGACGACATGGGGACCAGCCTGACGCATCTCACGCGCTGAGTCAACTGATCCCACATGTTGGTTCACGAACGGGGGACACCATCCCCCGTTCGAGGCTCTGCGTGTGGCCCGACCTGCGCCGATCCCTCCCGCGGAAGGCGGGGCGCGGGCACCTGCGGCACCGACGCCGACGGACCCGGGCGCAACCGGGGCAGCAGCGGCGACGGCGCCGTCCGCGCCGGCACGGACGGCCCCGCCGGCGGTGACGGCAGCGCCGACACGGGGCGTGCGCCCGGAGAGGTCGCCGCCTCCAGCATCGCCTCCAGGTGCTCCGCCGGCACCCCCCACCCGAAGAGCGCGCCCTGGCCGAACCGGCACCCGGCGGCCACCACCGCGGCCAGCTCCGTGGGGCAGGTCACGCCCTCGGCGATCACCTCCAGGCCGAGCTGGTGGCCCAGCCGCATGACGATGTCGACCATCGGGGCGAACGCCGGGCCGTCCCGGTCCACCGGGCGGACCGGCTCGTGCTCGGCGACCAGGCTGTGGTCGATCTTCAGGATGTCGATCGGCAGCCGGCGGAGCTGTCCCAAGGAGGAGTAGCCGGCCCCGAAGTCGTCCAGCGCGATCCGCACCCCGGTGCGCCGCAACGCGGTCAACCGCCGGATCAGCTCGTCCAGGTCGGTGGCCACGGCGTGCTCGGTGACCTCCAGCACCAGCCGCTGCGGCGGCACGTGGTGGGCGCGCAGCGCCTCGGCCACCTGGACGACGTACTCCGGGGCGTGCAGCTCGCGCGGGGAGACGTTCACCGACACCCAGACGTCGTGCCCGTCGGCGAGCCAGCGCGACAGCTGCCAGCAGGCCTGGTGCAGCACCCAGGCGCCGAGTTTGGCGATCATCCCGCACTCCTCGGCCAGCGGGATGAACTCGTCCGGGCGGACGCTGCCCAGCTCCGGGTGGCGCCAGCGCAGCAGCGCCTCGGCCCCCACCGGGCGCACCGAGGGCAGTGAGGCGACCGGCTGGAACACCAGGCTCAACTCGTCGCGCTCGATCGCGCCGCGCAGCTCGTGCTCCACCCGGGTACGCCGCAGCAACTGCTGGTCGTGCGCGCCGTCGTAACGCTCGATCCGGTTCTTGCCGCGCTGCTTGGCGTAGCGCAACGCGAGGTCGGCGTGCCGCAGCAGGGCCGCCTGGTCGGCCTCGCCGGACTGGCCGGCCACCCCGATGCTCACCGAGAGGAACACCGGCCCGTCCGGCTGGTCGTACGCCCGCCCCAGCAGGCCGAGCAGCCGCTCGGCGACCGCGTGGGCCTCGGCGGGGCGGCCCCGCATCAGCACCGCGAACTCGTCGCCGCCGAGCCGGGCGGCCAGGTCACCGGGGCGCAGGTTGACCCGCAGCCGCCGCCCCACCTCGGCCAGCACCAGATCGCCCACGTCGTGCCCGCGCATGTCGTTGACGTTCTTGAACCCGTCCAGGTCGAGGCCGAGCAGGACGCGGTCGACGCCCTCGTCGCCCCAGCGCTGCAACTCGCGCAGCAGGCCGCGACGGTTCGCCAGGCCGGTCAGCGGGTCGGTGTGGGCCAACTCCCGGAAGTGCGCCTCTCGTTCGGCCAGCCGGTCGGCGTACCCGCGCATGTCGTTGAGGGTCAGGTACTGCCGGGCGACCAGCGCGAAGCCCTCGATGCTGCCGGCCACCACGCCGAGCGCGTCGAAACTGCCGCCCTGCACGAGGTGGTACATCGCCGAGGCGGCCATCGCGAACATCGGGACGAAGGCGTACTCGCCGTCCCGGCAGATCAGGTCGACCTCCACCTGCCCCGGCGGTTCGACCCGGTGCACGGCGAGCGCGACGGCGAGCAGCCCCAGGGCGAGCAGCACCGCCCCGGCCAGGGCCACGCCGGTGCCGGTCTGGCACACCCCGCCGACGACGCCGAAGCCGCCGGTGGCGGTGGCGGTGACGCCCGTGCCGAGCGCCGCGATGCGGGCGCGAGGCGGACCGGCTCGGAGCACCACGATCAGGGCCAGCCCGGCGGTCAGCGCGGCGTTGACCGAGGCGAGCAGGATCGCCGGGCACGCCACCGGGGTGGCGTCGCCGAGCAGGCGGGTCGGCTCGGAGAAGAGCACCCAACCGACGAACCAGAACGCGGTCGCCATGATCAGCCCGTCGAGCAGCAGTCGGGCGGTGGCCGCCCGGTTCACCGCCACGCCGGGCAGGCGGAGCAGCCCGACTGCGGCGACCAGCCCACTCAGCGCGCTGATCACCGATACCAGCAGCGGCCAGCCGGGAAGCCGCCCCGGCCGGTGCCCGAGGTGCGGGTAGGCGTACGCCACGGCCAGCCCGGTCAGCAGGCCCACCAGCGCGATCACCGCCGCCGTCGCGAGCAGCGCGTACGCCCGCCGGCGCGGGCAGAATCGCCGCCGGCCCGTCGACCCGGCGAGCAGTGCGGTGGCGGTCACGGCGACCAGGGCGCTCAGGATCGCGACCGCGACCATGCCCGGGGGTAAACGCACGACCTCAACTGTGCCGGATGAGGGCGTTCCGTGGGGCACCGGGTGTGCATCTGTTGGGACACGGCCGGACCCGCTGGGAGCGCCGCCGTCGCGGTGCCACACTGGTACGCATGCCTGAGCTGCGGTCGAGGACCTCCACCCACGGTCGGACGATGGCCGGCGCCCGGGCCCTGTGGCGGGCCACCGGGATGACCGACGACGACTTCGGCAAGCCGATCGTCGCCATCGCCAACAGCTTCACCCAGTTCGTGCCCGGTCACGTACACCTCAAGGACCTCGGCGGCCTGGTCGCCGACGCGGTGGCCGAGGCCGGCGGGGTGGGCCGGGAGTTCAACACGATCGCGGTCGACGACGGCATCGCGATGGGCCACGGCGGCATGCTCTACTCGCTGCCCAGCCGGGAGCTGATCGCCGACGCGGTGGAGTACATGGTCAACGCGCACTGCGCGGACGCCCTGGTCTGCATCTCCAACTGCGACAAGATCACCCCGGGCATGCTGCTGGCCGCGCTGCGGCTCAACATCCCCACGGTCTTCGTCTCCGGCGGCCCGATGGAGGCCGGCAAGACGGTGGCGATCGAGGGCGTCGTGCACTCCAAGATCGACCTCATCGACGCGATGATCGCCTCCTCGAACGAGGCGGTCACCGACGACCAGCTCGGCGAGATCGAACGCTCCGCCTGCCCGACCTGCGGCTCCTGCTCCGGCATGTTCACCGCGAACTCGATGAACTGCCTCACCGAGGCGATCGGCCTGGCCCTGCCGGGCAACGGATCGACCCTGGCCACCCACGCCGCGCGCCGGTCGCTCTTCGTGGAGGCCGGCCGCACCGTTGTGGAGATCACCAAGCGCTGGTACGACCACGACGACGCGTCGGTGCTGCCCCGGTCGGTCGCCAACCGGGCCGCGTTCGAGAACGCGGTCGCCCTGGACGTCGCGATGGGTGGGTCGACCAACACGATCCTGCACCTGCTCGCCGCCGCCCGCGAGGCCGAGCTGGACTTCGACGTGGCCGACATCGACACCGTCAGCCGCCGGGTGCCGTGCCTGGCCAAGGTCGCGCCGAACTCGCCCAACTACCACATGGAGGACGTGCACCGCGCCGGTGGCATCCCCGCCATCCTCGGCGAGCTGGACCGGGCCGGCCTGCTCCACCGGGACGTGCACGCCGTGCACTCCCCCAGCCTCGCGCAGTGGCTGGCGGACTGGGACGTGCGTGGCGGCTCGCCACGACCGGAGGCGGTGGAGCTGTTCCACGCCGCCCCGGGCGGGGTGCGCACCACCGAGCCGTTCTCCACCACCAACCGCTGGTCGTCGCTGGACACCGACGCGGCGCAGGGCTGCATCCGGGACCGGGAACACGCGTACAGCGCCGACGGCGGGCTGGCCATCCTGCACGGCAACCTGGCCCCGCAGGGCTGCGTGGTGAAGACCGCCGGCGTGCCGGAGGAGTGCCTGACCTTCCGCGGCCCCGCCAAGGTCTACGAGTCCCAGGACGACGCCGTCACGGCCATCCTGGCCAAGGAGGTCGTCGCCGGGGACGTGGTGGTCATCCGGTACGAGGGGCCGAAGGGCGGCCCCGGCATGCAGGAGATGCTCTACCCCACCTCGTTCCTCAAGGGGCGGGGGCTGGGCCGGGCCTGCGCGCTGCTCACCGACGGGCGTTTCTCCGGCGGCACGTCGGGCCTGTCCATCGGCCACGTCTCCCCCGAGGCGGCCTCCGGCGGGCTGATCGCCCTGGTCGCCGACGGCGACGAGATCGTCATCGACATCCCGGGCCGGACGATCGAGCTGAACGTGCCGGCCGACGTGCTGGACGCCCGCCGGGTCGCCCAGGAGAAGCGGGACCGGCCGTACACGCCGGTGGACCGCCAGCGGCCGGTGTCGGCCGCGCTGCGCGCGTACGCCTCGATGGCGACCTCGGCCAGCGACGGCGCGTACCGCCGGGTGCCGGACTGACCGGGGCGCCACCGGCCGGCTGAGGCGGGACGGGTCGCGACGATCGGCTGGGAGCGCCCGGAGCTGTCGGCAATCGGTCATCGATCGACGACGGTCACATCTTGACCGGACCGCCGGCCGGACTCGACCATGAGCGGACTGGGCAGGTCGTTCGATCGCCGCGGGGGAGGCTCGATGACCATCCACCATCGCCGCCACGCCGTGGAACTGGTCCGCGAGGTGATGGCCCACGGGCGGGACAGCGCGCCCCCGCCGGTGCTGATCTTCGAGGGCGACCGGGGCAGCGGCAAGACCGCCCTGCTGACCGGCCTCGCCAGCCTCCTCGACGGTCGGGTGCCGTACGCGCACATCGACCTGGAGGCGGACGGCCGGACGGGAACCCCGGAGGTGCTGTACGCCCTCGCCTTCCACCTCGGCCGACCGTGCCCGCTCTACGGCACCCTGCACTTCCCCCGGCTCGCCGTCGGGAAGCTGGTGATGGACGACGACACGCTCGACCTGCGAGATCGCGACCGGGCCCGGCAGCAGATCAATGCGCTGCTGCGCGAGCACCGGGGCGTCGACCGGCTGGTGACCACGCTCAGGGAGGGCGCCGGGGATCTGCCCGCCGTCCTGCCCGCCAGCGTGCAGACGCCGGTACGCCTGTCCACCCGGCTTCTCGCCTCGGTCATCCACCGGCTCGCGTCCGCGGCGTGGAGCAGCAGGTTCGTGCTCGGCCGGGCGCAGAAGTGGTACGGCGCGCACGGCGCCCCGCGCCCCCGCCCACCCGTCGAGACGCTGATCGACCTGAACCGGTGGCACCGCCGGCCGGGTGAGGCCAACAACGCCCGCCAGCGTGACGACCTGCTCTGGGCGGCCTTCCGCGCCGACCTGGCCGCCGGGCTCGGCCGGCGGCTGCGTCGGCCCTGGATGCCGCGCTGCGTGGTGCTGATCGACAACGCCGACACCCGACTCGGGCGGCACTTCCTGATCGAGCTGGCACGCGGACGCGAGACGGTTCAGGACGAGCCGCTGGCGGTGGTGGCGACCAGCCGGGCTCCCTTCCTCGGCCACCTGCCCGAGGCGCAGCAACGCCTGCTGGCGGCCGAGGAGCCGCTGGCCTCCGGGCGGGACACCGACCAGCCCCGGCCCCGCTGGGTCCGCTACCCGCTGCCCGCCCTCACCGAGGCCGACGTCGTGCGGATGGCGCGGGAACACCCGGACCTGGAACCCCGGATACCCCGGCAGATCCAGCAGCTCGGCCAGGGGAACCCGCTGGTGGTGAGCATGCTGCTGGCGGCGGCCCACGAGGTGTCGTCGTGGCCCGAGGGCGGCGAGGAGTTGGCCCTCGCGCTGGCCCGGCTGGAACCCGCGCCGGCCGACGACACCGACCGGAGGCAGTTCACCGTCGAGGAGCGGCTCATCCGGCACCTGCTCGGTATCCCGGATGCCAACCCGCTGCCCGTCGACGAGATGGACATCCTGACCACCTGCGCCGCCGCCCGGACCGTCGAGCAGGCGACCGCGCTGGCGATGCGGAGCGGGCTGCTCACCGCCGACGGCTACGCCGGCCGGCTCGGCCTCATGTTCGACAGTCTGCGGTCGGCCGATCCCGACGCCGACCCGCCACCGTTGCGCCGGCTGCTGCTGCGGCGGCTCGCCGCCCGCGATCCGGACGGCGGGGACGGGTGGAACCGGGTGCACGCCCTCCTGCGGGACCAGTGCCGGGCGCGCGACGACCGGATCGGCGAGCTGTACCACGCGTTGGCCCTCGACCAGCTCGAAGAGGTCAGCGGCCACGTCGCCGCCGGGGTCGGGGCGGTGCCGGCGGCCGAGTGGCTGGCCATGCTTCGGGCCGTCACGCGGGCTCCCACCCGCCGGCCGCACACCGCGCCGCCGGCCCAGGAGGCGCACCGACTCGCCCGGTCGACCGGCGCGGACCCGGAGAGCCGGCTCGGCCGGGTGACCCGGCTGGTCGTCGGCCTGCGGCTCGCCGCGGACCCGTTCACCGGCCGGCTCCGGGCCGACCTGCACGACGCGCTGAAGCGCGACTATCGGGCGCTGGCCCTGCACTTTCCCGACGACCAGTCGTTGCTGGTCGCCGAGGCCAACCGACACAAGGGATGGGCGGACCAGTGGCGGTGAGGGACACAGCCGACGTCAGCCCGGTCGCGGGGGTCCCCCCGGACTTCTTCGCGCCCCGGGTGCCTCGGTCACGACGGGTGCTCCGGCTGGCCACGGCCACGGTGGCCGTGGCCGGTCTGGTCGCCGCGTCGGCCCTGGCCGTCAATGTCGTGGTCAACTCGTGCGGCAGCCTGCGATCCGGGCTGACCCGGGTGGACGGCGAGTGCGTCGGGGTGCTGACCGACGTCGGTGCCCACACCTTCGAGGGCCTCGGCGACGTCCAGCAGCGGATCAGGAAGCAGAACGAGATCGTCCGTGCCAAGTCGGCCGCCGAGAAGCAACCGTACGTGCGGGTGGCGCTGCTGTCGCCGATGACCGCCACCGCGAAGAGCTTCATGTCGAGGGCGCAGGTCCGGCACGCGGTGCAGGGCGCGTACGTCGCGCAGGTGCGCGCCAACGGCAGCGCCGGCACGAACGACCCGCCCCTGGTCGAGTTGATCCTGGCCAACGTGGGCAGCCGACAGGAGCAGTGGCGCCGGGTGGTGCGCGAGCTGGAGCGGTTGGCGGACGACGAGAACCCGCTGGTCGCCGTCATCGGCATGGGCACGAGCGTCGCCGCGACCCGGGACGCCGCCCGGTACCTGGCGGCCTCCCCCACCGAGCTACCCATGATCGCCGGGGTCGCCACCGCCGACGACTTCCGTGAGATCGACGGCTTCGTCCGGGCCTCGCCGAGCGACACCGACTACGTCCTGGCGCTGAAGGCCTACCTCCAGACGCGCGGGGACCTCCGGAAGGGCATGGTGGTCTTCGACGAGTCGGAGCCGGACCTGTACGTCCGGAGCCTCCTCGCGGCGTACCGCAGGCTCCTCAAGGAGTACCTGCTGCCCTACGAGCGGTCCTTCGTCGGCGCCGGGGACCCGGGCCAACGTGCCCGCTTCCTCGAACCGATCGCGGTCAGCGTGTGCACCAACCCACAACCCGACATGATCCTGTACGCCGGCCGCGCCCTCGACCTGGACGACTTCGTCAACACGCTGGCGAGCCGGCAGTGCTTCACGCAGAAGCCCCTGACCATCCTGGTGGGCGCCACCGGCCTGACCGTCGCACCCGAGACGGCCGCGCGGATGGCGCAGACCCGGATCACCATCGTCACCGCCGCGTCGGTGCACCCCTCCTGGTTCACCGACGACGCGACGGTGCCGGTGCCCAAGGGCCTCGCGGCGTTCGTGGAGACCTTCCGCGAGGCGGGGTTCGGCGATGACGACGCGCTCCTCGACGGCTACGCCCTCACCCACCACGACGCCATGGCGACCGCGGTGACGGCGATCCGGCTGGCGAAGCGGAGCAAGCTGTCCGCCGCGGATGTACGCGGCCAGTTGCTCAACCTGAACAAGGACGTGGTGATCCCCTCCGCCGGTGGCGAGCTCAGCTACACCACCGCCCGCCGGGCCGACCCGGTGGGCAAGTGGGTGCCGGTCACCGTCGTCCCGGCCGATGCCGCCCCGGTCCCGAAGGGAACACCGTTCATCACCGGCTGAGCGGCCCGCCCCACCACCGGCGCGGGCACCGCCTCATGTGGACGGTCCCGCGGCGGTGATGTCGTTGACGCAGCGCAGCACGGGCCGGCTGGTCAACGCCGCCGGGTCCAGCGGCCCGCCGGCCGTCACGGTGAAGGTGGTCGACTCCCCCGGCAGCAGGGTGACCAGCGCCTGGTCCACCTCGGCGGACGGGTCGAGCCGGTCCGGGAAGAGGGTCAGGTCGCGCAGCGCCGTCCGCGCGGTCACCCGGACCCGCTGCCCGCCGTCGGCCGGCTCGACGCTCGCCTCGAAGCGTGCCGCCGGCCAGTCCGCGTCCCGGTCCTCGGCGAAGAACCAGAACGCCCGCTCCACCTCGTCGCCGGCCTCGGCCACCAGCAGCTCCCGACGGGCCTCGTCCGGCCCGGCCAGGTCCGCCGGCAGCGGCAGCGCCACCGCCGCGTACGCGGGGACGTCCAGCTCGTACGCCGTCGTGGCGCGCGGCTCGCCGGCCAGGGTCAACCGGGTCACCGTCGCCGGAGCCCGCCAGGGTTGCCCGGTCTCGTTGACCGCCACCAGGGCCAGCCCCCCGTCGCGGGGCTGGACGGTGAGCAGCCGGTCGGCGTACGCCCGGCGCAACGCGTACCACAGCGGCTTGCGCCGGCCGTCGCCGTCCACGGCCGACCACGAGGTCACCGGCCAGCAGTCGTTGAGCTGCCAGAGGATGGTGCCGGCACAGACGTCCCGGTGGGAGCGGAAGTGTTCCACCCCGAGCTGGATCGCCCGGGCCTGGTTGAGCTGGGTGAGGTAGTGCCAGTCGTCGAAGTCGGTCGGGACGGGCAGGTGTGCGTCGAGCCCTCGCTGGAGCTTCAGGTCCCCGTCGTCGGCCTTCTGGTGGTGGGCCATGCCGGGCGAGTCGTGGGCCAGCGGTGCGTCGGACAGCGCCCGGCGCAGCGTCGCGTACGCCGGGGGCGCCTGGTAGCCGAACTCGGCGAGGAAGCGGGGGACGTACTCCCGGTACTTCGTGTAGTCGTCGGTGTTCCACACGTCCCAGATGTGCGTGGTGCCGTGCGCCGGGTCGTTCGGGTGGATCTCCTCGTTGCCCGACCAGGGGCTGCCCGGCCAGTACGGGCGGGTCGGGTCCAGCTCGCCGACGACGCGGGGCAGCAGGTCGAGGTAGTAGCCCCGCCCCCAGGTGCGGTCGGCGAGGACCTCCTGCCAACCCCAGTCGTGCCAGCCCCAGATGTTCTCGTTGTTGCCGGTCCAGAGCACCAGCGACGGGTGCGCGGCCAGCCGGGTCACCTGTTCCCGCGCCTCCGCCTCGACCTCCGTGCGCAGCGGCTCCTCCTCGGGGTACGCGGCGCAGGCGAAGAGGAAGTCCTGCTGCACCAGCAGGCCCTGCTCGTCGGCCAGCTCGTAGAAGTCCGCCGACTCGTACCGGCCACCACCCCAGACCCGTAGCAGGTTGACCCCGGCCCCGGCCGCCTGGGCGAACCGGTGCGCCAGCCGATCCCGGGTGATCCGGCTGGGGAACGGGTCGTCGGGGATCCAGTTGACGCCTCGGGCGAAGACCGGCACGTCGTTGACGTGCAGGACGAACGGGGTGCCGTAGGCGTCGGGGGTGGTGTCGAGGCGTACCGCGCGGAAGCCGATCCGGCGGGACCAGCCGTCCAGCGCCCGGCCGTCGGCCGCGCGGAGGGTGACGTCGAGTTGGTGGAGCGCCGGCTCGCCGTACCCCCGGGGCCACCACCGCGCGGGGTCGCGGACCTCCAGGACCGCCACGGCGGTGTGCTCCCCCGCCGGGACGGCGACCTCGACAGCGACCCCGGCGACGGTCGCGTGCACGGTCAGCGGGGCGTCGGCGACCCGCTCGACCTCGACGTGCAGTTCCACCCGCCCGAGGTCGTCGGCGACGGTCACCAGGGGACGGACCGTGGCCAGCCGCGCGGTGGACCAGGCGTGCAGCCCGATCTCCTGCCAGATGCCGGCGGTGACCAGGGTCGGACCCCAGTCCCAGCCGAAGTTGCAGGCGATCTTGCGGATGAAGTTGAACGGTTCGGGGTACGCGTTCGGCAGTTCGCCGAGCCGGTCCTGCTGCGCCTCCGCGTAGCGGTACGCCGAGTCGAAACGGACCGTGAGCGTGTTGTCGCCCGCACGCAGCGGCGACCGGACGTCGAACCGGTAGGAGCGGTGTTGGTTCTCGGTGCGCCCGACCTCGGTGCCGTTGACGGTGACCGTCGCGACCGTGTCCAGGCCGGCGCAGACCAGGTCGATCCGTTCGTCGTCACCCGGTTGCCACCGGAAGGTGGTCTCGTAGATCCAGTCGGTGCGGCCGATCCAGGTGAGCCGCTTCTCGTTGTCGTCGAGGAACGGGTCGGGGATCAGGCCTGCGGCGAGCAGGTCGGTGTGCACGCAGCCGGGCACGGCGGCCCGTACGGACCGCTCGGCGATCTCCGGCGGCACCGGCGAGCCCGGCACGGCCCGCAGCGTCCAGCCCTCGTGCAACGTCCGATGGGTCACGACTTCACCGCGCCTTCCATGATTCCGCGGACGATCTGTCGGCCGCCGATGAACAGCATGATCAGTAGTGGCACGGTGGCGATGAACGCGCCGGCGAGCACCCGCCGGTAGATCACGTAGTTGCCGCTGGCCAGGTCGGAGATGGCGACCATCGAGGTGGGGTAGTCGCTGCCGCTCAGTGTGATCAGGGGCCACTGGAAGTCGTTCCAGGTGGCGACGAAGGTGAGCAGCCCGAGCACGGCCAGGGCCGGGCGGATCGCCGGCAGCACGATGTTCCAGTAGACGCGCATCGTGGAGGCGCCGTCGACCCGGGCCGACTCGACCAGCTCGTCGGGGACCGAGTTGACGATGAACTGTCGCATGTAGAACACGCCGAACGCGGTGACCAGGCCGGGCGCGATGACGGCGAGCAGGGTGCCGTTCCAGCCGAGCTTGCCCATCACGATGTACAGCGCCACGATGCCGAGCTGGTTGGGCACGGTCAGGGTGAGCACCACGAAGAGCATCAACGCGTTGCGGCCGGCGAACCGCAGCTTGGCGAAGGCGAACCCGGCCAGCGAGCAGAAGAAGAGCACCGAGGCGGTCACCACGACGGAGACGATGACGCTGTTGACCATCGAGGCGGCGAAGAAGACGTCCTGGAGGGAGAAGACCTCCTCGACGTTGGTCATGAACCGGTCGCCGGGAACCACCGCGGGCGGCAGCTTGGCCAGCGCCTCGTCGTTGCTGGTGGCGATGACGAACATCCAGTACAGCGGGAAGACCGCGAAGAGCATGGTGACGGCGAGCAGCAGGTAGGTTCCGACCCCGGCCGGAGTGTCCTGCGGCGCCCGGCCCATCAGGGCCGGACGGTTGCGCCGTACCGGGGCGGCGGGGCGCGGCGGGGCGACGGCGGTCATCTGCGGCCTCCCGAGAGGCGGTTGGTCAGCAGCGTGTTGATGCCGGCGACGACCAGGATGATCAGGAACAGCGCCCAGGACATCGCGGCGGCGTAGCCGAGGTTGAGGTCCTTCCAGCCGACCTTGTAGATGAGCTGCGCGATGGTCTGCCACTCACCGTTGGGGCCGCCGGTGGCGGTCTGCGCGTTCGGATCGAACAGCATCGGTTCGGTGAAGAGCTGGAGACCGCCGATGGTGGAGAGCACCACGGTGAACACGATGATCGGCTGGATCATCGGCACGGTGATGCGCCAGAGCTGCCGCCACGGGCCGGCGCCGTCGATCGCCGACGCCTCGTAGACGTCGCGCGGGATGGACTGCATGGCGGCCAGGTACAGCAGGGCGTTGTAGCCGATCCACTTCCAGTTCACCATCGTGGCGATGGCGATCCAGGAGTGGGTCTTGTCGGCGCGCCAGTCGATCGGGGCCTCCGGGCTGCCGTAGCCGAACAGACCGAGCGCCCAGTTGGCCATGCCGAAGTCGCGGGAGAAGAAGACGCTGAACACCATCGACGAGGCGACGATCGGGGTCACGTACGGCAGCAGCATGCCGACCCGCCACCAGGTCTGCAGGCGCAGCTTGCGGTTCAGCAGCGACGCCACGATCAGCGCGAGCAGCAGTTGCGGCACCGACGAGAGCAGGAAGATGCCGAAGGTGTTGTAGAGCGCGTTCCAGAAGTCCTCGTCGCCGAAGAGCCGGGTGAAGTTCTCCACGCCCGCCCAGTACGGCAGCGTCGGGTCGTCCAGCCGGTAGTTACGCAGCGCGACCACGCCGTTGAAGATCAACGGGAACAGCCCGAAGAGGACGAAGAGCAGGAAGAAGGGCGCGATCAGCAGGTACGGCATGTAGCGCATGTCGAAGCGGTACAGCCGGTTGCGCCAGGACAGCCGCCGCTCGTCGGCTCCGGAGCCGCCGCGTCCGTGGGCGGCTCCACGGCCCGACGACGCGGGCGCGGCACGGGTGGTGGACATGAAAAACGCTCCAGGGCCGAGAGGTGACGGGGGCACGGGTGGTGCGGTGCCCGCCGGCCTCCGGCGGGCGGGCGTCGGGGACCTTGCGGCGGCCCCGAGCCGGTGGTGGAGCGGGTCGGTCCCGCTCCGCCACCGGCCACCGGAAAGCGTCAGGACTTGGCGACCTTCTCGGCCTCCTTGACCGCCTCGGCCCAGGCGACGTCCGGCTTCAGGGTCTTGTTCTCCACCCGGCGGATGACGTTCTCCACCGCGACCCGGGTCGGGCCGTTCTTCTTGCCCAGGTACTGCGGGGTCAGGCCCTGCGCCATCTTGGGGAAGATCTGACCGACCGGGGCACCGCTGAAGAACGGGTTCTTGAACTCGGCGATCGCCGGGTCGGTGTAGAGCGCCGGTTGCGAGGGCAGGTTGCCGACCTTCTTGAAGATCTCGATCTGCTGCTCCGGCTGGACGAGCCACTCCAGCAACTTGTAGGCCTCGTCGGCGTGCTTGGTCTGCTTGGGGATGGTCAGGAAGGACCCGCCCCAGTTGCCGCCGCCACCGGGCACCGCCGCGATGTCCCACTTGCCCTCGGTGCCGGGGGCGGTCTGCTGGATGTGACCGAGCATCCACGCCGGGCAGGCCAGCACGGCGAAGGCGCCGCTGGTGAAGCCCTTGTCCCAGTCGGCCTGGAAGCTGACCAGGTTGGCCGAGACGCCGGCCTGGATGGCCTTGACCGTGTAGTCGAAGGCGACCTTCGGACCCTGCTCCATCTGGAGCTGATCCTGGTCGCCGTAGAAGCCGACCGGCTGCTGACCCAGGATCGGGTTGAACAGGTTGGTGCCCGCGTCGATGAACTTCTTGTTGGTCTTGGTGGTGTACTCCTGGCCGACCTCGATGAACCTGTCCCAGGTGGGCCAGAGCGCGGAGACCTGGTCACGGTCGGTGGGCAGCCCGGCGGCCTTGAACAGGTCCGTCCGGTAGCACATCGCCAGGCCGCCGACGTCGGTGCCGAGGCCGATCTGGGTCTTGCCGTCGGCCGACAGCGACTGCTTCCACTTCCACGGCAGGTACTTGCCCTCGTAGGAGCCGGCGCCCCTGTCGAGCAGGTTGACGAACTTGTCGGACTGGCTGCGGAACTGGACCATGAAGCCCTCGTCGATGGCCGCGATGTCCGCCGCCCCGTTGCCGGCCACCAGCTTCTTCTGCAGGTCCTCGTGCTGGGCGTTGTACTCGCCGGAGTTGAGCTGGATGCGGATGTTGGGGTTGGCGGCCTCGTACTTGGCCTTCAGGTCCTGCAGGCCGAAGTCGCCCCAGAAGTTGATCTTCAGGGTGACGACGTCTCCGGAGCGGGAATCGCCGGTGGTGCTCCTACCACTGCACCCGGCGACCATGAGCAGGCCGACGGCACCCGCCGTCGCCGCGCGGACCCAGTGCTTCCAGGACCGTTTCATGCCATCCTCCGCACCATATGGAAACGCTCCCGGCATCGAGAAACGTTGACTGAACCGGATAAGTTAGGCCACCGTACGGGCCGCTCAGGGCACTGTCAACGGCCGGTCAGCGCGGTGGCCAACCGTGACTCGTCGCGACGCCGCGAGCGCGAACATGCGTGGTGGAGCGCTCTCTCGGGCAGCCCGCAACGCGACCGGCACGACCACCAAGAGCACCGGAGCCGTACGCTGAACCGCGCAAGCAACCGTGCGCCGACGGTTCCGCGCCGCCCCACCGCCCCAGGATCACCGGCAACCGTGGCGGTAGCGTGAGGGCGGCCGGTCGACCGGTGCCGTGGGACCGGCCCGCAGGGGCCGTGAGGATTGAGGAGCACGCCGGTGAAGCGGCCGACCATCGCCGACGTCGCCCGACGCGCCGGGGTGTCCAAGGGCGCGGTGTCGTACGCGCTGAACGGACAGCCCGGGGTCTCGGAGGCCACCCGCCAACGGATCCTGGCCATCGCCGCCGAGATCGGTTACAGCCCGAGCAGTGCCGCCCGGGCGCTCTCCGGCGCGACCGCCAACGCCGTCGGCCTGGCCCTCTGCCGGCCGGCCCGGACACTGGGCATCGAACCGTTCTTCATGGAACTCATCAGCGGCATCGAGGCGGCCCTGTCCGCCCGGTCGTACGCGCTGACCCTCCAGGTGGTGGCCGACCAGGAGGCGGAGATCGCGGTCTACCGGCGCTGGTGGGCCGAGCGACGGGTGGACGGGGTCTTCGTCTGCGACCTGCGCACCCACGACCCCCGCGTCCCGGCGCTGGAGACGCTGCAACTGCCGGCCGTGGTGATCGGCGGTCCCGGCCACACCGGGAACCTGGCCAGCGTCTGGTCCGACGACGCGGCGGCCCTGGTGGAGACGGTGGAGTACCTGGGCGCGCTGGGACACCGCCGGATCGCCCGGGTGGGCGGGCTGCCCTCGCTGCTGCACACCGAGATCCGCACCGACGCGTTCGACCAGGTGTGCCGACGGCTCGGGCTCGACGGGGCGGTCACCGTGTGGTCGGACTACACCGGCGAGGAGGGCGCGCGGGCCACCCGGCGACTGCTCAGCTCGGCCACCCGCCCCACGGCGATCATCTACGACAACGACGTGATGGCGATCGCCGGGCTCTCGGTGGCGCAGGAGATGGGCCTGTCCGTTCCCGGCGACCTGTCGCTCGTGGCCTGGGACGACTCCCCGCTCTGCCAGCTCGTGCACCCGCCGTTGACCGCGCTCGGGCGGGACATCCCGGCGTACGGCGCACACGCCGCCCGGCAGTTGCTCGCGGTGATCGCCGGCGACCCGGTGACCGGGCTCCAGGACGAGACGGCCCACCTCACCCCGCGCGGCAGCACCGCCCCGCCGCGAGAGAGATGAAGCGGTTAAGCGCACACGGGCGCGCACGCGTCGGTCAACGGGACGCCGAAGGGAACTCCGCGAAGAACGCCTCCACCCGTTCGGCGGTGGCCGGCCGAACCAGCGCGAACCCCTGGCCGTACCGGCATCCCGCCCGGTACGCCAGGTCGACGTCGGCGTCGGACTCCAGCGCCTCACCCACCACCGTCAGGCCGAGCCGCTCGCCCAGGCTCACCACCACGTCGATCATCGGACGGCCCGGGCCGTCCGGTGTCGCCACCAACTGCGGCCGGACCTTGAGCAGGTCGATCGGGAGCCGGCGGAGCTGGGCCAGGGACGCCTGCTCGGCCCGGAACCCGTCCAGCGCGGTCCGCACCCCCAGCGACCGCAGCCCGGCCATCCGGGCCACCACCGTGGCCGGTTCGGCGCCGAGCCGGTGCTCGGCGACCTCGACCACCAGTCGGTCCGCCGGCACGCCGTGGGCGGCCAGGACCGCGGCCACCCCGGGCAGGAAGTCCGGCGCCAGCAGCTCCCGCGGTGTCACGTTGACCGCCATCCAGAGCCGCCGGCCCCCGGCCGACCACTCGGCGAGCTGCCGGCAGGACCGCTCCAACACCCACCGCCCCAGTTCACCGACGAGGTCCAGGTCCTCCGCCACCGGCAAAAGCTCGGCCGGCAGCACGGTACCCAGCACCGGGCTGCGCCAGCGCAGCAGCGCCTCCGCGCCGACAGGTAGCCGGTCGGCCAACCCGAGGACCGGCTGGAAGACCAGGTCCAGCTCGCCGCGGGCGACCGCGCCGGGCAGTTCCCGTTCCAGGTCCAGCCGGCGGACCAGTTGCTCCTCCAGGTAGGCGTCGTACCACTCCACCCGGTTGTGGCCGAGTTGCGCAGCCCGCCGCCGGGCCAGATCCGCCTGGCGCAGCGCGTCCTCCGGGCCGGCTCCGGCCAGTTCCGCCAGGCCGACGCTCACCCGTAACCGGACCATCTCCCCGGACGCCGGGCAGGGCTCGGCCAGCGCCGCCACCAGCCGGCCGCCCAACGCGTACGCCGGGACCGGACCGAGGTCGCTGACCACGGCGAACTCCTCTCCGGCGACCCGGGCCACCAGGTCGCGTGAACCCACCACGTCGCGCAGCCGGCGGACCGCGGTACGCAGCACCGCCTCCCCCGCGATCACCCCGGACCGCTCGGTGACCGCGCCCAGGCCGTGCAGGTCGACCAGGAGCAGCGTCGCCGGCTCCGGTCGCCGCTCGCCCAGCACCCGGACCAGTTCCCGGCGGTTGGCCAGCCCGGTCGGCTGGTCCACCGCGGCGAGCCGGTGCAGCTCCCGCTCCAGCCGGCGGCGCTCGCCGATGTCACGCACGTGCAGCACCACCGCGTCGACCTCGGGTACCCCGCGCTGGTCGCTCACCGTCGCCTCGGTCTCCCGCCAGCCACCGTCGCCGGTGCTCATCCGGGCCACCAGCAGCGGCGGCCGGGCGGCGGCCGGATCGGTGAGCGCGGCCAACGCGGCGGGCACGTCGTCGGGATGCAGCAGGTCGGCGAGGGGCCGCCCGCGTACCTCGTCGTCACGCAGCCCGAACCAGCGCGGCCCGGCCGCGGAGAGCCACCGCACCCGCAGCTCGTCGTCGAGGATCAGGATCAGGTCACGGCCGCCGGTGACCAGCGCCCGGAAGTGCGCCTCCCGGGCGGCCAGTTGCCGGGCCTGGTCCCGGTTGTCCGCCGCGGTGATCAACTCTCGACCGATCAGCGGCGGGATCACCGCGAGCCCCAGCAGGGCGGCGGTCGGGGTGAAGTCGCCGACGGCCCACAGGTGGTGCCCGGCGGCCAGACCCGCCACGGCGGCCGGGGCGGTCACCCGGGGCCAGGCCGGGGCGGGTCCGTTGCCGAGCGGCGGGTCACCGGCCGCCACCCGGGTCGCCCCGTAGGCGGTGAGCAGCACGCCGGCCAGCAGGAACGGCACCACCGTCAGGGTGGCCTGCTGCGGCGCCCGGTAGCTCGACAGCACCACCAGGTCGGCCAGCCCGAGCAGCGCGCCCGCCGCGCCGGCCCGGCACAGCGCCGCGCCGGGCCGGCGCCGCCGATCGGCGAGCGCGCTCACCAGCAGGCCCGCCAACCCCACCGCGCCGACCACCGTGACCACCCGGACCAGCACCGGCACCACGCCCGGCGGGAGCAGCACCCAGCCGGCGAAGACCAGCGCGGTGCCGAGACCGGCCGTGTCGACGCCGCGACGCAGCCGGGCCCGGGCGGTCAGCCGGGAGTGCCCAGGGAGGGTGAGTAGACCACCGAGGTAGCTGACGGCCGCGGCGAGCAGACCGGCGGCGGCCACCTCCGGACGGTGCGACGGGGCGGCCAGCGGGAGGACGGCCACGGTCAGGCCGACGACCAGGACCGCGGCGTCGAGCTGGGCGGCGGCCCGCCGGCACCGCCGGGCCCGCCGGCTGCGGCCGCCGACGGAGGCCAGCCGGGACAGCCGGAGCCCGGCCAGGGCGCAGCCGACCGCGCCGGAGAGGGTGGCGGCGGCCAGCGACGGGAGCGCGCCGGCCAGGGCCGCCACCACCAGCAGCGCGGTCGCCCCCAGCAGGGCGACCAGCGCGGGTGACGGACGACGGAGGAGGTAGGACAGTGGCACGGCGGTCGCCTTCGTGAGGGGGACACGGGGCGGTGCGGCGATGCGTGACAGCGACGGATATCCGACACACGTCACCCCGACGAACGACCCGCGCGCCTTCCGGTTACGCCCCATTGAAAGTGACGCGCGTCACCCCGCTGCGGCGGCGGTCGCCGTCCCGCTGCCCACCTCGGCCCGACGCCGGGCCGAGGTGGGATCATCGGAGGGTGAGTCGCCCCGACACCGTCCGGTTCCGGTACCACCAGGCCCTCCTGGCGGCGGCCATCGTCGCCGTTGTCGGCGCGCTGCCGCTGGCCACCGCCGCCTGGTATCTGCTGCCGGTGCTGCTCGTACCGCTGGCGGTCGCCGTCTGGGCGTACCGGGCCGGCACCGACGCCGACGCGGGCGAGCTGCGGCTGCGCGCGCTCGCCGGCGAACGCCGCATCCGGTGGGACCGGATCGTCGAGCTGGCCGCCGACCCGCGCGGCCGGGCGGTCGCCCGACTCGACGACGGGCAGGAGATCGTCCTGCCCGCGGTACGCCGCACCGACCTGCCCCGGCTCGTGTCGGTGACCGGCCAGACCCTGCCCGACGCCGGCTGACCGGCGATCAGTAGCCGTCGACCACCGTGTTGGCCAGGGGCTCCCCCGCCGTGAAGCGGCGCAACTGCTCCCCGACCAGACGGTACGCCCGGGGCAGCAGCCCGCGCACCGAGCCGGCGACGTGCGGTGTCAACAACACGTGGGGCAGCCTCCAGAGCGGGTGTTCGGCCGGCAGCGGCTCCGGGTCGGTCACGTCCAGCGCGGCCCGCAGCCGGCCGCCGGAAACCTCGGCGACCAGCGCGTCCGTCCGGACCACCGGCCCCCGCGCGGCATTGACCAGCAGCGCCCCGTCCGGCATCGCGGCCAGGAACCGCTCGTCGACCATCCCCCGGGTGGCGTCGGTCAGCGGCACCAGCAACACCACCACGTCAGCCGCGGGCAGCAGCCGCGACAGGTCGTCGACCGCGTGCACCCCCTCGGCGGGACGGGCGGTCCGGGCAACCAGGGTGAACTCGACGTCGAACGGGGCCAGCCGGGCCCGGACCGCCGTGCCGATCGAACCCGCGCCGACGATCAGCACCCGCTTGCCGGTCAGCTCGTCGGTGGGCGCGACGTCGCCGTACGCCCACTCGCCGCGGGACTGCGCCCGGACCATCGCGGGGAAGTCGCGCAGCTGGGCCAGGATCGCGGTGACCACCCACTCGGCGGTACCGGCGTCGTGGACGCCCCGCGCGTCGCAGAGCGTCACACCGTCGGGGACGCGACCGGTCCAGGTGTCCGCTCCGGCGGAGAGGAGCTGCACCACCGCCAGGTCGGGCAGCCGCCCCAACATCGCCGTGGCGTCCCCGGCGGCCAGGAACGGCGGCACCCAGAACCGGACGCCCGACGGGTCCGAGGGCGGCGCCGCCGGATCCGTCCAGGGCTCGACGGTGACGCCCGGGGGCACCTCGCCGAGCAGTTCGACACCGGCCGGGTGGGGGATCCATACCTTCACGACCGCCGACGATAGCGGTCCCGGCGTGGCCCGGTCCGGCAACCGCGCCACGGCGCGAAGATCCTCCCGTGGTGGCGACGCCGCCGGCGCGGGTATGAACGGTGCCCGAGACGCCGGAGGGCGTACCGTGCCGTCACGGACAGGAGGCCGATGACCCCCCGTTGCCCGGAACCCGATCGACCGGCCGCCGTGGACATTCCCGCGCTGCGCGACCCGGCCCGGCTCCGGTCGCTGGCCGACACCGGCCTGAAGGCCGCCCCGGACGAGGCCTTCGACCGCTTCGCCCGGCTGGTCGGCGACCTGCTGGAAGCGCCGGTGGCGCTGGTCTGCCTGGTCGACGCCGACCGGCAGTTCTTCCCCGGCGCGGTCGGCCTGCCCGAGCCGTGGGCCGGCCGTCGGGAAACCCCGTTGCACCACTCCTTCTGCCAGCACGTGGTCGACATCGAGATCCCGTTGGTGCTGCCGGACGCCCGGCTCTACCCCCGGGTCCGGCGGAACCTCGCCATCCCCGAGCTGGGGGTGGTCGCGTACGCGGGCGTTCCGCTGACCGACCTCGACGGTCGGGTGCTCGGTTCGTTGTGCGCGATCGACCGCAAACCCCGGGCGTGGACGGCCCCCCAACTGCGCACCCTCACCGACCTGGCCGCCGCCTGCTCGTCCGAGCTGCGGCTGCGCATCGCCCTGGACGGCGCCGAGGAGGCCCGGCGGCGCGCGGAGGAGGCACACGGCCGGCTGGAACTGCTGTCCGGGCTGAGCGAGACCCTCGCCGGCACCCTCGACGTGGACACGGCCGTCCACCGGCTGGCCGACGCGGTGGTGCCGTTGCTGGCCGACTGGGCGGTGGTGACGCTGGTCGACCGGGCCGGGAAGCCGCGCCGGGCCACCGGGGTGCACCGCGACCCGTCCCGGGCCGCCGAGGTGGCCCGGTTCGCCCACCTGGTGACGACGCGCGTGGATCCCGACTCGGTCACCCGGACGGTGCTGCGCACCGGGCAGCCGACGCACGGCGACGCGGACGACGCCGCGCGGGGCGTCGGTGAGCCGGAGATGCGCGCGCTGGCCGGCCGGCTCGGATTCGCCGCCCACCTCACGGTGCCCGTGCCGGCGCCCGGCGGCGCGGGTGTCATCGGCATCATCAGCCTGGTCGCCGGGCCCGACCGGCGGCCCTTCGACGACCGGGACCTGCGGACCGCCGTGGAGGTCGGGCGCCGCGCCGGGCAGGCGGTCGGCAACAGCTGGATGTACGGCGAGCAGCGGCACGTCGCCGAGGTGCTCCAGCACAGCATGCTGCCCCGGCTGCCGGAGTACCCGGCGGCGGAACTGGCTGCCCGCTACCAGCCGGTGGCCGACCGGGTCGAGGTGGGTGGCGACTGGTACGACGCCTTCGTGCAGCCCGACGGCGACCTGATGGTGGCCATCGGCGACGTGGCCGGCCACGACATCGAGGCCGCGGCGACCATGGGCCAGCTACGCAACCTGGTGCGGGGCAACGCCTTCGGCCGGACCGACCCGGTGCACGAGCAGATGAACAGGCTGGACGCGACAATCGCCGGGCTGCGCATCCCCACCGTCGCCACGGCGACCCTGGCGCGGCTGAGACCGACCCCCGGCGGTCTGTCGGTCACCTGGTGCAACGCCGGCCATCCGCCGCCACTGCTGGTCACGGCCGACGGCGCGGTGCACAACCTGGACGGACGGCACGAGCCACTGCTCGGCCTCACCCGCCCCTTTCCGCGCAGCAGCCGCACCGTGTTGCTGGACGCCGGGGACACCCTGCTGCTCTACACCGACGGGCTGGTGGAACGCCGGGACCGCCCGATCGACGAGACGCTGGTGGAACTGGTGGACCGGCTGGCCGGTACCGCCACCCTGCCGCTCCACGACCTCTGCGACCTGCTGCTGCACTGCCCGTACCCGCGGGAGGACGACCTCGCGTTGCTCGCCGTCCGGCCCCGTTGAGAGCCCGGACGATCCGGGGACGACCCGCAGGCCCCGATTCGGGCTAGGCTGGGCCGGGTGAGCGCGCATCCCCCGTACCCCCGCACCGGCCGCCACCGTGCGGCACTGGCGGCGTCCTGCGCGGCGCTGCTGCTGGCCACCTCCGGATGCAGCCTCGGCCCGCCGGAGCCGGACCCGGCCGGCGAGCCGCCCAACCTGCCGACCCCCTCGGTCAGCGCCGAACCCGGCGGCGCCGGCCAGCAGGTCGTGGCCACCACCCTGGCCACCGGTCTGCGGGTGCCGTGGGACATCGCCTTCCTGCCCGACGGCGGAGGCCTGGTGACCGAGCGGGACAGCGGCCGGATCCTGAAGATCGGCCCGGAGTCCGGCCCGGACGGGCTGCGGGTCGCCCCGGTGCAGACCATCCCGGACGTGGCCGCCGGCGGTGAGGCGGGACTGCTCGGCCTCGCCGTCTCCCCGTCGTACGACAAGGACCGGACGGTCTTCGTCTACTACACCACGGAGCAGGACAACCGGGTCGCGAAGTTCAAACTGGGCGAGCCGCCGACACCGATCCTCACCGGTATCCCGCGGGCGAGCACCCACGATGGCGGCGGGCTCGCCTTCGGGCCGGACGGGCAGCTGTACGTCAGCACCGGCGACGCCGGCGACCGGGAGGCCGCCCAGGACCGCGCGAGCCTCGGCGGCAAGATCCTGCGGATCACCGCGGACGGCACGCCGGCCCCCGGCAACCCGTTCCCCGGCTCGCCGGTCTGGTCGCTGGGTCACCGTAACGTGCAGGGGATGGCCTGGGACGCGAGCAAGCGGATGTACGCCACCGAGTTCGGCCAGAACACCTGGGACGAGATCAACCGGATCAACGCCGGCGGCAACTACGGCTGGCCGGTCGTCGAGGGTCGGGCCGGCAACGGGCGGTACGTCGACCCGATCGCGCAGTGGCGCACCTCGGAGGCGTCCTGCTCGGGCCTGACCTCGGTGCAGCGGTTGCTGGTCACCGCCTGCCTGCGCGGGCAGCGGCTCTGGGTGGTCGAGCTGACCGACACCGGCACCGTGCTCGGCCAGCCGCGCGAGCTGCTGAACGGCCGGTACGGCCGGCTGCGCGCGGCGGCCGCCGCGCCGGACGGCTCGGTGTGGGTCTCCACCTCCAACCACGACGGGCGGGGCCGTCCGGCTCCGGAGGACGACCGCCTGCTGCGGCTGGTCTTCGCCGACGGCGGCGCCGGCCGTAGCTGAACGCTCCGGCGGACCGCCGAAACAATCCCACTCCGCCGGGTTTGCCAAGATCCTCTGGTGGGCAGGTCAGAATCTGAGCATGGACGGTCAGGAGAACGAGCAGCGCGGGCCCCGGGACGACATCCGGGCCCGGCGTGAGCGTGCCCGATGGCCCCGGATCCGCGGAGCCGCCCGGTCACGCCCGGCCCGGCGGGCCGGGGTGGTCGCCGCCGTGCTGCTGGTCGCCCTTCTGGGCGCGGTGATCGGGGTGCTGGCCGGCGGCCGGGTCTACACCGACATCGGGCCGTTCCGGGCCGACCTGACGCTCGCCCCGGCGGTCGACGGCCACACCACCGTCGACATCCCGCCGCTGGGCGCCCTGCAACTGGACAGCCACGACGGGCCGACCCACCTGACCGTCGGGCTGGGGGCGCTCGACCAGCGCAAGACCGAGGCGCTGATCGACGACCCGGCGAGCCTCAGCCGGGCCAGCCACTCGGCGGTCGCCGACGTCCGCGACGGCGTGATCCGGCTCGCCCTGCGCACCCTCGGCGCGGTCGTGCTGGTCACCCTGGTGCTGGCCGCGCTGATCTTCCGGAACGTGCGGCGTACGGCCTGGTCGGCGGGGCTCGCGCTGGCCATGACCGCCGGGAGTCTGGGGCTGGCCGCCGGCAGCCTGCGCCCACAGTCGATCGAGGAGCCACGGTACGAGGGTCTGCTGGTCAACGCCCCGGCGATCGTCGGTGACGCGCGGCGGATCGCCAACGACTACACGAAGTACGCCGAGCAGCTGCAACGCGTGGTGGCCAACGTCAGCAAGCTCTACACGACGGTGTCCGCGCTACCGGTCTACGAGCCCGCTCCGGGTACCACCCGGGTGCTGCACGTCTCCGACATGCACCTCAACCCCACCGGTTGGCAGCTGATCCGCACCGTGGTGGAGCAGTTCGGCATCGACGTGGTGATCGACACCGGTGACCTCACCGACTGGGGCAGCGAGCCGGAGGCCTCGTACGTCGGCGCGATCGGGCTGCTGAAGAAGCCGTACGTCTACATCCGGGGCAACCACGACTCGGTCCGTACGGCGGCGGCGGTGGCCCGCCAGCCCAACGCGATCGTGCTGAACAACTCGACCACCACCGTGGCCGGGCTGACCATCGCCGGTATCGGCGACCCACGGTTCACGCCCGACAAGGAGACCTCACCGGCCGGCAGTGGGCTCACCAGAGAGGTGGCCGACCAGGTCATCGGGACCGGCGAGCAGCTCGCCGAAACGGTACGGAAGTCGCCACAGCCGGTGGACATCGCCCTTGTGCACGATCCGGCCTCGGCGGGTCCGCTCTCGGGCAGTTGCCCGCTGGTGCTCGCCGGGCACACCCACAACCGGCAGGTGTCGAAGCTGCCGCAGGTGCCCGGCCAGCAGCCCACCCTGCTGATGGTGGAGGGCTCCACCGGCGGCGCGGGGCTGCGCGGCCTGGAGGGCGAGAAGCCGACCCCGCTGTCGATGAGCGTGCTCTACCTGGACCAGCAGAAGCGGCTTCAGGCGTACGACGACATCACCGTCGGCGGCACCGGTCAGGCCCAGGTCAACCTGGAACGGCACGTCGTCCGGGACCCGACGAAGGGCCCCGACGTGCCGGTCACCCCGACCCCGACCCGGGGCGTCCCGGAGTCGCCCTCGCCCGGCGGGACCTCCCCCGGCCGGGTCTCGACCAGCCCGCTGTCGCCCAGCCCGACCGGCTGACCCGCGCGTCGCCGCCGGGGCGGAGCGGCTGCGCGGTCGCGACCCCGCTGCCTGCTCGGCGGTGCGATGCGGTGGAGGCCGCCGCCGGGTCACGGCGGCGGCCTTCCGTGCTGTGTTGCCTCCTCAGCCCTTGGCCCTGAGGCGTTCCAGGGATCCTCAGCCCTTGACGCCGAGGCGTTCCAGGATCAGCTCACGGACGGTCTTCGCGTCGGCCTGGCCACGGGTGGTCTTCATGACCGCGCCGACCAGCGCGCCCGCCGCCGCGACCTTGCCGCTGCGCACCTTGTCGGCGACGTCCGGGTTCGCGGCGATCGCCTCGTCCACGGCGGCGGTGAGCGCGCCGGTGTCGGAGACCACCTCCAGGTTCCGGTTGGCCATGATCTCGGTCGGCGAGCCCTCGCCGGCCACCACGCCCTCCAGGACGACCCGGGCCAGCTTGTCGTTGAGCTTGCCGGCGTCGACCAGACCCTGCAACTCGGCCACCTGCGACGGGGTGGCCCCGACGTCGGCCAGCTCGATGCCGGCCTCGTTGGCGCGCCGGGACAGCTCACCGAGCCACCACTTGCGGGCCGCGGCCGGGGTGGCGCCCGCGGCGACGGTGGCCTCGATCAGCTCGACGGCACCGGCGTTGAGCACCGACTGCATGTCCAGGTCGGACAGGCCCCACTCGCGCTGGAGCCGGCGGCGGTGCAGCCGGGGCAGCTCCGGCAGGGCCGCCTTCAGCTCGGTCACCCACGCGACGTCCGGGGCGAGCGGCACCAGGTCCGGCTCCGGGAAGTACCGGTAGTCGGTGGCGGTCTCCTTGGACCGGCCCGGGGTGGTGTCGCCGGTGTCCTCGTGGAAGTGCCGGGTCTCCTGGGTGATCCGCCCGCCGGCGTCGAGCACCGACGCCTGGCGCAGCATCTCGGAGCGCACCGCCCGCTCGACCGAGCGCAGCGAGTTGACGTTCTTCGTCTCGGTGCGGGTGCCCCACTCCTCGCCCGGCCTGTTCAGCGAGGTGTTGACGTCACAGCGCAGCGACCCCTCCTCCATCCGGACGTCGGAGACGCCCAGGGAGCGGATCACGTCACGCAGCTCGGTGACGTACGCACGGGCCACCTCCGGCGCCAGCGCGGCGGTGCCGGGGATCGGCCTGGTGACGATCTCGACCAGCGGGATGCCGGCCCGGTTGTAGTCGACCAGCGACTCGGTCGCCCCGTGGATCCGGCCGGTGGCGCCGCCGACGTGCAGCGTCTTGCCGGTGTCCTCCTCCAGGTGCACCCGCTCGATGCCGATCCGCACGGTCTCGCCGTTCACCTCGACGTCCAGGTAGCCGTCCACGCAGAGCGGCTCGTCGTACTGGCTGATCTGGAAGTTCTTCGGCATGTCCGGATAGAAGTAGTTCTTCCGGGCGAACCGGCACCACTCGGCGATCGAGCAGTTCAACGCCAGACCGATCCGGATCGTCGCCTCGATGGCCGCCTTGTTCGCCACCGGCAGCGAACCGGGCAGCCCGAGGCAGACCGGGCAGACCCGGGTGTTCGGCTCGCCCCCGAAGTCGGTGGGGCAGCCGCAGAACATCTTGGTGTTCGTGCCCAGCTCGACATGGGTCTCCAGGCCGATCACCGGCTCGTAGCGCGCGACGACGTCGTCGTACGCGGGCAGTGTCGTGGTCATCGGTGCTCCTGCCTCACAGTGCCGGTGGGGTGAAGGTGCCGACCGCGGACTCCAGCGCGGCGGCGACCCGGTACATCCGGTCGTCCGCCATCGTCGGGGCCATCACCTGCAGGCCGACCGGCAGCCCCTCCGAGAGGCCGCAGGGCACCGAGATGCCCGGGCCGCCGTACAGGTTGGTCGGGATGGTGTACAGGTCCGCCAGGTACATCTGGTACGGGTCGGAGGTGCGCGCCCCGAGCGGGAACGCCACGAACGGGGTGGTCGGCGAGATCAGCGCGTCGACCTGCGTGAACGCGGCGGTGAAGTCCCGGGTGATGAGGGTACGGACCTTCTGCGCCTGCCCGTAGTAGGCGTCGTAGTAGCCCGAGGAGAGCGCGTACGTGCCGATCATGATGCGCCGCTTCACCTCGGGACCGAAACCGGCCTCGCGGGTCAGCGACATGACCTCCTCCAGCGACCGGTTGCCGTCGTCGCCGACGCGCAGTCCGAACCGGACCCCGTCGAACCGGGCCAGGTTCGACGAGCACTCGCTGGGGGCGATCAGGTAGTAGGCCGGCAGCGCGTACCGGAAGTGCGGGCAGGACACCTCGACGATCTCGGCACCCAGCTTGGTCAGGGTGTCGACCGCCTCGCGGAACGCGGCCGTGACCCCCGGCTCGGCGCCCTCGCCGGTGAACTCCTTCACCACACCGAGCTTCACACCGGTCAGGTCGCCGCTGGCCCCGAGCCTCGCCGCCGCCACCACGTCCGGCACCGGAGCCGGGATGGAGGTGGAGTCGCGCGGGTCGTGCCCGCCGATGACCTGGTGCAGCAGAGCCGCGTCGAGCACGGTACGGGCGCACGGGCCGGGAGTGTCCAGCGAGGAGGAGAACGCCACCAGGCCGTACCGGGAGGTGCCGCCGTAGGTGGGCTTCGCGCCCACCGTGCCGGTGACCGCGCCGGGCTGGCGGATCGAACCGCCGGTGTCCGAGCCGATCGACAGCGGCGCCTCGTACGCGGCCAGCGCGGCGGCGCTGCCGCCGCCGGAACCGCCGGGGATGCGGTCGGTGTCCCACGGGTTACGGGTCGGGCCGTACGCGGAGTACTCCGTCGAGGAGCCCATGGCGAACTCGTCCATGTTGGTCTTGCCGAGCATCACCGTGCCGGCGGCGCGCAGCCGCTCGACGATGGTCGCGTCGTACGGCGGACGCCAGCCCTCCAGGATCCTCGACCCGACGGTGGTCGGCACCCCCCGGGTGGTGAGCACGTCCTTGACCGCGACCGGCACCCCTGCCAGGGGGCCCAACCCGTCGCCGGCGGCCCGGCGCTCGTCGACCGCGCGGGCGGCGGCGAGCGCGCCGTCGGTGTCGACGTGCAGGAAGGCGTTGATCCGCCCGTCGACGGCGGCGATCCGGTCCAGGTGGGCCTGCGTCACCTCGACGGCGGAGGCGTCACCAGCGGCGACGAGACCAGCGAGCTCGCTCGCGGTCATTCTGGTCAGGTCGGTCATGAAGCCACATCCTCGTCCAGGATCCGCGGGACGCGGAACCGCTGCTCCTCGGCGTCGGGAGCGCCCGACAGCGCTTCCTGCGGGGTCAGCCCGGGCACCACCACGTCCTCGCGCAGGACGTTGGTCAGCGGCACCGAGTGGGAGGTCGGCGGGATGTCCGCCGCGGCGACCTCGCCGACCTGGGCGACCGACTGGAGAATCACGTCGAGCTGGCCGGCGAAGGTGTCCAGCTCCTCCTCGGTGACGGCGAGCCGCGACAGTCGCGCGAGGTGCGCGACCTCCTCGCGGGAGATGGCGGCCATCGGTGCCCCCTTCGTGGCTGTCCTGACTGCGTCTGGTGCTGCCGGCCGCGCGGTCGCGTGGAGATGACGCGCGGTGACCGGAGCGAGTCTATTGTCCTGCGGTCGCGGCGACGCCCCCGACTCCCCCTCCCCCGGCCGGGCGCACCGGGCGGTACCGGGACAACCAGGTCGTCAGTTCCTCGGCCGGCATCGGCCGGGCGTGGAACCAGCCCTGCGCCACGTCGCAGCCGGCCGCGTGCAGCAGCCGCCAGGTCCGCTCGTCCTCCACGCCCTCGGCGACCACCCGCAGCCCCAGGGCGCCCGCCAGCTCGATCATCGACCGGACCACCGCCGCGTCGTCGGGGTCGTCGGCCATCCCGAGGACGAACGAGCGGTCCACCTTGACCTCGGTCAACGGCAGCCGCCGCAGGTGCTGCAACGAGGAGTAGCCGGTGCCGAAGTCGTCCAGCGAGATGGCCACCCCGAGCCGGTGCAGCCGGGTGATGGTGGTGAGCACCCGCCGGGGATCGGCCATCAACGCGCCCTCGGTGATCTCCACCTGGAGGCGTTCGGGGCAGACCCCGAAGCGGTCGAGCCGGTCGGCGATCCGGTCGGCGATCTCACCGGTGTGCAGGTCACGGACGCTGACGTTGAGCGACGCGCGCAGGGTGATGCCGGCCGCCGACCACTTGGCCAACTGTTCCACCACGTCGTCGACGACCCGCCGGGTGAGCAGGCGCATCACCGCGCTCTGCTCGGCGAGGCGGATCAGCTCGCCGGGGTCGACCATGCCCCGGCGGGGGTGCCGCCACCGCAGCAGCGCCTCGACGCCGACCACCTCGCCGGTGGCGATGGCGATCTGCGGTTGGTAGTACATCGTGATGTCGCCGACGTCCGCCGCGCCGTCCCCGGCCGGCGCGGGCCCGTCCGGCGTCTCGGTCGGCGCCGGCAGTTCGGGTGCCGGCCGGGTGGTGCGGGGCCGGGTCGGGTCCGCCCCGTGGAGGATCCGGTCCAGCAGCTCGTCCGGGTGCGCCGGGCCGCTGCGGGGGCGGCGGCGCAGCGGCCACCGCCGGCCCGGTCCGGCCGCCGGCTCCGTTGCCGCCCCCAGCCCGGGCGGCAGCGCGGCCCCGTCGCCGCCCCGCACGGTCCGCCCCGCGGGCGGTCCCGCATCGAGTACGCGGCGCAGGTCGGCCAGCAACCCCAGTCGCTCGGCGGAGTGGTGGTCGGACTCGGCGGCGTACACGGTGACGGTGTCGTTGCGGTGCTTCGCGTCGTACATCGCCACATCGGCGTGGCGCATCAGGGTGGCGTAGTCGTCGCCGTGCTCGGGGAAGAGGGCGACGCCGATGGAGGCGCCCACGTCCAGTGGCAGCCCGTCCAGCGGCACCGGCTCGACCAGCGCCGCGACCACCCGGTCGGCCAGTTCACGGGCCTCGTCCACGCCGGTCAGTCGGGTGGCGACGATGGCGAACTCGTCGCCGCCGAGCCGGGCCAGCATGTCCCGCCCGCCGACGACGTCGCCCAGCCGGGCGCTGACCTCGACGAGCAGCCGGTCACCCACGGCGTGGCCGAGCGCGTCGTTGACGTTCTTGAACCGGTCCAGGTCGATCAGCAGCAGGGCGAGGTGGGCGTCCGGGGCGCCCCGGGCGATCCGCTCGGCGTGCAGGTGCACCTGCTCGGCCACCTCGGCCTGCAACGCCCTGCGGTTGGGCAGGCCGGTGAGCGGGTCGAGCGCGGCGAGCTGCTCCTGCTCGGCCGCGAGCCGCGACATCCGGTGGACGGCGAGCAGCGGCACCAGCACCAGCGGGACCAGGGCCGCGCTGGCCCGCGCGGCGGCGACGAGCACCGGGGCGAGCAGCAGCAACGAGCCGGTGGCGAGCAGTTCGACGGCGAGCCCCTGCCGTACGCCCGGCCACCACCGGCCGCCGAAGCGCAGCCGCAGCGCGGTGCCGACCAGTCCGTGGTTGACCGCGAACCAGGTGGCGGTGGCCGCGCCGACCACGGCCACGTCCGTGCCGCCCAGCCGGCCGATGTCGGCGAGGTCACCGGGCCCGAGCCGTAGCACCAGGGCCGCGGCGCCGAGCGCACAGGCGTACTGCGCGGCGTTGAAGGCGGTCCGCCAGACGGCGTGCCGCAACCGCCATCCGGAGACGGCGACCGCGACGGTCTGCACCGCCAGCGCCGGGGCGAGCCCCCAGCCGAGCAGGATCGCGACGGTGAAGCAGGTGGACGGGAAGACCGCCGCGGTGTGCCGTCGACCGGGTGGGGCGAAGGGGCACGCGTCGCAGGCGACGGCGAGTGCCGCCATCGTCCAGAACGCCGCCGGCAGCCCGGGGAGCCGGTCCGGCAGACCCGCCAGGGCCGGCACGCCGACCAGTGCCGCCAGCCCGACGACCACGGCGACGAACCCGCCGAACGGCGCCTCCCGCCCGGACGGGAGGTAGTTGCGGGGGTCGGCGGTCTCCATCGCACCTCCCGGGCGTACGGCTGCGGTGTGCGCCGGTCGCGCACCGTGCAACCATCAAACGCCCTGGGTGCCGGGATTCCCCAGGCGACAGTCACGAATCGGTTGTAGTCGTAATTAAGTTGGTATACGACTCCAAGATCTGATTCCGGACGAAGTGATCACCCTTCGACCCGGGCCGCCTCCCGGGCGGCGTCCGGGCCCCGGTCGAGCAGCACCTGGAAGCCGTCCTCGTCGAGGACCGGCAGCTTCAGGGAGACAGCCTTGTCGGCCTTCGATCCCGGGTTGTCGCCCACCACCACGAAGGTGGTCTTCTTGGACACCGAGCCGCTGACCTTGCCGCCCCGGCTCTGGATCGCCTCGGCGGCCTGGTCCCGGCTGAACCCGGTCAGGGTGCCGGTCACCACCACGGTGACCCCCTCCAGCGGGCGCGGCCCCTCGTCGGCGACCTCCTCGGCCATCCGTACGCCCGCCTCGGCCCACTTGCGGACCACCTCGCGGTGCCAGTCGACGGCGAACCACTCCTTGATGCTGGCGGCGATGGTCGGGCCGACGCCGTCCACCGAGGACAGCTCCTCCTCCGACGCCGCCTCGATCGCCTCCATCGAGCGGAAGTGCCGGGCCAGGGCCTGGGCGGCGGTCGGGCCGACGTGCCGGATGGAGAGCGCGACCAGCACCCGCCACAGGTCACGCCCCTTCGCCACGGCGAGGTTGTCCAGCAGCTTGGTGGCGTTGCTGCCGAGGCTGCCGTCCTTGTTGACGAAGAACGGCGAGCGGGCCAACCGCTCGGCGTCGAGGGCGAACAGGTCGCCCTCGTTCGTGATGATCTGTGCGTCCACCAGAGCGATCGCGCCCTTCTCGCCGAGCGCCTCGATGTCGAGCACCTTACGGCTCGCCAGGTGGTAGACCCGTTCGCGGATCTGCGCCGGGCAGGTGCGCGCGTTGGGGCAGCGGATGTCGACGTCGCTCTCCTTGGCCGGCGCCAGCGGCGTGCCGCAGGCCGGGCAGGTGGTCGGCATGACGAACCGCCTGGCATCGGGGGGACGCAGCTCGACCACCGGGCCGAGCACCTCGGGAATCACGTCACCGGCCTTGCGCAGCACCACCGTGTCGCCGATCAGCACCCCCTTGCGCTCCACCTCGCGGGCGTTGTGCAGGGTGGCGTACTCGACGGTGGAACCGGCCACCCGCACCGGCTCCAGCACCGCGTAGGGGGTCACCCGGCCGGTCCGCCCGACGTTGACCTTGATGTCGCGGAGTGTGGTGTTGACCTCCTCCGGCGGGTACTTGAAGGCGATCGCCCAGCGGGGCGCCCGGCTGGTCGAGCCGAGCCGCCCCTGGATGGAGACCGGGTCGACCTTGACCACCACGCCGTCGATCTCGTGCGCGACGTCGTGCCGGTGCTGAGCGTAGTGGGCGATGTACTCCGCGACGCCGGCCAGGTCGGGCACCACCCGCCACCGGTCGCTGGTGGGCAGCCCCCACGCCCGCAACGCCGCGTACGACTCGGACTGGGCCGTCGGCCGGAAGCCGCGACGGGCGCCGATGCCGTGCACCACCAGGCGCAGCGGCCGGGACGCGGTGACCCGCGGATCCTTCTGGCGCAGGCTCCCGGCGGCGGCGTTGCGCGGGTTGGCGAACGGCGCCTTGCCCTGCTCGACCAGGCTGGCGTTGAGGTCGGCGAAGCCGGCGACCGGGAAGTAGATCTCGCCGCGCACCTCGATGAACTCCGGCACGTCGGGAAAGTCCTCGGAGCCGGTCAGCCGGGCCGGGACGTCTTTGATGCTGCGCACGTTGGCGGTGACGTCCTCGCCGGTCCGCCCGTCGCCGCGGGTCGCCGCCCGGACCAGCCGGCCCTGCTCGTAGGTCAGGTTGATGGCCAGGCCGTCGACCTTCAGCTCGCAGAGGTACGGCACCGGGCCACCGGCGTCCCGCTCGACCCGCTCCGCCCAGGCGGCCAGTTCCTCGTCGGTGAAGGCGTTGTCCAGCGACATCATCCGCTCGGCGTGGGCGACCGGGGCGAAGTCGGTGGAGAAGGAGCCGCCGACCCGCTGGGTCGGCGAGTCGGGGGTACGCAGCGCCGGGTAGCGCGCCTCCAACTCCTCCAGCTCACGCAACTGCCGGTCGAACTCGGCATCCGAGATGATCGGCGCGTCGAGCACGTAGTAGCGATACTGGTGCTCGGTCAGCTCCTGACTCAGCGTGGCGTGCCGCTCCCGCGCCTCGGGGGTGGGCTCGCCGCCGGCTGCCGCCTCCGGCGAGGCGCTGAACTGATGGGGAATCTCTTCTTCCGACACCCTGCCGCCTCCGGACACCGCTGCCAACCGTGATCACGCTACCGGAGCACCGTAACGGCCCGGTGGGACAATCCCGCGCCTCCCCGCCGTGCCCGACGGGCGCGCGTGGGCCGTGCGTGCGACGATCGCCGCAGGTCGGCGGCGGGTGCGCCGCCTGGGAGAGGCGGGGTACGGATGCCCGAGTGGGTGTGGTGGGCGGTGCTGGTGGTCCTGGCCGTGGTCGCCGGCTGGGCCTGGAACGAGTGGCGACGCCGGGGCGGCCGCCCGTCCGACGGCGGTGGCGACCGGGCCAGGCCGGAGCGCGGCACCCCACCACGCGACCGGGCCCGCCCGACCGCGCCGCCCCGACCGCGCACCCCCACCGGTACGCCCCGGCCGGGCGAGATCTGGTGGGCCGACGTCCCGTACGCCGACGGCAGCGGCTCCAAGGTCCGCCCCTGCCTGGTGCTGCGGGTCGACGACCGGAGCGCCGAGGTGCTCAAGATCACCAGTCAGGACAAGAGCGACCGGGACGACCACGTCCGCATCCCCACCGGCGACTGGGATCCGGACGCCGACCACGACAGCTGGCTCGACCTGGCCGAACCCCTGCCGGTGCCGGCCGGCGACTTCTCCCGCCGCGCCGGCTCCTGCGACCCGGAACTGTGGCGGCAGGTCCGGCGACTGCACGGCCGGCGGAGCCCCACCTGACCGGGCGGGCCTGCCGCGATCACCCGGATCCGCTGCGCTGACCGGCCGCCTCCGCCCGGCACCCGGCCCACCCGGTCAGCGCGCCACCCGACGCCGGCCCGTCCCGGGTCGTCCGGTGGACCGCGTTCAGTCCCAGGCCGCGCCGAGGACGGTGAGCTGGTCGGCGTACTCGATCCGGGTGGACCAGCGGGCCGGCCAGGCCTCCGTGCCGTGGGCGGCGCCGAGGAACGCGCCGGCCAGGGCGGCGATCGAGTCGGAGTCACCGGCGGTGGTGGCGCCCCGGGCGATCGCGGTGAGCGGGTCGTCCGGATGGCGCAGGGCGCAGAGCAGCGCCGTGGCCAGGGCCTCCTCGGCGATCCAGCCCTCACCGGTGTGCCGGCAGGGATCGTCGCCGTCGTCGGGTCGGCCGAGGGCGACGTCGAGCCGGTGCAGCGCGTGCAGGCACTCGTCCCAGCCCCGGGCGATGAACCCCGCCGGGGAGTCCGCCCCGGGTCGCTGCCACAGGTCACCGAGCCAGTCACCCCGGTAGACCCGGCGCTGCTCACGGGCCCGCGCGGTGAGCAGCGCCGGCAACTCCGCCAGGTCCGCGCCGCCGCGCAACAGGCGCACCGCGTACGCGGTCAGTTCGCTGGCCGCCAGCCCGGTGGGGTGGCCGTGGGTCAGACCGGCCTGGAGCTGCGCCAGCCCGGCCAGGGTGTCCAGGTCGACGTCGAGCAGCCCGACCGGGGTGACCCGCATGTTCGCGCCGCACCCCTTCGAGCCGGCCACGGTCGCCTGCTGCCAGGGCAGCCCCCGACTCAGCTCACCGCAGGCGCGCAGGCAGGTCATCCCGGGGGCACGGTTGTTGTCCGGGCTGACCGCCCAGTCGAGGAAACGCCGCCGCAGCAGCGGCTCGACCGTCTCCGGCGTGTAGGCGCCCGCGTCGTACAGCGCCCATGCCACCGCCAGGGCCATCTGCGTGTCGTCGGTGACCAGCGCCGGGTCGCCCACCAACTCGCGCGGGCCGGTGGGGCCGTACCGGCGGTGGATCTCGGCGACGGTCAGGAACTCGGTCGGCGCGCCCAGGGCGTCACCGTAGGCGAGACCGTAGAGGGATCCGGAGGCGCGCCCCGGCGCGGAGCTGGTGGTCATGTTCGGGTCACTCCTCGGACAGCCGCCGACCGGCGTCCCGGCAGGCGGCCAGGACCGCCCGGGCGTACGCCGGGGTGGCACCGGCAAGGCCACAGGCGGGGGTGACCACCACCTGCTCGGCGAGTCGCCGACGCGGGAACCCGAGGCGGTCCCAGAGGGTGCGTACCCGGTCGGCGACGTCGGCCGAGGTCGGCGCGCGACCGGCCGGCGGCGGCAGCGCGGGCGCGGCGCCGGCCAGCAGCCCCAGCCCGGCGTCGATCGCCTCGCCGAGCGGATCCAGCTCGCTGACCACCGTGAGGTCCAGCGCGACCCCGACCGCCCCGACGGAGCGGATCAGCTCCAGCGGCACCTCCGGGGCGCAGCAGTGCACCACCGTCGGCGCCCCGGCCGCCTCGACCACCTGGCGCAGCAGGGTCCGGGCGACCTCGGGCTCCACCGCCCGGTGGGCGCCGAAACCGCTCTCGGTGGGCACCCGGCCGGCGAGCACCGCCGGCAGGGACGGCTCGTCCAGTTGGAGCAACACCGAGGCCCGGGGCAGCCGCCGGCCCACCGCCGCGACGTACGTCCGCAGTCCCTCCGCCAGCGAGCCGGCCAGGTCCCGCACCGCGCCCGGGTCGCGCAGCAGCCGCCCACCGATCGGCAGCTCCAGCGCCGCGGCCAGGGTGAACGGCCCGCCGGCCTGGATCTTCACCGGCCCGGTGTACGTCTCGGCCTGCTCGGCGAGCTGGTCCAGGTCGCGTTCCAGGAGGTCACGGGCCCGGCGCAGGTCCCGCCCGGGGCGGGGTGCGATGCGCCAGCGCGCCGCGTACAGCTCGACCGGCAGCTCCACCAGCAGCCCCGCGGTCCGGCCGATCAGGTCGGCGCCGGGACCACGCGCCGGCAGTTCGGGCAGGTGGGGCAGGGCGGGCAGCTCGCCGAGGACGATCCGCTGCGCCTCGGCGATGTCGGTGCCCGGCAGCGAGCCGATGCCGGTGGAAGCGCCCGCGGGCCAGGGCCAAGGCTGATCATTCACGGCCGAAGGGTATCCGCTGCGCGCCGGTCCGTCCCCCGCACGGGCCCCGACCGGCGTGGTCAGCCGGTGATGGTCGCCGAGCCGAGCACCACGTCCCCCGCCGGGTCCGGCCGGTACGCCACGATCGCCTGGCCCGCGGCGACCCCGCGCAGCGGACGGCGCAACTCGGCGTGGAGGGTGTCCGCCTCCAGCGTCACGGCGGCCGGGACCACGTCGCCGTGGGCGCGTAGCTGCACCTCGCACTCGATCGGCGCGGTGGGCCGCTCACCGCCGGTCCACACCGGACGGGTCGCCCGCACCCGGGAGACCTCCAGCGCCTCGGCGGGGCCGACGGTCACGGTGTTCGTCTTCGGGGTGATGGAGAGCACGTAGCGGGGGCGGCCGTCCGGGGCGGGCCGGTCCAGGTGCAGGCCACGCCGCTGGCCGACGGTGTACTGGTACGCGCCACGGTGACTGCCGACGACCGCACCGGTGAGCGCGTCCACCACCTCGCCCGGCGCCTCGCCCAGACGCGCGGCGAGGAAGCCGCGGGTGTCGCCGTCGGCGATGAAACAGATGTCGTGCGAGTCCGGTTTGTCGGCCACGGCGAGACCCCGTCGGGCGGCCTCCTCGCGTACCTCCGCCTTGGTGGCGTCGCCGAGCGGAAAGATCGACCGGTCGAGCTGCTCGCGGGTCAGCACCGCCAGCACGTAGGACTGGTCCTTGGCGAGGTCGACGCTGCGGCGCAGCAGCCCGTCGGGGCCGAGCCGGGCGTGGTGGCCGGTGACCACCGCGTCGAAGCCCAGGGCCACGGCCCGGTCCAGCACCGCCGCAAACTTGATCTTCTCGTTGCAGCGCAGACAGGGGTTCGGGGTACGGCCGGCCGCGTACTCGGCGACGAAGTCGTCCACCACGTCGGCGTGGAACCGTTCGGCCATGTCCCAGACGTAGAACGGGATGCCGATCACGTCGGCGGCGCGTCGCGCGTCGCGGGAGTCCTCCAGGGTGCAGCAGCCGCGCGCCCCGGTGCGGTACGTCTGCGGGTTGCGGGCCAGCGCCAGGTGCACACCGGTCACGTCGTAGCCGGCCTCCACCGCCCGCGCCGCCGCCACGGCGGAGTCGACTCCGCCCGACATGGCCGCCAGAACCCTCACCGGCACACCCCCTTCACCCGTTCGAGCCTAGCCCGCCCGACCCGGCGTGACCGCCCGGGTGTCAGCGGGGAATGCGCAGGGCGGCGGCGCGGCGGGCACGCTCGACAGCGGTCGGGAGGGCCGCGATGAGGGCGTCGACGTCGGCGGCGGTACTGGTGTGGCCGAGGCTGAAACGCAGCGAGGAACGGGCGCGGTCGTCGTCCGCGCCCATCGCGATCAGCACGTGGGACGGCTGCGCCACCCCCGCCGAGCAGGCCGAGCCGGTGGAACAGGCGATGCCCTGGGCGTCGAGCAGGAGCAGCAACGCGTCCCCCTCGCAACCGGGGAAGGAGAAGTGCGCGTTGCCCGGCAGCCGGTCGGTCGGGTCCCCGTTGAAGACCACCTCCGGCACCGCCTTCCGGACCCGCCGGACCAGGTCGTCGCGGAGCGCGGCGACCCGGTTGGCGTACTCCTGCTGGCCCTTGACCGCGGCCTCCACGGCGACGGCGAAGGCGACGATGCCCGCGGTGTCGAGGGTACCGGAGCGCACGTCCCGTTCCTGCCCGCCGCCGTGCAGCAACGGGGTGGCCGGCACGTCACGGGCCAGCAGCAACGCGCCGACACCGGTCGGGCCGCCGAGCTTGTGGCCAGTGACGGTCAGGGCCGAGACGCCGCTGGCGGCGAAGTCGACCGGAATCTGGCCGACGGCCTGGATCGCGTCGGTGTGGAAGGGCACGCCGCGCTCGGCCGCCACCGCGGCCAGCTCGGCCACCGGCTGGACGGTGCCCACCTCGTTGTTGGCCCACATGCAGGTCACCAGGGCCACCCGGTCGGTGTGCGCGGTCAGCTCCGCCCGGAGTCGGTCCGGATCCAACCGGCCGGCACCGTCGACCGGCAGCCAGCCCACCTCTGCGCCCTCGTGGGCGGCGAGCCAGTCCACCGCGTCGAGCACGGCGTGGTGCTCCACCGCGCTGGAGACCAGCCGGCTGCGCCCCGGCGCCGCGTCCCGGCGGGCCCAGAAGACGCCCTTCACCGCCAGGTTGTCGCTCTCCGTGCCGCCCCCGGTGAACACCACCTCGGACGGGCGGGCGCCCAACGCGGCGGCGACCCGCTCGCGGGACTCCTCCACCCGCCGCCGGGCACGCCGGCCCGCCGCGTGCAGCGAGGACGCGTTGCCGACCTCGCGGGCCGTGGCGGCGTACGCCTCCAACGCCTCGTCGAGCATCGGGGTCGTCGCCGCGTGATCCAGGTATGCCATCGCCGTTCAGCGTAACGGCCGCAAACCGGCGCACCGGACGCCGGATGACCGCAGGCGGCGAATCCCCCGCACGTTCCGGGGTATGACGAGGTCTGGCTGGCCGGCGGGCCGGCTCAGCTCCCCGGCCCGCCGGCCAGTCCCTCTCCCACCGCGTTCGCCTTCCCGGTCGTCAAACGAGCCGGCGACCGGACGGGCCGAACCGCTTGTCCAGTCCCACCAGGGCGGAGACCGCCACCGCGATGCCGAGGATGCGCAGCCACGCGCCGACGCCGATCGGGGCCGTCCGGAACAGCGTGTTCATCACGGGCAGATAGGTCAGCGCCGCCTGGGCGAGGGCCTGCGCCAGCACTCCGCCGATGAGCCAGCGGTTGCTGAACAGCCCCAGCCGCCACGGCGAACGGCTCAGCGACCGGCAGCTGAACAGGTAGAACGCCTGCACCGTGACGAACAGGTTCACCGCCGTCGTGCGGGCCTGCGCCAACTCCGCCCCGGCGGCCGTCTCCCAGGCGAACAGCCACCAGGTGCCCGCGACGAGCAGGACGGAGACCAACAGGATGCGCACCACCAGAGCCGCGGTGAGCAACGGCTGGGCCGGATCCCGGGGCGGACGGTCCATGATCCACGGCTCCTTCGGCTCGAAGGCGAGCGTCAGGCCCAGCAACACCGCTGTCGTCATGTTGATCCAGAGGATCTGGCTGGGCAGGATCGGCAACACCGTGCCGAACACGATCGCGACCAGGATGACCAGCCCCTCCCCGGCGTTGGTGGGCAACGTCCAGGTGATGAACTTGGTCAGGTTGGCGAAGACGCCGCGGCCCTCCTCCACCGCCGACTCGATGGTGGCGAAGTCGTCGTCGGTGAGCACCATGTCGGCCGCCTCCTTGGCCACCTCCGTGCCACCGCGTCCCATCGCCACCCCGATGTCGGCCTGCCGCAGCGCCGGGGCGTCGTTGACGCCGTCACCGGTCATCGCCACCACCTGCCCCTCGGCCTGCAACGCCTCCACCAACCGGAGCTTCTGCTCGGGCGACACCCGGGCGAACACCGAGGCGCGGGCAACCGCCGCCGGGCGGTCGGCGTCGGGAAGCTCCGCCAGCTCCGCGCCGCTCAGCACGTCGCCCGGCCCCGGCTCGGCGGCCAGCAACCCCAGGCGTACGGCGATGGCGCTCGCGGTGGCCCGATGGTCCCCGGTGATCATCTTCACCGCGACGCCGGCCCGCCGGCACGACTCGATCGCCTCGGCGGCGGCGGTCCGGGGCGGGTCGAGCATCGCCTGCAACCCGGTGAGGACCAGGTTGCCGGGGAGTTTCTCCTCCGTCAGCTCCTCGTCACGGTCGACGTGGCGCAGCGCCGTGGCCAGCACGCGGAGGCCCTCGCCGGCCAGCTCCCCGGCGGCGGCCAGCACGGCGGACCGGTCCAGCGCGACCGTGCCGCCGTCGGCGTCGAGCGCCGCGCCGCACCACTCGACCACCCGCTCGACCGCGCCCTTGACGAGCACCACCCGCCCGCCGTCGCGCCGATCGTGCAGGGTCGCCATGAACTGTCGCTCGGAGGTGAACGGGATCTCCGCCACGCGGGGCAGGACGGCGGCGACCTCCTCGGCGCGGAGTCCGACCTTGGCGCCCGCCACCAGCATGGCCCCCTCGGTCGGGTCGCCGAGCACGCTCCACCGCCCCTCCCGCTCGTCGAGCCGGGCGTCGTTGCAGGCCGCCCCGGCCAGCAGCGACCAGCGCAGCGCCCCGTCCTCCCCAGTGCGGGCCGGCCCCCCGTCCGGGTCGCTGATCTCCCCGACGGGGGTGTAGCCGCCGCCACCGACCTCGTACCGCCCGCCGACGGTCCAGATCGCCTGCACGGTCATCTGGTTCTCGGTGAGGGTGCCGGTCTTGTCGGTGCAGATCACCGTCGTGCTGCCGAGCGTCTCCACCGCCGGCAGCCGCCGGATCACCGCCCGGCGGCGGGCCATCCGCGCCACCCCGATCGCCAGCGTGATGGTCACCGCCGCCGGCAGGCCCTCCGGGATCGCCCCCACCGCCAGGGCCACCGCCGCGGTGAAGGTCTGCCCCGCCTCCTCCCCGCGAGCGAGCCCGACGGCGAAGGTGATCGCCGCGAGCACCAGGATCGCCACGGTGAGCACCCGGCTGAAGCGGGCCAGCTTCGCCGTCAGCGGCGTGTCCAGGACCTGCGCGCCGCCGACCAGGCGGTGGATGCGGCCCAGCTCGGTCTCCGCGCCGGTCGCCACCACGATGCCCGCCCCGGAACCGCCGGTGAGCAGGGTGCCCGAGTAGAGCACGTTGCGCCGATCGGCCACCGGCGCCTCGTCCGGCACGACGACCTCGTCCTTGCGTACCGGTAGGGATTCGCCGGTCAGCGCCGACTCGTCCGCGCGCAGCTCGTCGGCGCGGGCCAGGCGCAGGTCGGCGGGAACCTTCTCACCCGCCTCGACCAGCACCAGATCGCCGGGGACGATCTCGTCGGAGGGTACCCGCCGCTGACGGCCACCGCGCACCACCCTCGCCTCGGTACGCACCATCGCCCGCAACGCGTCCAGCGCCGCCTCGGCCTTGGACTCCTGAAGGAAGCCGACGGCGGCGTTGACCAGCACCACCCCGAGGATCACCGCGGCGTCGACGTACTCGGCGAGCAGCAGGGTGACCACGCCGGCGGCGACCAGGATGTACACCAACGGGTTCTGGAACTGCCGGAGCAGGCGGCGCAGCGGGCCTCCACGGGCCGTCGCGGGCAGCGCGTTCGGCCCGAACCGGGCCAGCCGGGCGGCGGCCTCGTCATCGGTCAACCCGCCGGTGGTGTCGGTCTCCAACAGCAGCACGACCTCGTGCACGGCCAACGCGTGATGACCGCCTCCGGGCGTCCTGGCCGGCATGGCGCGCTCCTCGTTCCGACACGATCCGGGGGGGGTGCGCGGGGGGTGCCCCGCCATCGTCGCAGCTCGGTGGGGAGGGCGGGCCGTTCCGGCCCGATTGCCGGGGTCGCCGTACGGCGAGGGCCGGAACCGACTGGCGGTCCCGGCCCTCGGGCGGCTGGTGGTCAACTCACCTGCGCTTGCGGATCTCCTCCGCGGCCTGCGGTACGACCTTGAACAGGTCGCCCACCACGCCGAAGTCGGCCAGCTCGAAGATCGGGGCCTCGCCGTCCTTGTTCACGGCGACGATCGTCTTCGAGGTCTGCATGCCGGCCCGGTGCTGGATCGCGCCGGAGATGCCCAGCGCGACATAGAGCTGCGGGGAGACGGTCTTGCCGGTCTGGCCGACCTGGAACTGGTGCGGGTAGAAGCCGGAGTCGACCGCGGCGCGGGAGGCGCCGACGGCACCGCCGAGCAGGTCGGCCAGCTCCTCGACCAGCTTGAAGTTGTCGGCGTTACCGACGCCGCGGCCACCGGAGACGACCACGCCGGCCTCGGTGAGCTCGGGGCGGGAGCCCTTCTGCTCGGCGACCCGGTCGACGACCCTGGCGAGCTTGTCGGTGTCGGTGACCGACACGGTGAGCTGCTCGACGGCCGCGCTGGCCGGGGCCGGGGCCGGGGTGACCGAGTTGGGCCGTACGGTGACCAGCGGCAGTCCCCGGGTGACCTTGGACTTGACGATGGTGGAGCCGGCGAAGGCGACCTGGGTCGCGGTGCCGTCGGCGTCCAGCCCGACCACGTCGGTCAGGATGCCGTTGTCCAGCTTGACGGCCAGGCGGGCGGCGATCTCCTTGCCCTCCTGGGACGAGGCGAGCAGCACGGCGGCCGGCTGCACCCGCTTGACCAGGTCGGCCACGACGGTCGCCTTGGGGGCCACCAGATAGCCGTCGATCTCCTCACCCTCGGCGGCGTAGATCTTCTCCGCGCCGTACTCGCCCAGCCTGGCGCTGAGCGCCTCGGCGGCGCCGGCGCCACCGAGCACCACCGCGGCGGGGTTGCCCAGCTCGCGGGCGAGGGTGAGCATCTCCAGGGTGACCTTCTTGACGCCGAACTCCCGGGTGGCTTCGACGACGACGAGAACCTCAGACATGTCCAGACCTCTCACACGAACTTCTCGGTGGCGAGGAACTCGACCAGCTTGACGCCGCCCTCGCCCTCGTCGGTGATCTTCGCGCCGCCGGAGCGCGGCGGGCGCTTGGTGTGCTCCAGCACGGCGCTGGTCGCGCCGTCGAAGCCGACCTCGGTCGGGGCGACGCCGAGGTCAGCCAGGGAGAGCGTCTGCACCGGCTTCTTCTTGGCGGCCATGATGCCCTTGAAGGACGGATAGCGCGGCTCGTTGATGGTGTCCCAGACGGAGACCACGGCCGGGGTCGAGGCGGTGACCACCTCGTAGCCCTCCTCGGTCTGCCGCTCGACGGTCAGCGTGGCGCCGTCGACGGTGAGCTTGCGCGCGCCGGTCAGCGCGGCGACACCGAGGCGCTCGGCGAGCATGTGCGGCATGACCTGGACCCGCCCGTCGGTCGATTCTGCGCCGCAGAGCACCAGGTCGGCGTTGAGCTGTCCGAGGGCGGCGGCCAGCACCCTGGAGGTGGCCACGGCGCAGGACCCGCGCAGGGCGTCGTCCACCACGTGCACGGCCTTGTCCGGGCCCATGGAGAGCGCCTTGCGGATCGACTCGGTCGCCCGGTCCGGACCCATGGTCAGGATGGTGACCTCGCCGCCGTGCGCCTCCTTGATCTTCAACGCCTCCTCGATGGCGTACTCGTCCATCTCGTTGATGACGTTGTTCGCCGAACCGCGGTCGACGGTGTTGTCGTCAGGACGCAGGTTGCGGTCCGCGCCCGAATCGGGCACCTGCTTGACGAGTACGACGATGTTCATCGCGTTTCGACGACCCTCCTGTTGGTGTGGCGACTGCTCGCCCGGTAACGGGCGCAGCCTCGCGCGTCCGTTGACGCCCGGTCAACCGCGGGCTGTGGTGCACTTGCCCACGGCGCAATGTTACCTGTCAGTAGCATCGGCTCCCGGGACACCCAGAGTGACACAGCTCACCCACTTCCACCCCGCCCGGCCTCCGGCGGGTGACCGGGCCCACCCCGAACCAGCAGCAGGCCGGGCAGGACCCCGAGACCGGGCTCGGGGACAGGGGCGAGGTCGACGAGCAGGGCCGGTGCGGTCCGCTGAGGGCGGAGTCAGGAGCGGGTGGTGAGGGCTTTCCCGACCCGCTCGATCGCGGCCGCCTCGGCCGGCGTGATCCCGCCGTGCGCGCGCGCCACCCGGTCGGTCGCGGCGAGCACCACCTCCCGGTACACCGCCACCTCCCCGGGCGACTTCGCGCGCAGCACGTCGACCGCACGGCTCAGGGCGGGAAGCACCACCGACTCGACCGCCAGGGTCGAATCCTGGGGCAGCCGGGGTAGCGGCCCGGTGGTGAGGGCCTGCCTCACCACCCCACTGGCCTCGCCCAGCACCTCGGAGGCGGCGAAGCTCTCCCGGATCATGGCGAAGATCCCCGGTTCGGCGTTCGACACCAGGTAAACCGCGCCGAAGGCGCCCGTCTTGAGGACCGACAACTCCTCGTCCGTCAGCCGCTGCTCCATCATCACGGAGTGTAGACGTACGGGGTCGTGGTGGTGACCGCGACGAACCCGAGCCGCTGGAGAACGGGCCGGCTGTCCTCGGAGGCGTCCACCTGGAGCAGCGTCTTTCCGCGCTGCCCGGCCAACCGGGCCCGGTACGCCACCAGCGCCCGGTAGATGCCCCGGCGTCGCCATCGGGGCAGCGTCGAGCCACCCCAGAGCCCGGCGAAGCCGGTGTTGCGCACGTAGCGGATCCAGGCGGCGCTGACCACGGCACCGTCGGCCTCCGCCACCACCACCGTGATCGACTGCGGGTCGGCGGCGATCTCCTTCGCCAGGCCGGTGACGAGGTGACTCCGGTCCGAGCGCCAGACCTCCTCCTCCATCGCGGCGATCCGCTCCAGATCCTCGCGGGTGGTGACCTCGCGCAGGCGTACCCCCTCGGGTAGGACGGGCACCGCCGCCGCCAGCGGCGCGACCGGCCCGACCAGGACGGTCTCCCGGTCCTCCGGCACGAAGCCGGCGGCCCGCAACCGGTCGGCCAGGTCCGCCGGCTCGTCGTGGGCGTTGAGCTTCCACTCGACCCCCTCCCCACGCCGGCGGAAGATCTCGACCTGACGGGCGATCAACGCGTCCAGTTCCGCGCCGTCGAGCCCGTCCAGGGTGCGGTACGTGAGAAAGCCCCGGTGGTCCAGACCGAGGATCCGGACCAGCGGCCCGTCCCGCTCGACGGTCACGCCGGCGGGCACCGGATCGGGGATCTCCGGACGGAGCTGGGTGTCGTACGCGTCACGCAACGCGGCGACGTCAAGATCGGTCATCAACCCAGGCTATGCCGGACGTAAAGCGGATAATCGGCACCGTGCGCGAGGTGATCAGGCGGTGGTTCGACCCGTCGGAGGTCAAGAGGGTGGGCGCCACCCCCGACTACCGCTTCTCCCTCGCCAACGAGCGGACGTTCCTGGCCTGGCTGCGTACCGGGCTGGCGCTGATCGCCGGTGGGCTGGCCGCCGCCCAGTTCCTGCCCCCGCTGCCGCTGCGACACCTGAGGGAGGTGATCGCCGTCGCGCTGTTGCTGCTCGGCACGACTGTCGCGATTCGCGCGGTGGACCACTGGGCGCGTACGGAGCGGGCCATCCGGCTGGGCGAGGAACTGCCGGTCTCCCGTTTCCCGGCCGTGTTGGCCCTGCTCGTGGCGCTCGGGGCGCTGCTGTTGGTGGTGGCGGTGCTGGTGAAGGGCTTCGGTGTCCGGTGACCCGGGATCCGGGGCTGCAGCCCGAGCGCACCCGACTGGCCTGGCGGCGGACCGCCCTGGCGCTGACCGTGGTGACCGTGTTGGCGCTCCGGCTGGCCCTGACCGGCGGCGTCGCCGGGGCGCTGCTCGCCGCCCTCATGGTGCTGCTCTGGGTCGGGGCGCTCGTCGCGCTCCGGGGGCGGGCCGCCGGTCGCGGGCCGGGCCGGGTCGGCACCCGGACCCTGCCGTCGGTCGCGCTGGCCGCCGCCGGGCTGGCGCTGCTGTCCGTACCCCTGGTGCTGCGCGGCGCGTGGTGAACGCACCGACGTGCGCCATCATGGGGACATGGCCCGGCTGTCCATCCTGCTCTTCCTGGCAACGACCGTGCTTGCGGTCTGCGCGCTGATCAGTTGCCTCTCCGCCGAGGAGGATCAGGTCCGCGGGCTGCCCCGCGTCGTCTGGGTGCCGCTCATCCTCTTCGTTCCGCTGGTCGGGTCGGTCGCGTGGTTCCTCGCCGGCCGGCCGGTCGCGGTGGCGGGCCGCCGCGAGCGGCCCCGACCGGTCGCCCCCGACGACGATCCCGAGTTCCTGAAGTCCATCGACGAGCGGTCCCGCCGCGAGGATGCGGAGCTGTTCCGCCGGTGGGAGCAGGATCTGCGCCGTCGCGAGGACGACCTGCGCCGCCGCGAGGACGACCCCCGCGAGGACGACCGACCGGAGGTCTGACCGGCGGGCTGGCCGGCTGACGCCGGCCAGCCCGCCGGGTCACACCCGGCGCCGGAGCGCCCGCACGGCGAGCGGGGCGAAGACGACGGCGAGGCCGACCGCCCAGAGCAGGGTCTGCGCCACCGGGCCGGCGACCGGACCGGTGACCAGCAGGCCCCGCAGGGCGTCCGCGACGATGGTGACCGGGTTGATCTCCACCCAGTGTTGGAGCCAACCGGGCATCCGCTCGGTGGGCACGAAGATGTTGCTGGTGAAGGTGAGCGGGAAGATCACCATGAAGCCGAAGATCTGCACCTTCTCCGGCTCGTTGACCAGCACCCCGACCAGCACCGAGATCCACGACGCGGCGAGGGTGAACGCCAGCAGCAGGGCGAACGCGGCGAGCACGCCGAGCAGGCCGTTGCCGACCCGGAACCCGAGGATCATGCCCACCACGAGCAGCAGCGCGATCGACCAGGCCTGCTTGACCGTGTCGGCGAGGATCCGCCCGGCCAGCGGCGCCCAGCGGGCGATCGGCAGGGCCCGCAACCGGTCGAAGACACCCTTGGTCAGATCCTGGTTGAGGCCGAACCCGGTGGTCATCGTGGCGAAGAGAGCGTTCTGCACCATGATGCCCGGCAACATGAAGCGCAGGTAGTCGCCGGAGGAGCCGGCGATCGCGGTGCCGAAGACGTACGTGAAGAGCAACACGAACATGACCGGCTGGATGCTCAGGTCGAGCAGTTCCATCGGGTTGTGCTTGATCTGCACCAGGCTTCGCCAGGCCAGGGTGGCGGTGTGGCGCAGTCCCGCGACGACGCCCAGGCGGCGCGCCGGAGCGGGCAGGGTGGCGGGCGTGGCGGTGGCGGCGGTCATGCCAGGCTCCCTTCCATGGCGTCGGTGTCGGCGTCCTGCTCGGCCCGGTGCCCGGTGAGGGAGAGGAAGACCTCGTCCAGACTGGCACCACGCAGCGCCAGCTCGGCCACCCGCACGTCGGCGGCGTCGAGCCGGCGGACCACCGCGGGCAGCACGTCCGGGTCGCTGACCGGGACGGTGACCGTGGTCTGGGCGACCTCGGGAGTGGCCCGAGCCACCTCACCGGCGACCGCGAGCACCGTCGGCAGGTCGGCCGGGTCGGCCGGACGGACGGTGAGCACCTGCCCGCCGGTCTTCGCCTTCAGCTCCTCCGGCGTGCCCTGGGCGATCACCCGACCGTGGTCGACCACTGCGATCTCGCTGGCGAGCTGGTCGGCCTCCTCGAGGTACTGGGTGGTCAGCAGCACCGTCACGCCGTCGGCGACCAGGGTGCGGACGACGTCCCACAGCTCGTTACGGCTGCGCGGATCCAGCCCGGTGGTCGGCTCGTCGAGGAAGAGCACCTGCGGCCGGCCGACCAGGCTGGCGGCCAGGTCCAGCCGGCGGCGCATGCCGCCGGAGTAGGTCTTGGCCGCCCGGCCGGCGGCGTCGCTGAGCTGGAAGTCGGCGAGCAGTTCGGCGGCACGGGCCCGGGCCTGCGCCCGGCCCAGTCCGAGCAGCCGGCCGATCAGCAGCAGGTTCTCGGTGCCGGTGAGGGCCTCGTCGACCGAGGCGTACTGGCCGGTGAGGCCGATCAGCTGCCGCACCCGGTGCGGGTCGCGGCGGACGTCGTAGCCACCGACGGTGGCCTGGCCCTCGTCGGCGGTGAGCAGGGTGGCGAGCACCCGTACGGTCGTGGTCTTGCCGGCGCCGTTGGGCCCGAGCAGGCCGAAGACCGTCCCGGTGGGGACCGCCAGGTCGACTCCGGCCAGGGCGGTGGTGTCACCGAAGCGGCGCACCAACCCTTCGGCACGGATCGCGTAGGTCATGCGGAAACTCCCGTCATCGCTGGTCGGCCTCCCACCCTGCCCGACGGGTGTGACACTTCGTCGGGCACGGAGCCGACCCTACGACGACGGACGCCGGGGTTCCGCTGATTTACGCCACCAGCCGCCGGACCGACGGCGCGGCCCCGCGATTCAGGCCAGGTTCGACGAGCGGGGGTACGCGTCGGCCGGGTCGGTGAGCACGTTGACCAGGTACGGCACCCCGGCGTCGAAGGCTCGGCCCAGGGCCGGACCGAGGTCGGCGGCCTTGGCCACCGTCTCCCCCGCTCCGCCGAGCGCCTCGACCACCCGGTCGTAGCGCAGTTCCGGCTGGAGGTCGGCGGCGACGTCGTAGCCGTACATGGCCCGCATCGGGTGCTTCTCCAGGCCCCAGATGCCGTTGTTGCCGACCACGATGACCACCGGAAGTCTCTGCCGGACGAGGGACTCGACGTCCATCAGCGAGAAGCCCGCCGCGCCGTCGCCCATCAGCACGCAGATCTGCCGGTCCGGATGGGTGACCCGGGCCCCCATCGCGTAGCCCATGCCGGTGCCGAGGCAGCCGTACGGGCCGGGGTCGAGCCAGGTGCCGGGCTGTGCCGGCTCCAGGTACCTCCCGGCGTACGAGACGAAGTCGCCGCCGTCGCCGATGGTGATCGCGTCCGCCGCGAGAACCTTGCGCAGTTCGCCGTAGACCCGGGCCGGGCGGATCGGGTCGGTCTCGGCGGCCATCTCCTCGGCGTCGCGGGCCTTCGCGGCGTCCTCGGCGACCCGGAGTTGGGCGATCCAGTCGTCGTGGTCGGCCCGGTCGCCGGTGTCGGCGAAGGCGGTGAGGATGAGCCGCAGGTCGCCGGCGGGGCTGACGGCCGGCTGGACGTGCCCGGCGCGCTGGCCGGGGGCGTCGACGACGTGCACCACGGCGGCGTCGCCGAAGTCACCGAAGCTCAGCCGGAAGTCGAGCGGGGTGCCGACCACCACGACCACGTCGGCGCCCTTGAGGGCGACCCGGCGGGCCTTGGCGAAGGCGAGCGGGTGCTCCGGCGGCAGCGCGCCGCGACCCATGCCGTTGGTGAAGACGGGCACCCGCAACGCCTCGGCGGCCGCCCGCAGGGCGGCGACAGCGTCACCGGCGTACACGTCGGAACCGGCGATGATCACCGGGCGCCGCGCGCCGGCGATCAGGCGGGCGGCCGTCGCGACCTCGTCGGGGTCGGCCTCGATCGGGGCGACCGGGGTGACCTCGGGCAGTTCGGCGTCACCGACGGAGAAGACGGCCTCGAGAGGGAAGTCGAGGAAGACGGGACCGCGGTGCGGGGTGAGCGCGGCGGTCAGCGCGGCGTCGACCGCACGCGGGATGTCGTCAACGCTGAACACCGTCTCGGCGTGCTTGGTCACCGGGGCGACCAGCGGCAGGTGGTCCATCTCCTGGAGGCTGCCGGAGCCCCAGCGGAACTGCGGCGCCCGCCCGCCCAGCACCAGCACCGGGGAGGCGTTGAAGTACGCGCTGGTCAGCCCGGAGACGCCGTTGGTGACGCCGGGACCGGCGGTGAGCACGGCCAGACCGGGGCGGCGCTGGAGCTTGGCCACCGCCTCGGCGGCGAAGACCGCCGACTGCTCGTGCCGGACGTCGTAGATCGGGAAGCCGGTGCGGTGCGCGGCGTCGTAGAGCGGGAAGACGTGGCCGCCGGAGAGGGTGAACATCTCCCGTACGCCGTACGCGCGCAGCGCGGCCAGCGCCAGCTCTCCGCCGTGGCCCTCGACCCGTTCCGTCATCACCGCTCCCTCGTCGCCTGCCGGGTGTCACACGCTACTGGCCGGTACGGGGAATGTGAACCGCCCCTGGTCGGGCCGGCGGGTGGGCGCCGGCCCGACGGCGGGGTCAGCGGCCGGTGAAGTCCGGTCGGCGCTTCTCGACGAACGCGGCCATGCCCTCGCGCCGGTCGTCGGTGGCGAACAGCGCCGCGAATAGCTGGCTCTCCCAGGCCAGACCGGAGGTGAGGTCCATGTCCAGGCCACCGTCGACCGCCAGCTTGGCGGCGCGCAGCGCCTGCGCCGGGCCGGTCAGGAACGGGGTGACCAACCCGACCGCCGCGTCGTAGACCCGCGCCGCCGGGACCACCCGGTCGGCCAGGCCGATCCGCAGCGCCTCCGGCGCGTCGACCATCCGACCCGTCATGATCAGATCCTTGGCGCGGGCCGGCCCGACCAGACGGGCCAACCGCTGGGTGCCGCCGGCGCCGGGAATGATGCCGAGCCGGATCTCCGGCTGGCCGAGCTTGGCGTCCTCGGCCACGATCCGCCAGTCGCAGGCCAGGGCCAGCTCGCAGCCGCCGCCGAGGGCGTACCCGGTGATCGCCGCGACGACCGGCTTGGGGATCCGGGCGATCGCGCCGAGGGCGCTGGACAGGTCGGCGGCCCGCTCCGCCATGTCCACGTAGGACATACCGGCCATCTCCTTGATGTCCGCGCCGGCGGCGAAGACCTTCTCCCCGCCGTACACGATCACCGCGCGGACGCCCGGGTCGGCGGTGGCCGCCGCCGCGGCGGCGCGCAACTCCTCCTGCACCTGGGTGTTGAGGGCGTTCATCGGCGGTCGCTCCAGCCGGATGGTGCCGATGCCGTCCCTGGTCTCCAGCCGCACGAACTCGCTCACGCCGCCCTCACTTCCTCGTCGAAGTCGCGTGCCAACCTTACGGCCCGGTCGTTGGGGTACGTAGTCTCAGGTCAGCCCTCCGCGCCGGGAGTCCGCCATGATCACCTACTACGACGACAGGTCGGTGCAGGTCACCTCCACCGCCATCCGGATCGAGGGACGGGCCTACCCGCTGGCCGAGGTCGGCATGCTGTGGCACCGCCGGGGCAGCCGGTCCTGGCGGGTGCTGGCCGGCCGGGGCGCGATCGGCGTGGCGCTGGCCGGGCCGCTGGTGGCCGCCGTGCTCGGCATCGGGCTCGCCGTCTGGCTGGGCCGCTCGCCCACCGTCACGATCGCCGTCGTGGGCGCCTCCGTGCTGGTCGGGCTCGCCGTCGGCCCGGTCGCCGACTTCCTCTTCGAGTTCCTCGACCGGTCGTACGCGCGGGGCAGCCGGCAACTGGAGATGTGGGCGCGCTGGCGCGGCCGGCCGGTCCTGCTGCTGCGCACCGGGGACGCGCTGCGCTTCGGGCAGATCTACCGGGCGGCGCAGCGGGCGCTGGAGAACCGCCCGGCCGCCCCGCCCGGCTCCGCGCCGGCCGGGCGAAGCGGGACCGGCGCGTCGGCCCGTGGCGAGCGGCCCGGCACAGGGCGGTAGCCCACGCCCCTACGCGCCGACAAACCGCCCCGGCACGGGCGGCCGAGGTTGCCGCCGGATGGTTAGGGTTATCCATGACCCTCTATTACCGGGACGAGGCGGTGCGGGTGACCTCCGAGTCGATCCGGGCCGGCGGGCACAGCGTCCGGATCGCCGACGTGACGTACGTCTGGCACGCGCGTGGCGCCACGACGATGGCCGTGCGGGGGCGGGTGCTGGGCCGGGGGGTGCTGGTCCTGCTGCTGTCGCTGCCGCCGCTGGTGGCGCTGGTCTGCGTGGTGGCGCTGCTCTGGTCCGCGCAGGACCGGGGGAACTGGACGCCGGCGCTGGTCACCCTGGCCGGCTGTGCGGTCGCGGCGCTGGCCCTGACCCCCTTCCTGGAGCTGCCGCTGGGCTGGCTGGACCGCTCCTACGAACGCGGCAACCGGGTGCACGAGTTGTGGGTGCGACACCACGGCACCGAGGTGATGCTGGTGCGCACACCAGACGCGTTACGGTTCGGGCAGATCTACCGGGCTGTGCAACGCGCCGTCGAACAGCACCCCGGGCAGTGACGCCGGGCGGTGGGCACGGCCGGTTGCCGTCGCCGACGCTGGCCGGGGGGACGCACACTGGTCACATGGCTATCCCCCTTCCCCGGCCGGGTGACGTCGTCGGCCGCACCCGCTCCGCCCTCGACCAGGCGTTCGGTTCGGCCGCCTCGTTCGCCGCCGTGCCGGCCCGCGCGTTCGCCGTGCTGGACGGGGTGGAGGCCCTGTTGGCGCGGATCAACGGGGTGGTCGACCGGATCGAGAGCACCCTGGACCGGACCGACCAGGTGCTCGCCGACGCCGAAACGGCGGTACGGGAGGTGGCGGTGATCAGCGCCGCCGCGACGACCGCGATCGACACCGCCACCGAGGTGGCCTCGGCGGCGGCTGCGGTGGTCGGCGAGGCGGACCGGGTCACCCGGGCCGCCGCCGGGCTGGTCGCCGAGGCGGACGCCGTCACGGGCCGGGCCGCCGGCACGGTCGCCACCGCCGAGGGCGCCGCCGCCACCGCGACGGACCTGCTGGCGGCGTACGAGCCGGCGCTGCGCCGGGGAGCGCCGATGGCGCACCGGTTCGTGGCGGAACTCAGCCAGGAGGAGGTGACCGCGGCGATCCGCCTGGTGGACGAGCTGCCGAAGCTCAAGGCACACCTGACCTCGGACATCCTGCCGATCCTGGCCACCCTGGACCGGGTCGGCCCGGACCTGCACGACCTGCTCGACGTCACCCGCGACCTGCGGCTCGCCGTCGCCGGCATCCCCGGCCTCGGCATGCTGCGCCGCCGGGGCGAACGGATGAGCGACGAATCCGGCGAGTGACCCTCAGCCGGCGGCCGGGGCGTAGAGGGCGTCGATCTCCGACCGGTACGGCAGCGCCACCGAGGCGCCCAGCTTGCGGACGCAGGCGGCGCCGGCCGCCGCCGCCCACCGCACCGCCTCGGGCACCGGACGGCCCTCGCCCCAGGCCACCGCCAGCGCCGCCGTGAACGCGTCACCGGCGGCGGTGGAGTCCACCACCTCCACCTCGATCGCCGGGACGTGCACGTCCGCGCCGTCCCGGTCGAGGTACCAGGCACCCTGGCCACCCAGGGTGAGCACGGCGCGGGGCACCAGGTCCAGCAGCGCCCGCCGCTGCTCCCGGCCCTGGCCGGTGAGCGTCTGCGCCTCGGTCTCGTTGACCACCAGCAGGTCCACCGCCGCCAGCAACTCGGCCGGCACCTGCCGGGCCGGTGCCGCGTTGAGGATCACGCGGGTGCCCGCCTCCCGGGCCGCCACCGCCGCCGTGGTCACCGTCTCGACTGGGATCTCCAGCTGGGCGACCAGGACGTCGGCCTGACGTACCGTGTTTAGCTCGCCCTCGGTGAGCCCGCGGAAGGCGTCGTTGGCGCCCGGGACCACCAGGATCGAGTTCTCGCCGGCGGCGTTCACCAGGACCAGCGCCACACCGGAGGCCCCGTACACCACCCGGAGCTGGCCGGTGTCCACGCCGGCGGCGGTGATCCGGGACCGCAGGGTCACCCCGAAGGCGTCCGAACCGATCGCGCCGAGGAAGGCGCAGGAGGCGCCCGCCCGGGCCGCGCCGACCGCCTGGTTGGCCCCCTTGCCGCCGGGCACCATGACGAAGTCGTTACCGAGCACGGTCTCGCCCGGACGGGGCAGCGCCGGGCCGGCGCCGACGAGGTCCATGTTCGCGCTGCCCACCACGACGACCCGGGTCTGCCGCACCACGACCTCCTGCCCCGACCTGCCCCTCACCGCGAGTCTAGGGCCTGGTCGGAGGCCAGGGACTGCCGGCACAGGCCCGGGGCCCGCCGCGCGGAGACGTGCGGACGGAGGCTACTCAGGCCGCGCGGGCGGTGTACCGCTCGCCGTGCCGCTCGACGACCAGCGGCAGGCCGAAGGTCTTGGAGAGGTTGTCCCCGGTGAGCGTGTCGGCGAGCAGGCCCTGCGCGACCACACCCCCGTCGCGCAGCAGCAGCGCGTGGGTGAAGCCGGGCGGGATCTCCTCGACGTGATGGGTGACCAGCACCAGGGCGGGGGCGTCCGGGTCGTACGCCAGCTCGGCCAGCCGGGCCACCAGGTCCTCCCGGCCGCCCAGGTCGAGGCCGGCCGCCGGCTCGTCGAGCAGCAGCAGCTCCGGGTCGGTCATCAGGGCGCGGGCGATCTGCACCCGCTTGCGCTCCCCCTCGGAGAGGGTGCCGTAGGCGCGCTCGGCGAGGTGGCCGACGCCGAGCTGGCCCAGCAGGGCGTGGGCCCGCGCCTCGTCGGTGCGGTCGTAGCTCTCCCGCCAGCGGCCCACCACCGACCAGGCCGCGGTGACCACCGCGTCGCTGACCCGCTCGTCGGCGGGGAGCCGCTCCGCCAGGGCCGCGGTGGACAGACCGATACGCGTCCGCAGCTCGTTGACGTCGGTGCGGCCGATCCGCTCGCCGAGCACGTGGGCCGCGCCGGTGGTCGGATGCAGCCGGCCGGCGGCCAGGTTGAGCAGCGTGGTCTTGCCGGCGCCGTTGGGGCCGAGCACGACCCAGCGTTCGTCGAGCTCGACCCGCCAGTCCACGTCGTGCAGCAGCGCGGTGCCGGCCCGCTGCACGCCGACCCCGTCGAGGCTGACCACCAGATCCGCGTCCACGGGCAGGGGGGCGG